>JBGSQM010000123.1:0-11548 GCA_041738035.1 Cellulophaga sp.
TCTGTAAAGAATTTTTGGGATGCATACTACTTGCCAATTGAAGAGATTTCAAATTCAAAAGTTTCTTGGAAGCCATTCTACACTAAAGACGATATGGTTTACACTAATACAGGAACGTTTTCGGACCAGGGTTATATCTATATATCTGCCTTGAATGCTTCTAATTTAAAAATATGCTCGGTTTCTTTAAAAACGTTGAATTTTGTTTCTCCTGAAATTTTAGTCGAAGAAAAGAATGATGAAGTGATAGATGACTATAAAATTAATGACGACGGTTTATTTTACACTACAATCAAAAATGGAGTTGAAGGGAATCTATATCACTTATCAGATAACGTTTCAAACAAAATTGAACTTCCAAAAAAATCGGGAAAAATTAGTCTGTCAATTCAAGGAAAAAAATCCAAAGAATTGTGGGTTAACTTATCCGGATGGGTAACAAGCGACGAACGATACTCATACTCATTCAGGAACAAAAAATTTAAACCCGAAGAACTTGCACCACATGCCGAATATCCTGAATTTGAAAAATTTGTTGTAGAGGAAATTCAAATACCATCTCATGACAGCGTTTTAGTTCCTGTTTCTATCATTTATAATTCTGAAATAAAACGAAACAGCAAAAACCCTACACTATTTTATAGTTATGGAGCGTATGGGGATGCCATTAATCCTTTCTTTTCCCCATTATTTTTAACTTGGGTTGAAGAAGGTGGGGTTTTATGCATACCACACGTTAGAGGTGGAGGAGAAAAAGGGGATGCTTGGCACAAGGCAGGATATAAATCGACCAAAATGAATACTTGGAAAGATTTAAATGCAGCTGTAGAATACATGATTAGCAATAAATTCACATCTAATCAAAATACGGTAGTTTATTCGAGTAGTGCTGGGGGTATTATGATTGGTAGAGCAATTACAGAAAGACCTGACCTTTTTGCCGCTACCATTGTAGACGTCGGAGTTTTAAATCCATTAAGAAGAGAATCATTTTCTGGCAGCTCAAACTATAAAGAATATGGAACTGTGACTGATTCTATTGAGTTTAAAGGACTTTTAGCAATGGATCCATACATGCATCTCAAAAAAAACGTAAAGTATCCTGCTGGCTTATATATTACAGGAATGAATGACCCACGCATCGCTCCTTGGATGACAGGGAAGTTCGTTGCTAAAATTCAAGCTTATTCCGTGTCTGAAAATCCGATTTTGTATAAAGTTGAAGACGATGGAGGCCATTCTGCGAGTGCTACTTCAGATAATGTATATCAAAAATGGGCTGAAATGTTTGCTTTCGGTTTGTGGCAGGCTGGACATCTAAAATTTATACCGAAGGTCAAATAATCACTTTGAACTCTCCGATTCATCAGCTAAATTTCTATAATCACTTCAAATTAATTCTACAATTTCACGGCAAATAATAAATTTTTCCGTCATAATTGGAATATGATTACTATTTACGTCTCCAATTAAACACATTAAATCCTTAAGTAATAGCGTTTAGTATCATTTAGATTAATATAGTTTATAAGTTTAAAAATGCACTGAATGTTTTAGCTATGTTTTAGCAATAAAAAAAGCCAAGAATTAAATTCTTGACTTTTCCAGTGTTCATAGTGTAGCGAGAGGGGGGCACGATCCCCCGACCTCCGGGTTATGAATCCGACGCTCTAACCAACTGAGCTACCTCGCCATTTTTTCCGGCTGCAAATATATGGCTTAATATCCGAGCTATCAAAATAAGATGAATAAAAATATTATATCAAATTTAATTTTTTAATCCTATATAAATATATATATTGCCACTGAAAACAGGAATAGTAATGAGTGAAAAAGTAAAATTTGAAATTGAGTTCGTGATACAGTCATCACCTCAGTTGTTATATAATTATTTGTCAACCCCTTCTGGGCTTTCTGAGTGGTTTGCAGACAATGTAAATTCTCGTGGAGAAATGTTTTATTTTATATGGGATGGTTCAGAAGAAGAAGCCAAATTATTAAAAAGAAAGAGTGAAGAATTTGTAAAGTTTAGATGGATAGAGCAAGAGGACGACTCTTTTTTCGAAATGCGTATTATTGTCGATGAAATTACCTCTGATGTATCTTTATTTATAACCGACTTTGCGGAAGAAGATGAAGTAGAGGAATCTAAAATGCTTTGGGCCAATCAAGTAGGTACTTTAAAACAAGTTTTAGGCTCTGCCTAAGGGTATTTTATTTTAAAACAATATCTTTGACCTTGAATTTATTCAAGGTTTTTTTATGCTTAATTTTAACGGTAACGTAGTTTCAAAAAATACAAGTTTCATCACCTCTGACAATAGAGGGCTTAAATATGGAGATGCTTTATTTGAAACCATTAGAGTAGTCAATAGTAAAATTTACTTTTGGGAAGACCATTATTTACGTTTAATGGCATCTATGCGCATCTTGCGAATGCAAATACCGATGAGTTTTACTATGGAGTATTTAGAGGCGCAAATTCTTAAAACCATTTCAGCAAACGCATATGAGAATAATGCGGTGAGAATACGACTTACCGTTTTTAGAAATGATGGTGGACTTTACTGCCCTGAAACCAATGAAGTTTCTTTTATTATCGAAGCTAAAACGCTTGATACAAATTTTTATACGCTTAATGCTGCTTTTTATGAAGTAGAACTTTTCAAAGATTTTTATGTGAATGCCGACATGCTTTCAACCTTAAAAACAAATAATAAGATTCTGAATGTAGTTGGCAGTGTTTTTGCCAAAGAAAATAACTACGATAATTGTTTGTTATTAAATAATAATAAAATGGTGTTAGAAGCCTTGAATGGTAATATTTTTATGGTAATTGGGAGTACTATAAAAACCCCTCCAAAAAGTGATGGTTGTTTAAATGGAATTGTTAGAAAAAAATTGATTGAAATTATCGGAAAACTTGAAACATACACTCTAGAAGAAAGTTCTATTTCTCCGTTTGATTTACAAAAGGCCGATGAACTTTTTATTACCAACGCCATTATAGGTATTCAACCGATAACCAAATATAGAAAAAAGGAGTATTCCACAACTGTTGCCAGTGATTTAATAGGTAAGCTAAATGCCGTCGCCAGGCTAGGTTAAAGTATATCTTACTTAAACTTAAATTTTTATAAATATTTTTTACCTTTTCTTTGGTGAGGTCATAACTGCTATTTTCAGCAGTTATTGGTGAGGCTTAATTTAAACTTGGGTTCTCTGGTGTATTAGACCATAATAAATAATCGCCCCCAAGTTCCATCATCTTTTCTTTCCAAAAGGCATCAGGTGCTTTTTGAATGATATCACTTTCATACCTATTTGGAACAATAACCCAAGATTTTGATAATACTTCCTTATCTAATTGTAACGAATCCCAACCAGTATAACCTAAAAAGAAACGAATATCTTCTTTAGAAATAGCATTTGAATTGATGAGTTCTATAATTTTATCAAAATCTCCTCCCCAATAAATCCCATTAGATATTTCGATGCTATTATCAATAAGTTCTGGCACTTTATGGATAAAATACAAGTTGTCTTGTTCTACTGGTCCACCATTATAAACTTTAAAAGGTACTTGAATTTCTTGAACTAGATTATTAATAGTGTATGATAAAGGTTTATTTAAAATAAAACCTACAGAGCCCTCTTGGTTGTGTTCAGCAAGTAATACAACAGATCTGCTAAAAGAAACATCTCCCGCAAGGGAGGGTTCAGCAATTAAAAGTTTTCCTTTTTTTGGTTGAATATTTATCATAGATTTCTAGTTAATAACCTAAAATAATATATTTTTATTAATTTTTAACACGAAAATGATTAATTTTTTAATTTGTAATTGATATTGTTATTTATTTTTCCATTTGAGATAATTTTATCCTTAACTATTTGGTTTTGAGGATATAAAAAGAGAAACAAATAGGCACTGAACGGATGTAATCTTATGATAGTCTAATTATGAAAATTAATTTTTTATATTAAACAAAAAAAGCACCTCTAACAAGAGATGCTTTCATTATAAAACTAAAATATTTTTTAGTTTACCGCTTTTGCTAATTCAGCACCAGCCTTAAACTTAACTACATTTTTAGCAGCGATTTGGATAGTTTTTCCAGTTTGTGGATTTCTACCATCTCTTGCTTCTCTTTTAGATACTGACCAAGATCCAAAACCTACTAAAGAAACTCTTCCACCATTTTTAAGAGAACCTTCAACATTTCCTAAAAATGATTCTAAAGCTTTCTTTGCAGCTGCTTTTGTGATACCAGCATCTGCTGCCATTGCATCGATTAATTCTGTTTTGTTCATAATTTTTTAAATTAATTGTTGTTAAAATTTCTATACACAAACAAAATTATAAGGATTTGTGGTTAACACAAGTAAAACGTAGGGAAATTGCGGTTTTTGTTGATAACTCGAACTGTTTGTTGATAAAGTAGGGCGTTTTTTACACTTCAACGAGCTCAATCATAGCAAGGGTTCAGCCAACATGAGCATTTTCATGTAAGGTTAATCCGTTTAAAACTTCTTGTGTTCTCATCTTTCGCTTGCCTGGTAATTGTATTTCTAAAAGATTGATATAACCACCGGCAACTGCTATCTTCATTGTTTTTTTGTCAAACAATATCATTTTCAATGGATGATTATGAGCTTCTTTTATCATCGCTACTTCGTAGATTTTTAAAAATAGCGTTTCATCATTATTATGTAAAGTGGTCCAAGAAGCAGGGTAGGGACTTAAACCACGTATTTGATTGTATATTTTATGAATAGGTTTTTCCCAATTAATTTCACAAGTTTCTTTGCTAATTTTATAAGCGACTTTTTCTATTCTTGAATTAGGTTGTTTTTTTGTGCTAACCTTGCCTTCTTCAATTTGTTTTACCGTTGCTATCACTAAATCTCCTCCCAGGTACATTAGTTTATCATGCAAAGTACCGGCAGTATCATTTTCGTTGATGGCTATTTTTGATTGTAAAATAATCTCGCCCGTATCAATTTTATCATCAATATAAAAAGTAGTGGCACCTGTGGTAGTTTCGCCATTGATAATCGCCCAGTTGATAGGGGCTGCTCCTCGATAATCAGGTAATAAGGAGGCATGTAAATTAAAAGTGCCAAATTCGGGTATTTCCCAAACAACTTTGGGTAGCATTCTAAAGGCAACTATAATTTGTAGGTTGGCTTGTAAATCTCTTAATGCTGTTAAAAACTCCTCATTTTTTAAGTTCGTGGGCTGTAATACTTTTAAATTTTGGGCGATAGCATATTTCTTAACAGCCGATTCCTGTACTTTTTGTCCGCGTCCGGCAGGTTTGTCCGGTGCTGTAATAACGCCAACGACGGTATAAGCATGTTGTATCAAGCTATCTAAAATTCCGACAGCAAAATCAGGCGTACCCATAAATACAATTCTTAAAGCCTTCATTATTTTCCTATTTTGTATTGATTAGTAGTGTTTAGCGTAATTATTTCGTCTTCTAATAATTCTTGTAAGGCATTAAATATAACCTCTTCTTTATATAAAACTTCAATAATTAGTTTTCTAGAGGTCTGTGGGCTCATCTTCAGCTGTTGTAGAATGGCTTCCTTGGCTAATTCAATAACGGAAACATCCAAAGGCACAGCTATGAGACAAACATCACATTGCCCGCATTTTTCTTTTTTTTCACCAAAGTACCGCAATAAATATTGATTTCTACATAACGTATCATTTTTTAAATAAGCAAGCATCGTATCAATATTTTTTATTTTTTGCGATATCAGTACATCCACTTTTTTTGCAAAAATATTAATAGTGCTATCGTCTTCTCTAGGCACTAAAAACACAATTTCTATATCGCTACTATGGGCAGAATAATTGATAATTAGGTCTTTTGCTAATTGTTCTAAAGTTTTGGTAATAACATTTTCGGGTAAGTTCACTTTTTTAGCTATAAACCAGGTATTTATTTTGGTGTTGTATTCAAAAATACCGCCATACGTTCTTAATATAGTCTGAATAATCGGCGCGCTCTTTGTGTAGGTTTCTATATAATCAAAAATCTGGTTTTTTGTGGCTATAAATTGAATACTTGTTTTTTTTGAAAACGATTCCGTTAAGGCTAAAACTGAATTCTGATCTAGCATTCTGAGTCCGTTATAGGTAATATAGGGGTTTAATTTATATGTGTCACAAAAAGCATTAAAATTTAAAGAATAGACTTCTTGACTTATTTCTCCATAAGAAATCTGAAAGTAATTATTGAGTCTGTTGTACAGTTGCTTTAAGAATGCAACGGTAGGCAAACCACTCAAAAACTGCCCCTTGACTTGATTTTCATCGGCATTGTTGGTAATTAAAATCGCCTTTGCAGGTGCTCCGTTTCTTCCTGCTCTGCCTGCTTCTTGAAAATAATTTTCGATGCTATCCGGAATTTGATAATGTACAACCAACTCCACATCTGGCTTATCAATTCCCATACCAAAGGCATTAGTGGCAACCATTACTTGAACTTTATCACTTAACCACTCTTCTAGGCGATTGTCTTTTTCTTTTTTTGATAATCCGCCATGATAATAGGTAGCGCTTATAGCTTGATGATTTAAAAAATTTGATAATTCAATGGTATTTCTTCGTGTTCGTACATACACAATAGTACTTTTCTTTGTGTTAGAAATCTCCTGTTTTAATTGATAACTTTTATCATCGTTAAATTTCACTAAGAAATTAATATTATCGCGTGAAAACGAAGTTTTTTCAAGATGAAAATCCTGTAATTTTAAATTTTCAATTATATCCTTAGCAACATCAGGTGTAGCTGTAGCCGTAAGTGCAATTATAGGAACATCAGGTGCTAAATCTCTTAAAATGGCACAATCTAAATAAGCAGGTCTAAAATCATTTCCCCATTGTGAGATACAATGCGCCTCATCAATGGCTATAAGATTTACATTCATTTGCAGAATACGGTCTTTTATGATATCCTGTTGCAAACGTTCGGGCGAGAGATATAAAAATTTGTAGTTTCCGTAAAGGCAATTATCCAGTAAATCAATCACTTCATCTTGTGGAATATTTCCAGTTAAGGCAATCGCTTTTATTCCTTTTTCTTTGAGTGTATCTACTTGATTTTTTATAAGTGCAATTAAGGGTGATACCACAATGCAAATACCTTGATTTACTAAAGCTGGAATTTGGAAACAAAGTGATTTTCCACCTCCTGTAGGAAGCAATGCAAGCACATCTTTTTTGGCTAAAACAGCATTGATAATTTGCTCCTGCGAGGTTTTAAATTCAGAGTAACCCCAATATTGTTTTAGTATTTCTTTTGGGCTTGGCTGCACTAGCGTAAATTTAAAGAATTTAAAATAAAAGCTAACCTTTTATCAATAGGCAATTTAGGAACATCTATAACAGTGTATCCAAAATTGGTATATGTTTTTTCTAAACAATCGTGAATTTTTACAGCTTCTTCAAAATTTTCATAGCGTTCATTATCAGCAGTATGTATTTCTTTCCAAGGCGGTAGTAAAAATATTTTATCGTACTTATATTGATCACAAATGGCTATAAATTCCTCAGGATAAGTAGTCTCGAAACAATCTAAATAGGCAATCACATCATGTATTCCGCGATCTAAAAATACAATGTTATCTGGGTGATTTTGTGCTTGTTTAAACTGATGAATGCGACCTTCTAAAACGCGCTGACTAAAGAGTAGGGGATTGGTTAAGAAAAGTTGCTCAATGCCTTCATTTCTTGCTTGTATAGTTATCTGCCTAGAAATTTCATGAAAACACGTAAAACCTTTTTCTTCTATAGCGTTAATAACTGATGTTTTTCCTGTACTTGGCCCGCCTGCAATAACAATTTTTTCTGAACTCAATAGCTGACTTTTAGGCTACAAAAGTAGTGAATAATAGATAATTAAAAATGAAGTACTTAGGATAAAGTTTAAGTTCACAATACGATTTCGCCCAGTGCAAGTCTGTAAGTGCAATTTCATAGGATAAAGTTTAAGTTCACACTTTAACTTCGCCTAGTACAAGTTTACAAAGGCAATTTAAAGAGAAAAAAGTTTATGAGTATGTATTTATTTTAGCTAAATGACAAAAATTGGAAAACAAAGAACGATAAACAAGAATTTCTATTGGTTTTCAATTTTAAACTTATAATTTTCAATGTTTAAAACTTGCAACTTTTAATACCCAACACCCAACATCCTATTCAATTTTTTGAATTACAATTTTGGTTGGGCAATTCGTCACCGTTATGGTTTGATCCCCTTTTTCTTTTGTTTCGTAAGCTATCTTGTAGGTTTTGCAGGGTTTAGATTTAGTGTCACTATTTTCAAAATCTACCTCACCATAAAGGAAAAATGCTTTAATTTTAAGAGAATCCGTTGCGCCAGATGCGATCATTTGCGTTACTCCAGCGGAATAAGAGTATCCTTTGGAACGTAAATCTTTGAGCACTCTACAGTTGGGGAAATAACAAAATTCTGTTCCAGTTTCTTTTGCTTTGTTCTTAAAAAAGAAAACCAAAAATACCAAACCAATAGAAAGACCGAACAAGAAGAAACCTAATCGTTTTAAAAATGACATGTTTATAAATTAAAAAATAAGAAAATTAATATCGTTGTAGGAAAGGTCAAACCATTCTCCAACCGATTTATTGGTTAAAATACCTCTGTAAAAATAAAGTCCGTTTCTTAGGCCTTTATCAAACCGCAAAGCGTTTTCAATTCCACCGTCTTCTCCAATTTTTAAAAGATAGGGCGTAAAAATGTTACTAATAGAAATAGAAGCAGTTTTTGGATAGCGCGACGGAATATTAGGCACGGCATAATGCACAACTCCGTATTTTTCTATAGTAGGTTTATCGTGACTAGTAATTTCACTTGTTTCAAAACAACCACCCATGTCAATACTAACATCAATAATTACAGCACCTTTTTTCATAGATTCCACCATGGTTTTGGTAACAATAACGGGAGATCTATCTTTTCCTCTAGTAGCTCCAATGGCAACATCGCAGCGTTTTAGGGATTTGAGTAAGTTTTTGGGCTGTATGGTTGAGGTATAAACGGTTTGTCGCAAGCGTGCTTGGATATTTCTGAGTTTTGTAATAGAATTATCAAAAATTTTCACGTTAGCACCCAAACCAATAGCGGAGCGAGCCGCAAATTCTCCCACGGTTCCTGCACCAATTATAACGACTTCAACTGGGGGAACACCACTAATATTTCCAAACATGAGTCCGTTACCCCTATTGGTATTAGCCATAATTTCAGAAGCAATCAATACCGAAGAAATTCCTGCGATTTCGCTTAAAGAGCGTACAGCGGGGTATTTGCCATCATCGTCCATTATATATTCAAACGCAATAGCTGAAATTCGTTTTTGAGCTAATTTTTCAAAATATTTTTTAGATTGTGTTTTTATTTGAAGGGCTGAAATGATTGTAGTTTGCGGATTCATCAACTCTATTTCGGCCAAGGTCGGAGGTTCTACTTTTAAAAGAATTGCGCAGGAAAATACTTTTTTCGTATCGCGGGTAATTTCGGCACCGGCGTTGGTATATTCTATATCAGAAAAATGTGCTCCTTCGCCAGCGCCGGCTTCCATTAAAATTCGATGCCCATTTGCTGTAATTGCATTGACTGCATCAGGGGTTAAACAAATACGTTTTTCTTGATATTGATTTTCTTTAGGAATCCCTATAAAAAGTTCTCCTTTTTGGCGTAAAACCTCTAAAGTTTCTTCTTGTGGAAGCAGTTGTTGCTTGCTAAATGGTGAACTAGGCTGATTCATATAAAGTACACAAGGTATAAATTAATTTTTTCAGCTATGTATCTAATACAATAGCGAAAACAAATTTACAACTTTTTATTAGGGAAACCCTATTTTTATAAATCTTGCTTTCTGAGCCTTAATTTATTTTAGTAGATGAGCTTTTTGTTTCTCTGGCGCATTTGCCATTTGTGTACAAGTGTTAATTATTGCCTAACCTTGTGCCTTTTGTAATTTACTTTCTGTTTCCTTTTCTTTTTGTAAGCGTTCTTTTTCCTTGTATTGCTTTAGCTCGGCGTCTATTGCCTCTAAATCGATGCCTAAAACATACTTATCAAAAAGTTTAACCCGAATAAAATACACAAAAGGCGTAACCACTAGCATTATAGGCATTAACCAGTAGATTTCAACTTCATCCACAGCCTTAGTATCTTCTACCAATACACTAAAAATTTGAAAAGCATACATTGCGATTGGTATCAAAATTATATGGTACCACCAATGTTTGCAAGTGAAAAACCATAAAATCAAAAGCATAAAGGGTATAAACTTACCCATTAACAACCACATTGTAACGTATATGCTTAAATTAAATTTACTTTCATAGCTAAAAAACCAAGTTTCGTATGTTGGTTGGTCAGGAAAGTACTCATAAATATAAAATAAATATGGAGTAATAGCAATCAATAAAGCTACAATACTTCCTATGTAAATACTTTTTGATTTTTTTTTCGCTCCTATTTTGTTTATTTCATTCTTCATATTTCAACAACTGATTTTTGGAATATACTATTAGTATAACCAAAAAAAAGGGTTTCTAGTATTTAGAAACCCTTAATAAAACATAAATTTTGTTTTATCCGTTTGTAGGAACCTTTATTCTCGTTCTATCAATCCCATTTGTTGGGACTTTGATTCGTGTTCTATCAATACTTTCATTTTCATAAACAGCATCATCAGATGCGCTTGTAGAAGTACAAGAAGTTAGGGCAAAGCCGGCTAAAACGGCTAGTGCAAAAAAGGTTTTTTTTGTGTTCATCGTAAATTGGTTTTAAAGATTAAATTCATTTTCAAGTCAAATGTAAGAAAAAAATTACTTACAAAATGTTATTCGTCGTGAAAATACTACTTTTAAACGTAAAAACAATACACTTTATCGAAAAAATGCTATTTAATAGAAAAATATACAATAAAAATGAGATTTAAACGACTACAGTTAATTGAAATTTGAAAATATATAGTTAGCTCATAAAATGCTTGGCTTTTTAGAAATTTAAAAAGTGAAATAGGACACTAGTGAGATAGTTTTAAGTAAAAGTACAAAGTTCAGTAAAAAGATATAAGGTGTAATTTTTAGATTTTACGCTTTGAGCGGTTTGCGGACTTAGAATATAAATGAATTGATATTCTTTTACTTCAAAAAAATCTTCAAATGCTCAGATTATTACTTTTACCAAATTTAGAGTGTTATTTTAATAAATAGCGTTTGGTGCACTGCGGTGATTAGTTTGCATTATAAGCGCATAATCCTTGTAGTTTCGTCAACAATTTCAATATACACCTTCGTTATATCTTCAGGAAGAAGACTACTAATTTTTTCGGGCCATTCCATAAATATCCAAGCATTTGTAGAGAAATAATCTTCTACACCAAAATCTAAAGCCTCACTTTCGTCATTTAAACGGTAAAAATCGAAATGAAAAGCCAAAACAGCATTTTCTGCAGTATGGTATTCATTAACCAGGCCAAAAGTAGGGCTACTTACTTCTTC
>JBGSQM010000135.1:0-19782 GCA_041738035.1 Cellulophaga sp.
TTATAAACTTCATCTTTTTCACCTCATTACGTTCCAAAATAAACTCGATATTAAAATCTGAAAATTCCTTTACTTTAAACTTGTCCGATTTGTAAGGCACGAGGGTATAATCTGGCTGCCCAAGACTAATCAAAATCAACTTATTTCCATCTTTCATTTTTATTTCGATGAGGTCACCAGCCAACTCGTAGCTGCCTTCATATTGTTTTAAGGTAGCCATACTTGAAAGTGAGGCATCTGGTTTTTTTATGAATGACACTTCAGATTCATCTAAAGAGATGATGGCTTTAGCTATTTCACCTTGTGGATCTGTGGAAAAACTAACAGCATACTTGCCATAGATTTGATCGTCTGGCGTATCAAACCTATCATAATGATAATGGTTTAGCGGTAGCTTAATGTTATGAAAATCAAATTTAAGCACTTCCTCATCTAAGCTTATCGTTAGTATGCCATAAGCTGGGTCTTCATATTGACCTATATAGTCTGCTAGTGGATGCGACGGTGTTGTATTAGCTATTCTATCATTTCCTGCTTTTTTTCGAGCTTCCTTACTCGTTGCTTTACCTTCTATTCTATCTTTTAGACTTCTCCCATTAAAATCTGTTGGCTCCAAACTCAATAATCGATCATAAATATTATAAGATATAAAATCTATTAACGGTCGGTTATGATCACCATTTACAAAAACAAGCACGCCTATCTGATCATAAGGCATCATAGATACTTGTGAATAAAACCCTCCGATTGCTCCACCGTGACGCGTAAAAAAATGCCCCTTATAGGCAGCAAAACTTCTACCCATTCCATAAGTTGTATTCAGGATTTCATCGTATCCTTTTGTTTCTAAAGCTGAATTTGGAGTGGCGATTCCCGGTTGCAGTGTCTCAGTAATAATAGCATTGGAGATTACATTTTTTCCTTGATAATCGCCTTTATTCATTAAGGCAATTACCCATTTAGACATGTCTTCTACGTTTGAAATTATAGAACCTGCTGGGCCAATTCCTTGTTGTTCTCTATAAAAAGGTCTTTTTACTAATTGATCTGTTTCTCTATCTTCATAATAAGGGAACGCAAAGTCAGCTTTAGTTTCCATGGCTTCAATGGTAAACAGGGTGCTATTCATTGCTAATGGAGAGAGTATATGTTCTTGAGTAAAGTTTTCCCAAGTTTTACCCGATAAGAGTTCTAAGCTGTAGCCCGCCGCTGCATACATGAGGTTGTTGTACATCATACTTTTTCTCAAAGGTTGCGCTGGTTCCAAGTAAACCAAGCGATCGAATAATTCTTTTCTGCTAAACCCAGCTTTATACCAAATACCATCGTGACGCGAAATGCCCGTTCTATGAGCCAGCATGTCTCTCAGCGTAACCGTGTTATACAACTCTTGATTGTAAAATTTAATTTGTGGTACAAAATTACTTATGGGTTTGTCCCAAGCCAACTTGCCTTCTTCCACAAGCATACCCATTGCCACTGTAGTGAAAAGTTTTGTGTTAGATGCTATAGGAAATAAGGTCTTAGAGCTTACTGGTAGTTGTTTTTCTAGGTCTCTATAACCAAAGCCTTTGGCATACACCAATTCGCCTTTTATAATAATACCAACAGCAACTCCTGGAGCATTCCAATCTTTTATGACTTGCTCCATATACGAGTCAAATCCTTTGAGACTTTTATTTACGTTATAGGTTTGGGCTTGAGTTACACCTCCAAAAAAGGATAAAACGAGTATCAGAATTAGATTTTTGATTTTTTTCATGATTTTTTAATTGGTTTCTATGGCGATTCTTTTCGTTTTTACAGGTTTTAAATATTCGAGCTTTTTTAAGAACTGTTCATGCTATTATTTGGTTTCACTTTTATCAACCGCAAGTACCGTTTGCAGCAACACATTCGCACCGTTCACCATATCCACCGTTTTCGTAAATTCTTGGAACGAATGGCTTATGCCTCCTACACTGGGTACAAAAATCATGGCCACGGGTGCGATCAAGGCTATTTCCTGCGAGTCGTGGCCGGCACCGCTTTGCATATATTTTGTAGTTAAACCCATTGCTTTGGCAGATTTTTCAATGGTCTGCTGCAATGCATTATCTGTTAATGCCGGTTTTGATTCATTGGCTTGTCTTTCAAAACTGAATTTTGTCTTGGTTTCATTGGCGATTGCTGCTGCTCGTTGTTCCATTTGAGTAAAAAGTAATTCTATTTTTTCGACGGATAAATCTCGAATTTCCAAACCCAAAACCACTTTGCCGGGAATGACATTGTACGCACCGGGAAGTGCTTCAATCTTACCTACTGTTGCCACATGATGTCCTTCAATTTTTAGAGCTATCTGGTTTACTTCGGCTATAAATTTTGCAGCAGCGAGTAGGGCATCTTTTCGGAGTTTCATGGGCGTTGTACCCGCGTGATTGGCAAAGCCTTCGAATGTTACCTCCCAATGCACGATACCTACAATACCTTCTACTACACCAATCTCTATTTTTTCTTGTTCTAAAATACCCCCTTGCTCAATATGCAGTTCCAACCAAGCCTTTAGGTCGCCTTTTTTTCGGATGCACGACTGAATATTGGCGGGATTGCCCCCAATCGCCTTAATTCCTTCTGCCATTGTTAACCCCATTTGACTTTTTTGTTGCAGACCTTCTTTGGTCAACCCGCCTACCATAGCCATACTGCCAATGGTGCCGCCTTCTTCATTGGCAAAAATGATGACCTCCAGCGGATGCTCGGTGGTAATTTTGTTTTCGTTCAGTATTTCAATCACTTCCAGCGCGGCAAGCGAACCCAAGGTACCATCGTAATTACCCCCATCAGGCACCATGTCTATATGCGAACCAAAAGCGATGGGTTTTAGAGATGTATTTTTCCCTTTGCGTTTCCCAATGAGATTTCCTGCTACATCTATAGTTGGTTCAAGTCCGGCATTTTTCATCAAGTTTATAAACCACGCCCGGCCGTCTATATCGCCTTTTGTGTAGGCAACTCGGTAGCCATGGCCGTTTGCATCTTGACCAAATTTGCCTAATTGAGCAATACGACTAACGATCCGTTGTTCGTTTACTTTGTAAGTGTCCCCAAAGCCGTTACCAAAGGTGTTCATCATACCAAACGCACTCAAGCCAACCGTGGCTAAAGAGGTGTTTTTTAAAAATGCTCTTCTCCTCATATCACTTGTGTTTATCCACTTTATAATCCTTGCAAAGCACTACCGCTCACTAAACTTCTGATAATCAAAAACCAAGTTACAAAAAGCAATCACGCCTGTTTTAAATGCGGTATCATCAATTATAAATTCTGGTGTATGATGTGGTCCTGCCAATTTAGGGTTCTGTCCTTTGGGCATACCTCCAATAAAGAAGAAAAAGCCTGGTACTTTTTGGGCAAAATAGGAGAAGTCTTCTGCACCCGTTGTAGCTGGCATTAAAAGCACATTTTCATACCCCGCAGATTTTTGCAATGAAGGAAGAATGTCTTTGGTAAGTGCTACATTATTAAAGGTAATGGGAGTATATCCCGTATAAGGCAGTTCTACAATTGCCTCTGCTCCTGCAGCTTCAGCTGTTTTTTCCGCTATTTGCTTTATGCGACTATAAATCAAGGTTTGATCTTCATTACTTAAAGTCCGTACCGTCCCCAACATTTCTACCTGACTAGGAATAATATTATTGCGGTTTCCTCCATGGATGGATCCAATAGTCACCACTGCTGCATTTTCAGTAACATTTACATTTCTGCTAACTATTTGCTGGAGACTGGTAACTATTTGGGCGGCAACGAAAATAGGATCAACTGAGCTCCAAGGGGCTGCTCCGTGACTTGGCTTTCCCTTTACAGTAATTTTAAAATCTGCTGCACCAGCCATAATCCCAGCAGGGCGATAACTAATCTTTCCAACTTCCGATTCTGAATCCATGTGCAAACCAAAAATGACATCTACTTTTGGGTTTTCCAAGACCCCTTCTTTTACCATTAATTTTGCACCACCTTCTTCTCCTTCGGGTGGACCTTCTTCTGCTGGCTGAAAAATGAATTTCACCGTGCCTTTCAAGTCCTTTTTCATACTTGCCAGTATTTCAGCTACTCCCATCAATATGGCCGTATGTCCATCATGTCCACAGGCATGCATCACGCTGGTTTCTTGTCCGTTGTACATGGTTTTTACTTTTGAGGCAAAGGGTAAATCATTCACCTCCTCTACAGGTAAAGCATCCATATCTGCCCGCAAAGCTATCACTGGCCCAGCTTTATCGCCTTTTAAAATGCCCACAACGCCGGTTACGCCCACTTGTGTGGTAGTTTCAATGCCAAGGGATTGTAAGTGTTTTGCAACAAGTGCCGCGGTGCGTACTTCCCGGTTTCCCAGTTCCGGATTTTGATGGATGTCATGCCTCCAAGCAATTACTTTTTGCTCTATCTGGCTCGCTTTCTGGCTGATGAGGTCGCTGTAATTGCTTTTTTGTGCCAAAAGCTGAAAAGAAAATAGGGATATCAATGTGATACAAAAAAGGGTTGTTTTTACTGTTTTATTCATGATATTTTTATTTGTCTATTTTGTAATGTTTTGAATCTTAGATTTCATGTTTTTAACTTAATAAATAGGGACAGCTAAACCTTATGTATCCCAATCCCTGCTAACTTTCACAAATACTATTCAAATTCTTTTTAGACTTTTGTTTACGTTATACGCTTGAGCTTGCGTTACACTTCCAAAGAGTGCTAAAACATACAGAACAACTAGCTTGCTGATTTTTTTTCATAAGTTTCGTTTATTTAAAATTCTATAAAGTATGTAAACATAAGTATGGCTAGGGTATCTTTTTTTTAGCTCCTTAAAAATTATACTCCATTAAAGTATCTTTTACGGATAAAAAATTAATCCCTAAATCTTGCATTGCCAGTTGATTTTGATAAATATTTTTTGCTTGATTTTGTGGTGCTTTATTGTTGAGCATTAGGTGAATATCTGACATGGCATAGGTTTCACTGGAGAGTAAATAGTTTTTACCATGCAATCCAGAACTAGTGGCTGCATTATAGACCCCACGTGCAACATCATTGACGTTAACAATGGCCATTTCTGTATTAGTGTCATAAAGCATTTGCACAAAAGGGTTTGGTGCTAATTTGTTTTTGATCAAAAATTGCAAACCGGTAGAAGTAGCATCTTGTCTCTGTGACAAGGACTTTCCAAAAACGCCTACGGGTGATACACTGGTAATTTCAAAAGTGGTATTGGGATTATTTTGTATAAAATTATTGACTATTTCATTAGCCATAAATTTAGCTTGCGCATATGGGTGACTTTCTTCGCTTATAAAAGGAACTCCCGCTTCACATATTGTATGGGTTGGTGTTTTGTTGCCGGGTGGTAAAGGAAAATTAGTATTGTATGATGCTACCGAAGCAATTATTACCACCTTTTTTACGCTAGGGCTGTTATTTACGGCCTCTAGAAAGTTCTCAGTACCTTTAATGGTGGGGTCGAACAATTCGGTTTTTGCATCTTTAAAGTCTAACTGAAAAGGAGTCCCAGAATGGATTAAGATATCGCAATCTTTTGCGAAGTATTCGAGTTGTTCCTTATTTTCAACAAGAAGTTCGCTGATGCTTAAGTTCTCAGTATAATACAGTTCTTTTAAATGCTGGTATTTTTCTTTTTTGGAAATATCGGTAGTCGATACTTTAACCTGAAACCCGTTGTTTAAAAACCTTTTGGTAATATGGCTTCCTATAAAACCTGCCCCCCCAATGATGCCTACTTTTTTCATTTGTTGTTTGATTTAGTTCGTATTATTTTAAGATTGTTTCTACTAGCTCGAAATTTCCATTCACGTTGCTAATCAATTCAACATTTAAATATCTTCTCAGGGGGGAGTTTTGACCAGCATATTAATGCTGCATAACTAATAATGACCAAATTAGTTGGTTTTCTGAACATTGTCAATCACATCTTCATGTGAAATTTTAATATTCGTAATTCCCAAGGTTAAAATAAAAAACGGAAAATCCATTTCTGAAAATCCCGCTTTTAAATAGATTTATTTAAATTCTAAAAAAAATTAAATAATCAGTCTTTTTTTGATGGCGTTAATTCATAACCCATAGCTATATTAAGAGCTAATTTATCGTAATAGAGAATAGATCTTTTTATTTTTCCGTTTTTAACTTCGGCTGTGTATTGATAAGGCAATTCCATATCAATACCATTTTGAGTAAATGTATAGGTACCCCAAACTGAAACCCAATCACCTTCTAAATCTCCACCTACGACTCTAAACGAATTTCTGACATAATCGTTTTTTTGATTGGTACGCACTTTGTGATTTTCTTTCCAACTTTCAATAGTTTCTGCCTTTGTTTGCGTTTCGCCTGCACTAGGGCCAGAACCTATATGGTCATCTGCCATTAGACTAGCAGCTATATCCATCTTGTTAGTCGTTAGAGCATCAATATAATCGGTTACGACCTTGATGTCTTCTTCTTCGGTTGGGTTTTGTACGGATTCTTGAGCAATTGTCATTTGGCCTAAAAATAAAAATAAGGCAATAGTGATTGTTTTTACGGTTTTCATATTAAAAAAATTTTAAGATTAATTGGTTGCATTGTAAATTATTGATAATCATTTAAAAAATAAATCAGGTTAAGACGAACCAATGTAAATCCTTTCCCAATCCATCATTTTTTTATCGAATTGCACTAAAGTCAAAGGCTGTAAAAATGTACTATTTTAATTAATTCTAAATTAGTTCGTTTTATAGGCATTGTCAACCACATCTTCATGTGGTTTTGCCAAAGATTTTTTCCTATAGATTCCGCTAGATTTTAAATAGATTTTGTTTATTTTTCTCAATATTGGCATTCCTCCACTATAAAGTAGTCAAATTTCTATAAAGAATTTCAAAAGGCTATGGCTCGTTTGTAGCCTTCAGACAATCAATTTATCCTGAGCTCTATTATTGTTTACTTTATGAGAAGCGAATTTAGTTTACGCTCAGTAAAACTTGATTTTTAAATTTAAAATTCTGAAATACCATTATTTTAAATATCAACCTATCAGAAGCTATTAAGTTTTAAACTCTTTTCAGTTTCTGTTGCGTTTTGGCAGTAATACCATTTGAAATTACTGGTATAAGCGCTACTATCCTTAACTTCATCTAATTACTGATTAAAAAAAGCAGGTCGAAAACGGCAATTGTCTGGTTGATTTAAAAACAAACTTTTTTTTTACCGCTTATATTCCCCCCGAAACTTCGACCTACCTATCACTAATTTTTTGGGCTCTTCTTTACATAATGTTTTTTTCTCTATGGTAATATTTATATAATACGAAAATACTGTAGGCTTAACTCCTTGTCAATCACATATTGATGTGGTTTTGGCCGATAACTTTTTGTATATTTGATCACCAGCTAATAATTATAATGACCACTTTTGAAATTCTTTAAAAAGCTATCTACTTATCTTTTGATGGCCTTAATTTTATTAGGCTATACATGCTATGCTCAAAATCCATCTCAAATAGATATCCTTACAATAGATCATGGGCTGCCCTTTAGAACAATTACCTGCATAGCTCAAGATAAAAATGAAAATATGTGGTTCGGCACGGAGGTAGGTTTAATGCGCTACGATGGCACTAATTTTAAGGTCTATAATTCCGACAAAAACAATCCGTTTTATATTCAAGATGAACAAATTGGAGGGCAAATTGAAATAGACCATAGCAAAAATATATTATGGTTTATTGCGAATTCAAAATTGTATAATTTAGATTTATCCACAGATAAAGTTACTGCATTTAATAGTACCCACCATATAAAAGGAAGCGTCATACATTTGCTTAAAAGCATAGATGGCAGTATTTGGATCAAGACGGATGATTATTTTACTAAAAAAACAGGAGAAGCAAAACATTACCTGCAAAAATTGAATAATGGAAAGTTTGAAGTCATGGCTGCTATTCCCAGAATTCAAAATGGCGACAGTAGATTAATAGAAGACAAAAAAGGGCATATTATACTTAGTGTAGCTCAAGGCACCTTAAAGTTTAACGCTAAAGGCGATTTATTAAACACCTACAAACTATCCACTTTTAAGGTTCATGGCTATGACTCTAATTTTACAGCATCGTTTTTTGACTGCAATAATGTACATTATTTTTTACCGCAAAAAGAACTAGGAATTTTTACTTTAAACGAAGCTAATTTAAGCTCAAAACATATTTTCAAAAACGACCTTCAATTCTACGATGCCATTCAAGACCATCAAGATAATATATGGTTTGCAGGTTATACTAAATTATATCGTATGGATGCCGATGGCGTATTTACGGATTATACAGCACAGTTAAAATCTCAATTTGAATATTCTAGAATAAATTCATTTTTTAAAGATGCTAACAACTTAATTTGGGTAGGCACGGACAATGGCTTATTTAAAATCCGAATTGGAGATGGGCTTTTTAATCCACTTTTTTCCTCTAAAAATAAAGGTTGGGGAAACACCATGCGCGGTATTTTTGAAGATGACAAAGGCACTATTTTCGCGAAATGCGAAAGCCAAAACAAATTGTATTACAAAACAACTGAAGGCAAAATCGACACCCTTCAACTCGACCTAGATAAAAGTACTTTAAAAGATGCTCAATTTGTTTCTATTTTTTATGTTTTGGATAACGACAAAAAAAGCGTTTTCACATTTGGGCAAACCTTAATGAATATAAATTTGCAAAATGGGAAAACCAAAAGTTATGACGACTATAAATCTAGCGTAACCTATCGCGGTCAAAATCCAATAATTAAGCTTAAAAACGGAAAATTATTATTCGGGCAAAGCCTTACACGGCTGGTACTTTTTGACCCTGAAACGGAAACAAGTATCATGCTATTTGGAAATAAAAAAATAGAAATCGATTTTGCAGATTTTAGATTTTTTAAAGAAAGTAAAACTGATGGTATTATTTGGATAGGCACTCGAAATGACGGGGTATTAAAAATTAACCTTAATGGAAGTCTAGAAAAAGTGTATTCTAATACTACCCAACCAAGTATTTCTCGAAATTATCTACTTGTGGTTGATGAAGATCCAGAGGGCAATGTCTGGCTTGGTACTTATGGTGGTGGACTAAATCGTATCTCAGCAGATGGTAAAACAGTAAAAATATATAATAAACTTCAAGGTTTATCAGATAATACTGTTGCTGGAATTCTTTTTGATGACCAGCACAATATGTGGCTCAGTACCTATAACGGTCTTTCTTATTTTAATAAGACCAGTGAAGTTTTTCAGAATTTTTATGCCGAAGACGGTCTAAGCCATTATGAGTTTAACTACACCTCTTTTTTTAAGGACAGCAAAGGGAATTTTTATTTTGGTGGTATGAACGGTTTAAATACGTTTAAACCAAACGAAGTATTAAAGCAATCCAAACCACCAAAAATGAGGTTTACAGAAATTTCTGGTTATAATGGTAGAACAGCCTCAGATTTTAAAATAGACTTTAATCAAAATGAATTATCAACAGTGCAGATATCACCTTATGACCAGTATTTTGAAATTAACTGGACGATGCCAAGTTATTTTCAGAATACAAAAAACACTTACAGTACCAAGTTAGAAGGTTTTGAAGCTAAGTGGTTTTATAGGGGGCATACCCCCAATATTAGATATAATAAATTACCAGCAGGTGATTATGTGTTAAAAGTACAGGGCAGAGACTCTAGAGGGGTTGCTAGTGCGTCTATCCTGTCAATTCCTATTACCGTGCATCAAATATTCTATAAAACTTGGTGGTTTATTGGGCTTATGGTTTTAGTGCTTATAGGTCTTATGTATGCCATTTTTAAATACAGACTGCAACAAGCCCTTGCCCTTGAACGCCTGCGAACTAAAATTTCTAGTGACTTGCACGATGATGTGGGTTCCTTACTTTCTGGCTTGGCCATGCAAACGGAACTCATGGAAATTAGCGCTAGTGACGCCGATAAATCCAAACTTCAAAAAATAGCAGGCATTAGTAGAAATGCCATCTCGCAAATGCGCGATTTGGTATGGAGTATTGACAGCAGACGCGGTACAACCAATGATTTAACTGAGCGCATGAAAGAATTGGGAGAAGAGCTTTTGCTCCCTAAAGGCATCACATTTCAAGTGGATAGTACTTCGGTTAAATTTCCTAATCGCAAATTAGCCGCTCAAGTAAAACAACATATTTTTTTAATCTATAAAGAAGCCATCACTAATATTCTTAGACATTCAGATGCTGATGCTGTTACCATTGCGATTCAGAATTACAATAAAGGCTGTGAATTGATTATAAAAGACAACGGAAGCAAAAAAGAGTGCCATAAATCTACGGGTATGGGCTTATCCAATATGCAGTTGCGTGCAAAGACTATGGGAGCCTCAGTGACCTTTAAAAAAGAGGAAGGTTTTAGCATACACCTAAATTTACCTTTTAATTTATAAACCACATTTTCATGTGATTGTGTGATGACTACAATATGGTAACTTTACAAAAACTCCATAGTTTTTAAATTATGATGGTTTAAAAAAATTAAAAATGGAAACTATTAAACTAGCCATTATAGAGGATGATGCCTTAATTCAGGAAAGTCTGAATGACTTTTTTCTTGTACAAACTAACTTAGAATGTTTGCTAATTACCTCTTCGGTTGAAGAATTTTTAAATACCTTAAATACACTTAAAACCGCTCCAGAAATTATTCTTTTAGATATAAATTTATTAGGAATGTCAGGTATTGAGGGTATTCCGCTTATTTTAAAAAAATTACCAGAAATAGCCATTATTATGCTTACTACTTTTGAGGATAGTGATAGCATTTATGAAGCTTTATGTGCTGGAGCTTGTTCCTATTTATCAAAAAAAACACCGCTCAAAAAAATTTTAGAGGCCATTGAGGTAGTTCATCAAGGCGGTTCGTATATGTCGCCTGCCATAGCAAGAAAAATTGCCAACCATTTTGCAAAGAAACAACTTAAAAGCCAAGTACTTACTACTAGACAAAATGAAATAGTTACAGGTATTGTTGCCGGGAAGAGTTATAAAATGATTGCCAATGATTTATTTGTATCTATAGACACCGTTCGCAGTCATATTAAAAATATATACAAGATTTTAGAAATTAATTGCAAAGCAGAATTGATTAAAAAATCTTATGATAATGAGATTTGATTTTAGTAAAATATATCGAGTTAGATTAGTTCTGCTGTTATAATTTAAAATTAGTAATAGACCTACAAATAAATTTTATTTAGAATTTGGTTTTGGCATTAACAATATCTTAGGAATAGAATTTGTACTTTAGTTTCTTCATCAATCAAAAAAAATCAAATCATCATGTTACAAAAATTCTTTATTCTTTGTTCAGGCACTGACGCCAATATTTTAAACGATTGCCCACAAGGAGAGCGCAATAAATATGCAGGTATTGGGGCGACCGTTTTTTTTACCGCTGTTATGGCTTTTATTGCAAGTAGTTATGCTCTTTTTACTGTTTTTGATGAGGTTCTCATCGCCATTTTCTTTGGCGTAATTTGGGGACTATTGATTTTTAATTTAGACCGCTTTATTGTTGCTACCATTAAAAAAAGAGATAAGTTTAGTAGTGAGCTATTACAAGCGACACCGCGAATCATTTTAGCTATTATTATTGCAATCGTCATTTCAAAACCTTTAGAAATGAAAATTTTTGAAAAAGAAATTAATCAGGTTTTACTAGAACAGAAGAATGAGTTTACACTTGCCAATAAGAACCAAATTGCGCTCCAATACAATCCAGCTTTATTAGGTTTAAATGAGGATATTTCAAAGCTTAAAAATGAAATTATAGCCAAAGAAACAGAAACAAATGGGTTATATAACACCTATATTTCAGAAGCTGAAGGTACTGCGGGTACTAAACTTTTAGGGAAAGGACCAGTGTATAAAGAAAAACGTGAAAAGCATGATGCTGCTCTTGCAGAGCTAAGTCAATTAAAAGCAAATAATACCGTTAAGATTGCTGACATTGAAAGTCAAATTACGGTCTTAAACTCACAATATACCAAAGCTGTTACTGATTCGCAACCCATTATTGACGGTTTTGACGGATTAATGGCACGGATTACCGCTTTAAATAAACTACCTTGGCTGCCTTCATTCTTTATATTTCTACTCTTTTTAGCTATTGAAACTTCCCCTATTATTGCCAAGTTATTAGCACCAAAAGGAGCTTATGATTATAAGTTAGAAGAAGAGGAGAGCATCATTAAATCATGGATTAAACAAAAGGTAAAACAACGTGAATTGTTGGTCTCCACGGATGAAATTATAAGCCATAAAATACATGCAGAAATTACAGAAGAAGAAGCTGTTTATGCCTATAAAAAGCAAAAAACAGAGCAATTGTTAAAATTACAAGCCGAAACTTTTCATAATTTACAAGTGAAAAATCTTTGAATAACCCTAAGGAGCCAAACGCTTAGCGCCATGCGCTAGGTGCAAAATATTAGTTATAATTTTAAAATTTAAGACTTTTAAGCTCTTTAAGAATTTGAGCTTTCTACAAATTCAAAACCTACTATTGCAGGGCATCTTGCGCACAAGGCTATACGGTTAGCGCAAAAGTAGAAAATTAATTCCCCCAAATCCTGCCCCATAGGGCTGCTAGTAATTCTTTGGCATCACTAACGGACTTTGGATTTTCTATAATTTCTAAAGCACCATCGTTGTTGGTTAATTGATATTTAAAAGCAAACTCTTGTTCTTTTGGATCCATACTCATTAAGCCAAAGCGGAGATCGTTTAAATAAATTTGATTGCCTTCTTTGGCAATACTATACCACCCTTCGGAGATTTTTATGAGCCTTTTTATTTTATCATCCTTTTTTAAATCCCCTAAAAGTTGATGGTTTTTTGGATAGCTTTCGAAGTTGATAGGTTGTGTGTCAAAAAAAGAATAATTAGCAATTAAATAAGCATTTTCGGTTTCTACATTTGCCGTCCATAAAATAGTGTTTAAAGGAGCAGGCCGGGTATCTATAGCTAAATAATCAATTTTTTGCTCCACTAAGGCATGTATAAATTTTTGATATGATATTCCTTTTAAGATCAGCGTAATACCCAAGTAACAGGAACTTACAACCAAACCAAGTCTATTAAATTTTCTTCTTTTTTCAGAGCTTCTTTCTTGAAACATGGTTAAAACTAAAAACACTAAGAATGGTAGCGTATATAAAGGATCAATAACAAATATATTTTGGAATGCCAAACGGGTTTCAAAAGGCCAAAACAGTTGTGTTCCCCAAGTAGTAAACGAATCTAAAATAGGATGTGTAAACAATCCCCAGAAAAACAACCATGACCATTCCCGCCATGTTGCCTCCTTTTTTTTGAGTATTTTATGCACTAACCATCCAAAAATGGGCGCAAAAAACATGGAAAATACAATAGAATGACTAAATCCTCTGTGAATTTCTATAGCCGTAATATTATCGGTAAAATAGCGGGCAATGATATCTAAATCCGGAATTGTCCCTGCTATGGCGCCAAAAAACATTGCTTTATTACCTACTTTTTTTCCTAAAACCGCTTCGCCTACCGCAGCACCAAGTACAATTTGTGTTAATGAATCCATTCTTTTTGGGTTTGTGCGAAGAAAAAAAATAATTTACTCATTTTACTAATTTTCTTTTTTTTGATTCGTTGTTGTGTTTTTAAATACGCTCATGCTAAAATTTTCAAGTTAACACATCTTCAGCTGCACACATTGCCAATGAAACAAATGTTATATTTCCAAATCAAAGAAAAAGGATAATGAGAGCGTAAAAAGTGAAGAAATCCAAAGCTTTTTTTGATACAAATTGCACAAGTACACGCCAACTAAAAGCTAAATAAATTAAATACTCCGATTTTTAAATATTTAAACTTCTGGACAAAGGTTCATTGTTGCCTATGTATATTAAGAAAATTATTCCGGTGAAAAGATTTCAAATAAAGACATTGCCATGTTTTCACATTGAATAATTGATACCTTCAATTTATCGTTTTAAAAGAAATAAATATGCTTCAAAATCTATTCTTCCAGAAAAAATAGCTATCGATTTAGCGATAACTTCATCTGCTTTATCGCTAGAATAACCAAGACCAATAGCATATTTTCGGACCAAAGTTTTTTCTTCATCATCAATTTCATGATCAGCGAAAATAATCCTAAATAAATCGAATAAACGCTCTAAACGTTCCTCAGAAGTTGTTGGTGGATTTATAGGATATTTATTTTCCTTACGCATCACTTCCTTATATTCCACCTCAGTAATATCTAGCTTTCTGGCGAAACGATCTAGCATTACTTTTTCATCTACATTTATCTCTCCATCTATTGCAGCTAATGATGCAATCGCGGCAAAATGAGCTAAATTTCTCCTATGTTCTCCACTACTATATAAATCTACAAAAGACATACTTATTCTAATTTATTAAGGACAAAGATAATTTTTTTTGAGTTCTATAATCATTCAAAATAGGATTATTTTAGTGTTTTTTAGTTTGAATAATCATAAATCATCACATTAAAAATTGACTTTAACACCGTTGCGGGATTTAAAAATTGATACTTATTGCAGCCTTTAATTTTTGTAAATTGTAACCGTTATGAAAAAACCCTTACTTGAATTTACTGATAAAGGCATTTACTGCAGTGCTGCGAAAGTGTATTTAGACCCTTGGAAGCCTGTGGATAAAGCCATCATCACCCACGGCCATGCTGACCATAGCCGATGGGGCCATAACGCTTATATTACGCATCACAACAATGTGAACATCATTAAACACCGGCTTGGCGAAATTTCGGTAAAAGGCAAAGCCTGGGGAGAAAGCTTTAGTATAAATAATGTAAAATTTAGTTTGCATCCTGCTGGTCATATTATCGGCTCTTCTCAGGTGCGTGTGGAACACAAGGGCGAAGTTTGGGTATTTACTGGCGATTACAAAACGGAGGATGACGGAATTTCCACTCCTTATGAAGTGGTAAAATGCGATACCTTTATTACAGAATGCACTTTCGGACTCCCTGCTTTTAAATGGACGCCGCAAAATGAAGTGATGAGTGATATTAACGAATGGTGGGCTACAAATAAATCCGAAGGAAAAACGTCTATCTTATTTGGTTATAGTTTAGGAAAAGCACAGCGCTTACTCAAGTATTTAAATCCAGAAATCGGCACTATTTATACACATGGGGCTATTGAAAATATGACAGAGGTGTTGCGCCCTTTGGTTGATTTCCCTCAAACCACCTTAATAACGGTGGCCACTAAAAAGCAGGACTTACTAGGCAATATTGTTTTAGCACCACCGAGTGCACAAGGCAGTAGCTGGATTCGTAAAATGGTGCCTTATGTAACAGGATCCGCAAGCGGATGGATGGCTTTTCGAGGCGCTAGAAGAAGGCGTGCCATAGACAAAGGTTTTGTGTTAAGCGATCATTGCGATTGGGATGGTTTACTCTCAAGCATCAAAGCAACAGGTGCTGAAAAAGTGATTTGTACCCATGGTTATTCTGATATTTTTTCTCGTTATTTAAGAGAATTAGGCTATGATGCTAGAACTGAGGAAACGCAATATGGTGGTGAAGAAAACATAGAATCAGAAGAAAAAAATTCAATCGAAAAAACAGTATGAAAAATTTTTCTCAATTAATAAAAACCTTAGACAGCACCAATAAAACAAGCCTTAAAGTGGATGCTTTAGCTAAATATTTTACTAGTGCAAGTGACGAGGATAAAGTTTGGACCATAGCAATCCTTTCCCACCGAAGACCACCACGACCTGTAAATACTACCTTACTAAGAACTTGGGCTGCCGAGCTTTCCCAAATTCCACTATGGCTTTTTGAAGAAAGTTATCATATCGTAGGCGATTTAGCGGAAACCATTGCTTTGGTGATTCCGTCTTCTCCCCAAAGTACAGAGAAAAGTCTGACTAGCTTTTTACAGGAAATGCTAGCGCTGAAAAAAAAATCAGATGAGGATAAAAAAGCCTACTTATACGAGAATTGGAAAGTACTCGACTATTATGAACGCTTCGTGTTTACAAAACTAATTACAGGTGGATTTAGAATTGGTGTGAGTCAAAAATTGATGACCAAAGCCTTATCAAAGACTACCGATATTCCTGAAGATATTTTAGCCTATAAACTAATGGGGAATTGGGATCCTAATACCATCACATTTCAAGCTTTGGTTTTAGAAGAAAACGAAAATGATTATCTATCAAAACCATATCCTTTTTATTTGGCGTATGCTTTAGAAAATAAAGTGTCAGATTTGGGTGATATCAAAGATTGGTCGGTAGAACACAAATGGGATGGTATTCGTTCACAAACTATTTTTAGAAATGATGCGCTTTTTGTTTGGAGTCGCGGAGAAGAATTAGTTACCGATAAATATCCTGAGTTTGAACGTTTGGTAAAAGTTATTCCAAATGGAACGGTGATTGATGCCGAAATTTTACCGTTTTCAAACGAAAATATAGGCACTTTTAACGATTTACAAACTCGTATTGGCAGAAAAACGATATCTAAAGCATTGCTTAAAAAAGTACCTGTAATTTTGAAAGCTTATGATGTATTGGAATGGCAAGGCAAAGACATCCGTAAATTACCTTTTACAGAACGAAGAAAAATTCTTGAACATATAGTGACATTAATTGACGCCCATAATCTCACCAATTTATCATCAGAAGAAAACAGGCCTTTACCTTTTCAAATCTCTGAAAATATCAATTTCAATTCATGGGAGGCAGTAGCAAAAGAGAGAGATCGTTCCAGAGAAAAATCCAGTGAAGGTTTAATGCTAAAACATAAAGACTCACCTTATTTAGTCGGACGCAAAAAAGGCGATTGGTGGAAGTGGAAAGTAGATCCGCTAACTATCGATGCCGTATTGACTTACGCCATGCGCGGACACGGCAGGCGCAGCAACCTTTTTACTGATTATACTTTTGCCCTTTGGGATGAAAATGAAGCTGGCGAAAAAGAACTAGTTACCTTCGCAAAAGCGTATTCCGGGCTTACGGATGCAGAGTTTAATAAAATAGATAGTTGGATTAAAAAAAATACTTTAGAACGTTTTGGACCAGTACGAAGCGTAACACCTCACCACGTTTTTGAAATTGCTTTCGAAGGCATAGCCCTATCTAAAAGACATAAAAGCGGTGTTGCAACTCGTTTCCCTAGAATTTTAAGATGGCGACAAGATAAAAAAATTGAGGATGCGAATACCTTGAAGGATTTGAAGGCACAAATTCCGAACGAAGTGAAGGAATCTGTTGACGACTAAAAACGAATTTTGAACGAAGCGAAGGAATGTGTTGAAAATTAAGAACAAATGGAAAAAGGATACTCCTACATACTAACCAACAAAAACAAACAGATAACCATTTAGATATGACTAAACAGAATACTTCGCTACGCTCGTAATGACTAGAGACGAACTATATGCTATTGCCGAAAACTGGTTCCAAGACCAAGGATGGACGCCATTTCAATTCCAAAAAGACACTTGGAAAGCATTTTTACAGGGCAAAAACGGATTGTTAAACGCTCCAACAGGGAGTGGAAAAACCTATGCACTTTGGTTTCCCATTATACTGAATTATATCAAAAGTAATCCAGCATATAAAACCAAACATAAAAAAGGATTAAAAGCCATTTGGATTACGCCTTTGCGGGCTTTATCCGAAGAAATTCGGCAATCAGCGGAGCGGGTTGCCGCAGATTTAGGTACACAAATTACCGTTGGGATTAGAACGGGAGATACGGCAATAAAAGAACGCACAGCCCAGAAAAAAAACATGCCTGATTTATTGATTACCACACCTGAAAGCTTGCAGTTATTGTTAGCATCAAAAGGCTATGGTAAAACATTTGAAGATTGCTCCGCTATTGTAGTAGATGAGTGGCATGAACTGCTCGGCACTAAACGGGGGGTGCAAATGGAACTCGCATTATCACGTTTGAAAACCGTTTCTAAACAAATGCGTATTTGGGGAATTTCAGCTACCATTGGCAATTTAGAAGAGGCTCGTGATGTGTTACTAGGAGTAGAAGAAATTCCTAAAAAATCAATCTTAATTAAAGCTAAACTCGACAAAAAAATTACGGTTAAAAGTATCATCCCAAAAACAATGGAAACTTTTCCGTGGCGAGGACATTTAGGATTGCATTTGTTAGAAGAAATTGTGCCGATCATCAATAATAGTAAAACCACTTTGTTGTTTACGAATACAAGAAGTCAATGTGAAATTTGGTTTCAGAAAATTCTGGAAATGCATCCTGAATATGCTGGAGATATTGCGATGCACCACGGCAGTATCAACAAAGAAACCCGTTTTTGGGTAGAACAGGCCATTCGCAATGGAAGTCTAAAAGCGGTGGTTTGCACCTCTAGTTTAGATCTAGGTGTCGATTTTGCGCCTGTGGAAACAGTAATACAAATTGGTGGCCCTAAAGGCGTAGCGCGTTTTTTGCAAAGGGCTGGCCGAAGTGGGCATAGTCCGGGTAAAGAAAGTATTATTTATTTTTTGCCTACGCATGCGATGGAATTAATTGAAGCTTCTGCCTTGCAGCAAGCCGTAAAGCATACCGTGGTAGAAGATAGAATACCTTATTTGAATAGTTTTGATGTGCTACTGCAATACTTAACCACCTTGGCCATTTCGGACGGATTTTATCCTAAGGAAATTTATCAAGAAATAAAACAAACCTTTTGCTATCAAGCTATCACCGAAGCACAATGGCAATGGCTTTTGAATTTTTTGGTGATGGGTAGTCAGAGTTTACAATCCTATGACGAATACAAAAAAGTAGAAGTGGAAGCGGATGGTAAATTTATAGTACATAACAAGGGAATTGCTATGCGACACCGATTTCAAATTGGGACCATTGTTGGCGATGCTAATATCATCGTTAAATATCAAAAAGGGGGGTATATTGGAAGTATAGAGGAGTTTTTTATCTCCAAATTAACACCTGGAGATGTGTTTACCTTTGCAGGTAGAAATTTAGAATTTATCCGAATAAAAAATATGGAGGCGCACGTACGTAATTCGACTAAAAAAACTAACAAAGTCCCTAGTTGGATGGGAGGCAGACTTACCTTTTCTGCTCAGATGTCAGAATTACTTCGAGAAGAATTATACAAAGTTGCCTCCCCCAACCCCTCCGATACTTCACTTCGACTACGCTCAGTGAACTATTTAGGCACAAACACCGGGGAGTTGAGCGCAGAACTTATTTCATTAAAACATATTTTTGATAAGCAAAGAGAGGAGAGTATTGTGCCAAAACCTAATGAATTATTGATTGAAACCTTTAAGACTCGTGACGGCTATCATCACATTTTTTATCCTTTTGAGGGGCGAGGCGTTCATGAAGCGATGGGGAGTTTGTTAGGCTATAGAATAAGTTTGTTATCGCCCATTACTTTTTCCCTTGCTTTTAATGATTACGGATTTGAACTATTATCAGATCAAGAAATTGATATGCAACAGGTTTTAGATAATAATTTATTTACGACTGATTTTATGCTTAGCGATTTACAAAAAAGTTTAAATGCTACCGAAATGGCACGACGAAAATTCAGAGATATTGCCGTTATCAGTGGAATGGTATTTACAGGATACCCAAACAAAGGGATTAAAATGAAACATTTACAAAGCAGTTCTCAACTATTATTTGATGTTTTTAGGGATTATGAAGCCGACAACCTTTT
>JBGSQM010000190.1:0-7878 GCA_041738035.1 Cellulophaga sp.
GGTAATTTCTTTTTTATGCAATAAGTAATAAATATCTCTGGCAGAATGTCCCGTAGCAAGTATCACTTTCGTTACTGCCATTTCATTTCCGTTTTGGAGTTGCAGGGCTTTAATGGCGTTATTATGAATAGTGAAATCTACACTTACGCTCAAAAGGCTAAAACAAAGAGCTTACAAAGCCATGTTGGAACTTTATATGGAACTGAACCCATCGGTTTACGAATCGCCGTATACGAGACCCGTAAGTACGGTGGTGTGAGAGGTGCACTCTCTTCATTTATGGGGAGAGCCGTCTACTCGACTAGCGGTTCGGCATTCTTTCTAGTTGTTCATTTAGTCTATTCATCAATGGTTTTTCCACTTCGTCAGACTGATATTTTAAAGTGTTGGTGTTGTTAATATTTTATTTCCATATTCATCTATTGTCAACCTGGAACAGAGGGAACTTCTATTTTAAGGTTGCCTGCTCCTTTAGCGATAGTAATATTTATATAAACTGTTCTTTCCTTTTTAGAAATTGAATTCAAATATTCGGGCTTCTGAACTCCTATAATTTTGGTCAATTCGTCATACAATTTGTCAATTTTAAATTCCTCAATTTCAATAGTCATATTTAAAGAAATGTCTGAAAAGAAATGAACAACAACAACGTCTCCATATTTTGAAACCGCACTCTGAATTTTATTAATTGCAGAATGCCTTTCTTCATTACTAAATCCTGTCCAAAAAATATTCTCCATTATTTTACTTTTATTTTATTAGTTGCTTGTCGTATTTTATGCTGACCGCTAACGCTCAAGCTATGAGTAGTTCGGAGAACAAGGAAACCTTTTTGTTTCCGTCTACGCACGTAGCAAAAGCTTTTTGTTTTGTTTTATTTTTTTTCGCCAGAGCAAAATCCTAAAGATTTTGCGGATACATAAATATACACTTAGTTTTGATTAAACACCAAACTCCGCCTTACTTATAGGTATTTTTGGTAACGGTATTTTGTGCTGTAAGGTTAGCGTATATTGATTAAATCCTGTTTCCCGATAATTGCCATTATTTCGACAATATTATCATTTATTTTATAGTAAATACTATCGGAACCACATACATAGCGTCTATATCCTTCTTTTATAAAATCGACTGATTCAAATGAATATGGGCGTTGAGCAATAATATTGAAATACTCAAAAAAAGATTCAAAGTATTTGTCTTCTTGCGCCATTCCAAACTTTTTAACTCCGTATCGATGAATCCTTATCAAGTCATCTTTAGCAGCATTACTTAGTCTATAATCAGTCATTAATTATCGACTTGGCTTGTGCTAAAATTTGTTCCTTGCTATCATTGGAGAATCCACTATTCTCGGCTTTATCTAATTTGGTTTTAATCCAGTCAATTTCGATTTGTTGGTTTCTAGCTTGTCTTATTAAGTCATTAACAAGTTCACTTTTACTTGAATATTCCTGATTGTCAACCTGCGTCTTTAACCATTCATCATTTGGTGGTGTAAATGAAATGCTTTGTCTTGCCATGATATTTGTATTTGGTGCTAATTTACACCAAAATCGAATCACTCACAAATTTTTTTTATATTATTGCCAACGTTGTTTTATATGGTTTGTTGCTTGGTTTAAGCACCTAATTTAGCAAATAAAAACCTACTAGAAAATCCGAAAGGATTGTCGTAAGTAGGCGAGAACCAGCCATTAATTATACACGGCTTTGTTGTGCTTTCGTTATTTTAATTCCTTTCAATTTTGAATTTCATTTAGTTCAATTTCTATTAATTGAATAATTGATTCAATTTCATTGTGTAAATCTTTCCTGTAGCCTAATGCTTCATTAGTCAGAACAGATTTGACTCCCATTAAGTTGCGTACTTTCTGTTGTGCCATAATTTCAATGTAGTCGTTTTTGGGACCTAATGAAATATTATAATCAGGCATTTTAAATTTCAAAAGAGGAAGAAAGTTAACATATTCAACACAAATTTCATCAATCCTAATTTGATGTACATTCATTCTATCCTGAATTAACTTATCTAAATTATAAATATTTGCTTCTAAAATACTAAGTCTGTCTCTTATAGAATCGTTTTGAATTATTGTAATTTTTCCAGCATTTTTCAAATCCGAGTATGTATTAATTACTGGAATTTTTATTTCAAAATCCCAAAATGATTTGTTGAAATATTCTATTGTTTTATCATTACTTTTTAAAATAGTTTTCAATGAATCATTGTTTAATATTTTTTCTATAATATCAAGATAACTTTGCTCATTTATAATATATTGATTTGAGTATTTTTTTGCTGAATTTAAATCTTCAAGTAAAATAATTAGAATTTCTTTTTCAACTTTTTTAATCTGCCTTGTTTCATTCCAATTATTGATTGATAATGCAATCAAAATTCCAATTACCACAAGAATAATCTCTCCAAGAGCATACTTCAAATATTTTCCAGTTTTACCTTCTGAAAGCAAGTTTTGTCTAATTTTTCTAAAGAACTTTATCATTGGTTACTGGTTTGTAGTAATGAAGCACAACGGTTCGTATAAGAAAAGTCGGGCTTTTGGTAAGCGATGTCTTTTTACTATAGTTACAAGCCAATACTTTTGCATTTTGTTTTTATCTTTTCTGTTCTAAAAGCCAAATCAAAAGATTTGGGGACTTTGCAAATACGTCCAAGCCTTTGTTTAAGAACTTTCTGCCCTATTTTTTTTATACATTTGTTAGACAACGTTTTTATTTCCGTAATGCTTGATTTCATTCAGTTCAGATCCTTTAGATTCCTTCTCTTCTTCGATGTCGTAATCATCTTGAAGTCCTAGCCAGAACTTGGCTGAGTTTCCAAAATACTTACTCAATCTTAAAGCTGTGTCCGCTGTAATTCGGCGGTTTCCTTTGACAATTTCTGAAATTCGTGTTTGCGGAATTTTCAAGTCTTTGGAAAGTCGATATGCCGTTATTTCCAATGGCTCAAGGAATTCGTAATTCAAGATTTCTCCAGGATGTACATTTGCTAACTTCTCCATTTTATTTTTTTTAATGATAATCTATTATTTCCACTTCGCTTGCGTTTCCTTTGTCCCAAATGAAGATAATCCGCCATTGTTTGTTAATCCGAATACTGTAATATTCACTTAATTTTCCAGTAAGTTTTTCAAGTCGGTTCGAGGGTGGGATCCTTAAATCTGCAATATCTTGCGAGTTGTTCAACATTCTTAATTTCCGACGTCCAACGTTCTGAATTTCAATCGGCATTTTCTTGACACGGAATCCGTTCCAAATCTGTTCGGTCTCTTTTGAGCCAAAGGAAACTATCATAGGTTTGTTTTACGTTACTAACGTTAAAAGTAAGTAAAATATTTGTTATTTGCAAATGTTGCCAACGACTAGGCTAAGCGAAGTGCGGAGGCAAGGAAACTTTTCGTTTCCGTCTACGCACGAAGCTAAAGCTTTTGGTTTAGTTTTATTTTTTCTTGTCCAAAGCTTAATCCCAAAGATTTAGCGACTTTATAAATATACACAAACCTTTCGGTTTTGCCCTAAAGTCCGCATTACGTTTAGGCATTGTTGTAAATAGTGCTTTCTCAGGATTCCCAAAGATTAAATTCCCGCAATACAGTCCATTCGCCTCCTATTCTTTCCATTAGTACCACAGAACCAGCTGCACAAAGGCCACCACATAAATATTCATAATAGAAGCTAGCATAATTTTCACGGTACTTTATTGTTGAAAATTGAATGGCAAATTTTGCATTGTACTTTTTACTTAGTTTTTTCCAACCGTTCTTTTTCCATTTCTTTCCACGGTTAATGTAAGAATAGTATTTTTTTGAAGTCAATTTGTTTATTTTGACCTTTGGAATGTTTAATAAATCCGATTGAATTTTTGGGTGATTTTTAAAGTCCGAGAATAAGTCCGCTAAAACTTTCTTAATGTTTTTATCAGTTGTGAACCGCCTGTATTCAGTACTGTCTCGGACATACCAGCTCAAAGCAGCCGATGGAATTGTGTCAAACGTCAATTCATTAATCAAGCTAAAATCCTGCTTGTATTTTTCTTCGTACTGTTCCACCATAATAATGCCCTCAATTGGTGGGTCAAACCAATTTTTTACAAGTCCATTTATAATGTCAGAATAAATTCCATAAGTGTCTTTTTCCGTCTGCGAGAAACAAAAGTTTAGAGAAAAAATTAATACAAGTAAAATAGGTTTTTGCATTCTGACTAACGTTTTTATAATATGTTGAAAATCAAATGTCAGTGATTTTGATTTTCAGCTTTTTTTCTCTAATATCCTCCTTAAACGTTAGCTTAAAGTGATTAATTTTTTTCCGTATTGAGAGGAATTACACACAACGTTTGGTGTATGATTTCGTTGCGTGTTTAAGCACTAAAGTTAGCAAATAAATCACAGATAGAAAGTCCGCGAGGACTTTCGTAAGTAGGCTATAACTAGCAATGAATTATACACGTTGTGCCTGTTGCACAAGTTAAGAAAAAAGCAGTAATGGAATTGCTTAAAAAACGAATGTTTCTTATCTTTATGTATGCAGGGAAAAAAGACATATCAAGAGAAGCTGTTTAATCAATTTAGGCTTAGCGACCGAGTACCAGAAGACAATTTCTACCGTCGTCTTCATACAACTATAGACCTTCACTTTCTTTACAATACCACTCAAAATTTTTATGGGTCGAGCGGGCAAAAGAGCATCGATCCTATCGTTTTCTTCAAGCTTTGTTTAGTGGGGTATTTAGAGAATATTACTAGTGATCGTAAACTTATTGCCCATTGTAGTATGCGTTTGGATATTTTGTATTTCTTAGGCTATGATATCGACGAAGAATTACCATGGCATTCTACCATAAGCCGTACACGGCAATTATTTCCAGAAGACATTTTTGAATCGGTTTTTACTAAAGTCTTTGAAATATGTGTGTCGGCAGGTATGGTCGCTGGTCATACGCAAACTATTGATTCGGCGCCTGTAAAAGCCAATGCTTCCATGGATACTTTGGAACTAAAAGTTCCTGAAGAAGATTTAGAAAATCACCTTCGCCAAATTCGTAACATTAGCAATCGAGACAGGAACAAACCTATAAGGCAATCTAAAGAAAATAAAGCAGACAAAGATCAACAAACCTTGTCGGCTTCTAGCAATGAATTACAAGCTATAAAAAGGCGTAATACCAAATGGGCAAAAGATCAAGATGCACGCCCAGGAGCTGGTGCCAAGGGCAGTCGATATACTAGTAATAAAACCCATTATAGTCCAACAGATCCAGATGCGCGCATTAGTGTAAAACCAGGAAAGGCAAGAAAACTAAATTATCTAAGTCAGCTTACTGTAGATACTGCAAACCATGTGATAAGCGATATAAAAGCATACCATGCCGACGGTAAAGACAGTCAGCATTTACCAGATATAATTAGACGTGTAAAACAACGGCTTTGGAAATCGGAACTCGTTTGGGAAAATTGCGTAGCCGACACAGGCTATAGTAGCGGAGAGAATTATGCGTTTTTAGAAGCTATAGGCTTAAAAAGTTTTATACCTGCGCATGGCACTTATAAAGGAGGTCCTGATGGATTTACCTATCACGAAAAAGAGGATCATTATACCTGCTCTCAAGGAAAGATAATCCCATTTAAAAAGGTTTTTATTGAAAAAAAGAATAACACGAAAAAGAAGGAATATCGCGGATCCAAACAGTTGTGTTTGGACTGTCCGATTCGCACAGCATGCCTAGGGAAATCAGCACAGGAAAAGAAGTTTACCGTTACTTATTATCGATCGGAATATGAGCGTAACATAGCCCGAGTAGAAAGTAGTCAAGGGCGTTATATGAAGGGAAAACGGCAAAGTACCGTAGAACCTGTATTTGGAACTCTGACCCAATTTATGGGTTTAAACAAGGTAAATACTATTGGTATAAAACAGGCCAATAAATGTATGCAACTCTCAGCTATTGCTTACAACCTCAAAAAATATATGAAATTTATTGAAAAACGCACTAAAAGTGGTGCTGGAGCACTTGCGCTTTATTTTTGTCTTAAAAACACCTTTTATAAAGTTATTAATACCCTTTTAAGACCTTTTAAAACACCTGAAATTTTAAGTGTATAAAAACAGAAACCGCCTTTACAGACGGTTTTTAATTATAGTTCTACAATTTATTTTGGGCTTGTGCAACGATTACCGGTGTTGCCCATAGTACTTTTACCTTAAGCTATTTCAATATTCAAGTGTTTACCAAGACCTATTTCTATTAGTTTGTAATAAGTTGACATTTGAATGTCACTCAGTCCACGTTCTATTCGAGAGATATAACTTTTTTTAGTTCCAGTTCTTTCCGCAAGCTCTTCTTGAGTTAAGTTCGCTTCTTTACGAGCTTCTTTCAACATTACACCTAATCTAAAAGCAAGAGATTCTGCGTCATATTTATCACGCTTTTCAGTCCCTTTTTTTCCGTATGTTCCAATGAGGATATCCTCAAAATCCGTTATATTTTTCATATCAGTCATTTTTTTCTTTTACGTATTCCTTTTTCAGTTTTTCTGCAAGTTTTATTTCTTTTCTTGGTGTCTTTTGAGTTTTCTTTACAAAGCAATTTGCAAGAACAACTAAATTACCTTCATCAAAAAAGCACAAAATTCTTATACTCTTGAATGTCGTAATCACACGTACTTCATAAATTCCGTCTGTATTTTCGAGGTACTTAAAGAATTTTTTTGGGACTTGTTTCTCAAATCGGACTAAGTCCAAAACATATCCTATTTTTTCTCGAACTTTTTCGTCTTGAGCTTTATAAAAGTCAGCGAAATATTGTTTGTATGCAACTACTTTTCTTATCACTCAACAAAGTTAACTAATTAGTGTACAAATTCCAATAAAAGTTACAGAATTTGATGAAAAAGATGGATTTCACGTATTATGGGCATCTTTGTATTCGCATCATTCCGGCCAGCACAATCTTCAATAAATGTACAATCTTTCCCCTTACAACCATGCGCCCGATAGCGTTTAGCCTTTGTTATGCGGTCGTGCATTCTTCTCCTACTCACTGTCTAACCGTTTATATTGTTCTTCAATTGAGTAAGGGTCAAAGTCGTCAGTCATTATAAAAAATCTTGCAGATGCTGAATTCCCAACACCATATACTGTTTCAATGTTAAATGTCTGTCCAGAATTTGTTTCGCTTATTTTTTGAGAAATAATATCCCTCAATCTTTTTAAGTCTTCAATCGTTCCCGCAAAATAGTCTTCCGTAATTTCAGGTTTGTCCCAAGTCAAAATCTTTAAATATCCATAAGGTCCATAATGCTCATGTTCTGATAAACTGTTGTTTCGAGGGTCATTTATATAATTGTCCAGTAGCGTAACAAATCTCTGTAAGCCGATTTTACTACCAAAGAAACGCCATTCATTAACATTACCATCTTCGTTAATGTCATAATAAAATCCCAGTTCTCTCCATTCTGAGATTATCAGGTTGTCAAGATTTGAAGATTTTTTATTCATAGTTAATACTCAATTTGGATTCAGCTTTCTTTTGCATGCCGCATAACTAGTTATATCAGTTATAAATATACATTTATCCGGAAAATCTTACGGGATAATAGTAATAAAAAGTTATTATTATCGCTAATTTAATTATGGAATTATTAGACAGTTTAAGCCTGTTAAATTTAAATCCGAATAAACCTGATGCGATATTTTTGGATTTGTACATTCCCCAAATGGATGGGAAAGAGTGCTTGATAAATATTAGAAAAAATATAGAATTTGAAAATATTCCTGTAATCATCTATTCTACGGAGTTCAATCTAGACCGAATTGAAAAATTACTTAGCTTAGGCGCCAATCGGTATTTACGAA
>JBGSQM010000194.1:0-4049 GCA_041738035.1 Cellulophaga sp.
GTTGGCCTTTATAATGCAAAACACAGGACTCTTCGTCCGTAAAATGTAGCGAAAATGAAAATATATCCATAACTTTAAAATTATATTTTAACAAATATAGGAATAATTCCATAAATTAGGAATAATTACGGATATGCAAATTGATTGTTATTAATTTCTATATATTGTCTCTAAAAATGCTGTTCTTGATACTTTATCCGAGAAAAAATAAAATTCAATGATTAGCATCATTGCTCAACAACTCACTTTACAATATATTTGCAGGCGATAAAACAAATGAGATGATCAAGATTACATTGCCAGACGGTACTATTAAGGAATTTGCGAAGGGAAGTTCGCCAATGGATGTCGCTAAAGGTATTAGTGAAGGATTTGCCAGAAATGTTATTTCAGCAAAATTTAAAGATACTGTTATTGAAGTTACCACACCATTAAAGGAGGATGGTTCTCTAGTTTTATATACTTGGAATGACCCTGAAGGCAAAAAAGCTTTTTGGCACTCCTCATCTCACGTAGTTGCACAGGCCTTAGAAGAACTTTATCCAGGCGTAAAATTAACGATTGGTCCTGCTATTGAAAATGGCTTTTACTATGATATCGATTTAGGTGATAAATCAATATCTGATAAAGATTTCCCAGCTATTGAAAACAAGGCCTTAGAAATTGCAAGAGGCAAGCACGATTTTAAAATGCGTGCCGTCAGCAAAAAAGAGGCCCTTGCTATTTACAAGGAACAAAAGAACGAGTATAAAGTAGAGCTTATAGAAAACTTGGAAGATGGTACCATTACCTTTTGCGATCACGATACCTTTACCGATTTGTGTAGAGGAGGCCACATTCCAAATACTGGCATCATTAAGGCTATTAAAATATTAAGCGTTGCCGGCGCTTATTGGAGAGGCGATGAAAAAAATCCGCAATTGACAAGAATTTATGGGATTTCTTTCCCAAAACAAAAAGATTTAACGGAATACCTTGAATTACTTGAACAAGCCAAACAGAGAGATCATAGAAAACTAGGAAGAGAATTAGAACTTTTTACTTTCTCTGCAAAAGTAGGACAAGGTTTGCCGCTTTGGCTTCCTAAAGGTGCTGCATTAAGAGAACGCCTAGAAAACTTTTTAAAGAAGGCTCAGAAAAAAGCTGGTTACGAAATGGTCGTCACACCACATATTGGTCAAAAGGAATTATACGTTACTTCTGGTCATTATGCTAAATATGGTGAAGATAGCTTTCAACCTATTAAAACTCCAAAAATGGATGAGGAGTTTTTATTAAAACCGATGAACTGTCCTCATCATTGCGAAATTTATAATTTTAAACCACACTCTTATAAGGATTTACCAAAGCGATTTGCAGAATTTGGAACTGTATATAGATATGAACAAAGTGGAGAATTACACGGACTTACCAGGGTTCGCGGATTTACTCAAGACGATGCTCACATTTTTTGTACTGCAGACCAATTAGATCAGGAATTTAAAAATGTTATCGACCTATCTTTATATGTACTAGGCTCATTAGGTTTTGAAAATTTTACAGCACAGGTTTCTGTTCGTGATTTAGATAAACCCGAAAAGTATATTGGCTCCATTGACAATTGGGAAAAAGCCGAAAATGCCATAATCAATGCCGCTACAGAAAAAGGTTTAAATTTTACAATAAAAACTGGAGAGGCAGCCTTCTATGGCCCTAAATTAGATTTTATGGTAAAAGATGCCTTAGGAAGACAATGGCAATTAGGCACTATTCAGGTAGATTATAACCTACCAGAACGTTTTGATCTTACTTATAAAGGCAGTGATAATGAACTCCATAGGCCGGTGATGATTCATCGTGCACCTTTCGGAAGTATGGAGCGTTTTATTGCTCTTTTACTAGAACATACTGGTGGAAATTTTCCGCTATGGTTGATCCCAGAACAAGCTATTATTTTGCCTGTTAGTGAGAAACATGAAAAATATGCAGAAAAAGTTTTAAAATCGCTAGAAAAACACGAAATTCGCGCTCTCGTTGACGCTCGAAATGAAACTGTCGGCAAAAAAATACGTGAAGCAGAAATGAATAAAATCCCATTTATGCTGATTGTAGGAGAAAATGAAGAGGCTGAAAACACCATTTCTGTTAGAAGGCATGGTGGCGAAGATTTAGGGGCAATTACCTTAAAAGATTTTTATGAAATGGTTACTAAAGAAATAAACAGTACATTAAAATCATTTTAAAGTTACACCCAAAACCGAAATTTTGGGATTAAAAATAAATATGATCTCTCCAAAGAAGAGGCAAAAGAAGATAAAAATAAAAAATAAGTTTAATTAAAAAGATTTAGTCATAGCAATAAGAAAAAGATTTAAGCCCCAACCGCGCAGGGAAGACAAAAACCCTCATAAAATCAACGAACAGATTCTTTCTCCTAAAGTTAGGTTGGTAGGTGAAAATGTAGAAACAGGTGTTTATCCTATAAGGGAAGCATTAAACAAAGCAGAGGAGCTTGAGTTAGATTTGGTAGAAATATCGCCTAACGCCGAACCGCCTGTATGTAAAATAACAGATTATAAAAAGTTTCTTTACGAACAAAAGAAGCGCGAAAAGGTTATTAAAGCCAAAGCGACTAAAGTTATTGTAAAAGAAATTAGATTTGGTCCACAGACCGATGATCATGATTATGAGTTTAAAAAGAAACATGCAGAAAAGTTTTTAAAAGACGGTGCAAAGCTCAAAGCTTATGTATTCTTTAAAGGAAGATCAATTGTTTATAAAGATCAAGGCGAAATACTATTACTTAAGTTAGCTTCGGAATTAGAAGATTTAGGCAAAGTAGAACAAATGCCAAAACTAGAAGGAAAAAGAATGACTATGTTTCTTGCCCCTAAAACCAGTAAAAAATAAAATATAATCATAGGTATTTATTACTTGTGATGTAAACAAATAAGACTGCAGGCTTTACTTGCAGTTTGAATAATAATAAGTGAGATAAATTAATAAACTAGGAACAAGATGCCTAAACAAAAAACAAAATCCAGCGCTAAAAAGCGATTTAAACTTACAGGTTCTGGTAAAATCAAAAGAAAGCACGCTTTTAAAAGCCATATTCTAACGAAGAAGTCTAAAAAGCGTAAACTTTCGTTAACACACTCAACCTTAGTACATGAGGCTGACGTTAACAGCATAAAAGAACAATTGCGTTTAAAGTAATTATTCTTTTAAAGGTAAATTAATATTAACCATGGAGTTAGGCCTTAAAAAGAGTTTTAAGTTATAAGTTTTGAGTGTTCATTTAAAAAAATAAAATTTAACATTAAAAACTAAACATTTACAATTTAGAACCGCCTACTACAAAAACAATTTAAAAGTATGCCAAGATCAGTAAATTCAGTAGCTTCAAGAGCCAGAAGAAAAAAGGTAATGAAGCAAGCCAAAGGTTACTTTGGAAGACGTAAAAACGTTTGGACAGTAGCTAAAAATGCGGTTGAAAAAGCAATGTTATATGCTTATAGAGATCGTAGAAACAAGAAAAGAACTTTCCGTTCTTTATGGATCACTCGTATTAATGCAGGTGCTCGCTTACACGGAATGTCTTATTCTCAGTTTATGGGAAGAATTAAAGCTAACAACATCGAACTTAACCGTAAGGTTTTAGCCGATTTAGCGATGAATCACCCACAAGCTTTTAAAGCAGTAGCTCAAAAAATAAAGTAACAACAACAATATATCTCACTTATTAAAGAATCCGGTTCTCAAGAATCGGATTTTTTTTATCTTTAAATCTTAGAAGCTTACCAATTGTAAAATGCTATATCCCAGTTCCAATATATCCCAATGAAAAAATAAAGAGTTTAGACGCAACCTATGTAATATTTTGCATCTAGTATATAAACACTGTAAAGCTTATCTAAATTAAATCCAATATGAAAACATTCAAAAAAATTATAGCTGCCTTTTTAATGATTTCTTTTTTCATTTCGTGCGAAGATAACAATAAAAGTGAATCTCTAGACGGTGTAGATTTATCCACTAAACTAACGGCTCAAGAACTACAATTTCTTGAT
>JBGSQM010000200.1:0-10833 GCA_041738035.1 Cellulophaga sp.
AATTTAAAAAATTATGCGCATATTACATGTCGATGTAAATCACCCATTAATCATAGAACAATTTACGGCTTTAGGCTATACAAACGATGAAGATTATACCTCATCAAAACAAGAAATTGAAGCAAAAATTCATTTGTATGACGGCATTATTATTCGAAGTAGATTCAGTATTGATCGTGATTTTTTAGACAAAGCCATCAATTTAAAATTTATTGGACGTTTAGGTGCGGGTTTAGAAAATATTGACGTTGCTTATGCAAAAAGTAGAGGCGTTTTTTTAGCCGCTGCACCCGAAGGCAATAGAAATGCCGTAGGAGAGCAAACGCTAGGCATGATTTTATCGCTTCTTAATAAATTAAACAAAGCCGACCAAGAGGTACGCCATGGCAAATGGGACAGAGAAGGTAATCGGGGCATTGAACTCGATGGAAAAACTGTGGGAATTATTGGCTATGGAAATATGGGCAAAGCTTTTGCTAAAAAGCTAAAAGGTTTTGATGTAGAAGTAATTTGTTATGATATTAAAGGTGGCGTTGAAGATGATAACGCTCGCCAAGTAGGGATTATGGAACTGCACCAAAAAGCAGACGTGATAAGCCTTCATGTTCCCCAAACAGAGGCAACTATTGGTATGATGAATACCGAAAACATCAACGCTTTCAAAAAGAATTTTTGGCTCTTAAATACCGCTAGAGGCAAATGCGTAGTTACCCAAGATTTGGTTAGCGCGTTAAAATCAGGTAAAATATTGGGTGCTGGACTCGATGTTTTAGAATATGAAAAAACCTCTTTTGAAAATATGTTTACAGAAAATAATATGCCAGAAGCCTTTGATTACCTCATAAAAGCTGATAATATAATTTTAACGCCACATGTAGGGGGATGGACAGAAGAAAGTAAAGTAAAATTAGCCCAAGTGGTTGTTGACAAGATTAAAAATCAGTTTGGAGCATAAACATGAATTTAGGTATTTCGTTGGTATCAAAATAATTATTACTTTTAAGGCAACATAACAACCAAATACAAATAAACAATGTCAGAAGAACAAAAAAATTTCGAAGATAATTCAGATGATGCTTTCGAGAAAACGAACGAAAACTCAAACGACTTTGCAAACAATGCAAAAAAAACAGCCAATGAATTTACAGAAGGAGCAAAGGATGCTTTTAGTGGAGGAGCTAGCGGTGAAAACAAGAAATTGTTAGCTGGTTTATTAGCTATATTTTTAGGTTCACTTGGTGTTCATAAATTTATTTTGGGTTACCAAAAAGAAGGTATTATTTTACTAGTAACTACGATTGTAGGATATGCAACTATGTGTTTTGTAGTTGGCTGGTTTTTAGTAATGGCTGCTTGGATAGTTGGACTTATAGAAGGCATTATATACCTAACAAAATCTGATGAAGAGTTTTACAATACGTACCAAGTAGGCAGAAAACCTTGGTTTTAATATCTTAATTATGTATAGTTTAAAGCCAAATCAAAATTGATTTGGCTTTTTCCTTGCTGTTTTTTTTAGCGTTTATTTTCACTTAAAATACGTACCAAAAGCATTTTCTTTCTCAAAAGAATTGATAATTGCCTCTTCTTCTTTTGTAAGTTTTATAACAGGATTATCTTTCCAAAATTTAGGTTTGTACTTCGCATTTTCAAAGTTGGATACATTTTCTAATTCCAGACCAGCTTCGCGTAAGTTTTTAGGTTCTTTATCTAGTTTTTGATAAAAAACGAAACTGGATTGAACTTTTGAAGGAAAAACTGCTTCATCTTGCAAAAAATCATAATTAAATTGGTTACTAATAAACTCTAAGCTTCCATTGGTATCAGAAAAACTGAATTCCATCGCATATTTTGAATTTGTAACTTCAATTTTTTTGTCTCCCTTGTAACTTGTAATTTCATCAACACCTAGCGAATGGTCTATAAATACCGAATATTTTACCAGTTGTTCTTTACTTGTATTATAGACGAAACTACCGTAAGAATTAACAAAATTCTTGTTTGCTTCTTTAGGCTCGTAGGTGATAACATAATAAATATCATTTTGTTTTTGAAAGCTACTACTCAAATAAAAAATATAATCGTCTATAAAATCTTGAGAAAAAGGTTTAGCAACACGATTCTCTTTATCTCCTGTTTTTGAAGCGAATAAATTAGCTGCTACGGTAAAATAAGAAAAATTCGTAAATGTTAAAAACGGAGATTCCTTATCATATTTTGTTCGTGCAAACCTTGCTTGGTCTATCTTAATTTTAGCTACCCCGTTTTTAGAGTAAGACAAATCGTAGAAAGCTTCGATCCATTCGGTTGGTTTTTCACTCTTAAAAGAGGTTTGTCGGTAAAAGGCTTTACCATAGGTGATAGTACTTTTTTCTAATTGCGATATTACTTTGCGCACAATATCAGAAACAACATCATTACTTACCACTACTTCGTTTAAAACCACCATATCTGGCACTAAATAAAAAGTATTTACACTGCCCAAGGTTGGATTATTGAAAGGTATTTTAATGGTTTCATAGCCAATATGGCTTATAGTAAGCGTATCACCAGCTAAAAAATTGGTAAATGCAAACGCTCCATTTTCATTCGTTATAGTTCCTATACCTGTTTTAGATGAACTAATATGGGCTGCTACAACGGGTTTTTGGCCTAGGCTATCGAGTATTATAGCGTTAAATTCTTGAGCTGTTAATTTTGTTATAAAACAAAAAATCAGCATACATAAACTTAATTTTTTTTGATTCATAAAATTAGCTGGTTTAGCTGTAAAAATTGCTCTTTTTATGGAGGTAAACCTCTTACTCTTCTTCCAAAACATAATCTAAAGGCAACATATCGCCAACACGTTGTTCGCCAAAAACCCCGCCAAAAAAAAGACTGGTAGCTGGCGAATGGTTGCCGTAACTATCTATATAAAAAATTGAGTCGCGCACTTCTATCATAGACTGCTCTTTTTTATTGAATAACACACTAAGGTTTTTTGTGTTTTGTACAACGCTAGTTAAGGTGTTTGTTTTATTCATCTGATATTCAGAATAAGGGAAAACTTCAAATTTATCTTTAAAAATTTTATAATTTTCTTCTTGTAGCTTTTTTTTACTTAAAGAACGCATAAAATGCAGTACTGAACCCAAATAAATGGTTTCCCTATTTTTTAAATGTCGTTTTTTTGTTTTTTTTGAAGTACGTTCTGAAAAAAATAAAGTACCAGCAAGATACGATGAGCGTGGGGAAAATAGCGTATTTCTAATTCCAAAATCAACTTCAAAATCTACTAAATTATATGTGATTTTATAGCCTAAGTGGTTGTTTTTAATTTGTATTGGAACATCCGCATAAGCGAATAAAGTGTTTTTTTCTTTATTGTAATACAGGCGAATATCGTCTTCGTTTTTAATTTTAGAATTGATACCTGCAACGGTTGTTCCTAAAAATTCTCTTCTAAAAATGTTTAATTTTTTTTCTCGGCTCCAGGTATCTGGCTTTAAAACAACCTCATCCAGTTGAAACGGATTTTCTACTAAATAAACAGCTCCCATTCCGCCTGATGCACTTTGAAAAAATTGCGACTTATACCCTATATAACTTACCACCAATAGTGCGGAAATTGGTTTTTCCGAAACCAAACTAAACGAACCCTTTTCATCAGTAATCGTGCCAATACTCGTACCGTCATAAAAAACAGAAACACCTTCTAAAGGCTCTTTTGTTTCTGCATCAAATACAGTACCTACGACTTTTTGCTGTGCAAAAATAACACTAGTAAAGTGTAATAAAATACAGAAGAATAATTTATGGTAATCCATTACTTTGCGTGTTATTGTCAAGTTTTCGCAAAAGGTTTGTTTTTATTAAATCTCTTTATGGTAAAAAAAATAGCAAAAAAATCATTCTATTTTATTCCTCTATACACTAAAATAAAGTCTTTTTTCTTTGTTGTAATCGTGCAGCGGTGTTGACTCTCTAATAAATTTATTCATTTATAATTTCTTGTCCGCTAGCCAATTTACGTTCTAGTTCTGCTTGAAATTCTTCCATAACAGGTTTTACGGTACTTTCGGGTAAATCAGCAATTTTTATGTACATTAAGCCATCCACCGAATTATTAAAAAGCGGATCTACATTAAAAGCAACCACCTTCGCATTTTGTTTGATGTACTTTTTGATCAAAACTGGTAAACGTAAACTGCCCGGTTCTACCTCATCAATTAACCTATCAAACTTATTTAAGTCTGCCTGAGTTTCGTCAAAAACAAACTCTTTATCCGCATCTTTTAGTTTTACTTTAAACTCCTTTTTAGGGTGAATATATTGTGCCACATACGGATCCCAATAATGCGATTTCATAAACTCAATCATTAAGGATTTTGAGAAATTAGAAAACTGATTGCTAATGCTCACGCCACCAATTAAAAATTTATGTTCAGGATAACGTAAGGTAGTATGGACAATCCCTTTCCATAATAAAAATAAAGGCATGGGTTTTTGTTGGTATTCTTTTACAATATAAGCCCTACCCATTTCAATAGATTTACTCATCATAGGGTATAATTCTGGCTCTACCCGAAACAAATCTTGTAAATAAAAACCATCAATACCATAAGCCTTGTAGATTTCTGCTCCTAAGCCCATTCTATATGCGCCAACAATCGCTTTCTCGGCATCATCCCATAAAAATAGGTGATGGTAATAGGTATCAAATTTATCTAAATCGATGGAATTATTTGTTCCTTCGCCTATTTCTCTAAAAGTAATTTCGCGCTGTATTCCAATTTGTTGCAAAATATAAGGCATATCTTTTTCCACCGCCAAAAAAACTTCGTAATTTTTGCTTTGTAATAACCGGCAATCTTTTTCGCGAAGTTTTACAATTTCTTCTTCTATGAGTTCTGGCCTTATGGCCGAGGCTATTTTTCGGGGTGCTTTCGGAATTTTTAAAGAATTCGGAATTTGTTCTCTAATGCGCTCTGTTAATTTGTCTTTATGATACACATTAGATAGCATATAGGTTTTTCTTCTTAAAAGATCAGTGTATTCTTCGAGTGTTTCGTGTTCTTGTTGCACTTTTACCGATATCGGCTGCCCTATTCTAACCTTTATTGGTCTATTTTTTTGGGTATAGACTTCTGATGGTATTTTTGCCGTTCTGAAAATAGCATGGATTTTGGCCAAACGATAAAACAACCTACTGTTTCTTGCGTGAAAATAAATAGGCACTACAGGAACTTCGGCGCGGCGAATTAATTTAATAGCTGCCTCTTCCCAAGGGCGATCAACTATTAATTTATCATCCTTATAAGTAGAAACTTCGCCTGCCGGAAAAATACTTAGAGGATGCCCGTCTTTTAAATGCTGCAAGGCAGTTTTAAATCCAGAGAAACTGCTTTTTGCGTTTTTATGACTTTCAAATGGGTTTACTGGAATAATATACGGAACTAATGGCTCCATTCGCTGCAATAGAAAATTAGCCATTATTTTAAAATCTTGGCGTTGACTGAGCATTAATTTGATAAGAATAATGCCATCAATTGCGCCTAGCGGATGATTAGAAATAGTGATATAAGCCCCTTCTTTAGGGAGCCGTTTTAAATCATCTTCGGGGATTTCAAAATCTATTTCGTAATATTTTAAAATGGCATCAGCATAAGCCTGACCTTCTAAGTGTTGAATGGATTCGTAAAATTTATTGATACTAGAAATCCTAGTGAATTTCATTAAAAACCATCCAATGAAAGTCCCTAAGAACCCATATTTTTCTAAATTAATTGCTTTTGAAACTTCTTTTGCGGTAACTAAACCCATATTTGACAGTCCTTTTACTGGGCTAATATACCAAAACCATATAGGGCTTAAACAATTTTTAACAAATAAAATGTTTGATATTAGTATTAAATGAACACATCACTGTATTAAATCACTTCACAACCAACTGCACAGTTTCTATACCACGCTGTTCTAATAAAATTTCTTTTCCGTTTTGTAATGATGCAAGGGCTTCGGCATCAAAGTGTCTAATGGTGTATAGAGAAACTCCTTCTTGATAGGCAACCTTAAACTTTCCTTTTAGGGTATCCAAAAGATCCTGGAGTCTTCCAAATTTATTATCTACACAAACAGAAAAACTAATAGCAGAATTCTGAATTAGGTCAACTTTCATTTTATAATCATGCAATAATTTAAAAAGTTGGCTAATGTTTTCTTCCATGATAAATGAAAAATCCAAAGAAGATAATTTCATCAATACCTGATTTTTTTTAACGATAAAGCAAGGTACTTTCGGTTCAATCCCAATACCTTTTCCTACCATAGTACCTTTATTTTTAGGGTTTAGAAAAGACTTTACATATAAAGGAATTTCTTTTCGTTGCAGTGGTTGCAAAGTTTTAGGGTGAATTACGGTAGCGCCGTAAAAAGCCAATTCTATAGCTTCACGATACGATATTTGATTGAGTAATTGCGCATTTTCAAAATAGCGCGGATCTGCGTTCAAAACCCCGGGCACATCTTTCCAAATAGTGACCTCAGTAGCATTTAAGCAGTAAGCTAAAATTGCGGCAGAATAATCAGATCCTTCGCGTCCTAAGGTGGTCATAAAATTGTTATCATCGCTACCAATAAAACCTTGTGTGATGTACAACTGTTTTTTATCGATACCTTTCGTTACATTTTCCTGCGTTTTCTCCCAATTGATGGCTACATCGCGATAATTATCATCAGTTTTTATAAAATCACGAACATCTAACCAAGTATTTTTGATGCCAACATCATTAAAATAGGCACTTATAATAGTTGTAGAAACAAGTTCTCCGTAACCGATAACCTGATCGTAAACAAAATTGTATTTGGGCGATTTATTCCAAGCTAAAAAACCTTGAACTTCATCAAATAAGGTTTTTACTTCTTTGAAAATAGGATGTTTATCATTTTTAAAGAGTTCCATTAAAATATCATTATGATATTTTAGAACTTCATGTATTGCTGATGAAACTGATGCTTTATGATCAAAATAATTATTAACCACTGTTTCCATGGCATTGGTACTTTTACCCATTGCGGAAATAACCAAAAGGGTGTTTTCATAACCCACTTGATTTAAAACTTCCACAACATTTTTAATACCTTCAGCATCTTTCACTGATGCTCCTCCGAATTTAAAAATTCTCATAAATTTGCTATATAATTTTGTATTCCTTTTTCATTTAAATGCACTACATCCCAATCGCGCATGACGTTAGCACCTTTACTTTCGTAAAAATTAATGGCGGGCTCGTTCCAGTCTAACACTTCCCAAGTAATCCGTTTTACGCCCAAAGCATTACCGTAGTTTACCACTTTGTTTAAGAGTGCTGTTCCCATTCCAGTGCCACGCATACTTTCCGTGACAATTAAATCTTCGAGATGGATGGTTGCGCCCTTCCAAGTAGAATACCTTGGATATACTAATGCCATACCCTTGATTCCGTCTAAAGTCTCTGCGACAAAGCAATGAAACAAAGGCTTGTCGCCAAACCCATCGTCGATTAAATTTTGAACTGTTACTTCTACCGCATTTTCTTCTTTCTCAAACACAGCTAACTCCTTAATTAAATGCCAAACATGAGGCATATCTTCTTTGAATGCTTTTCGGATTGCAAATTTCATTTCGTTTTGTTATATAATTATATTCAATCTTTTGCGTTTTTAACTGACAAACGATTTAAGTGTTATATTTGTTACAAATGTAACATAAAGTTATAAATTTAAAAAATAGAATTTTTACGAAAACGATATAGTTTCACAAAAAAGACGATATTTGCACTTTATAAAACAGCATTGATATGACCAACCAATACAAAACTCTGGGCGAGTTTATTATTGAACACCAAGATTCTTTTAAATACTCATCAGGAGAATTATCAAGATTATTAAACGGCATAAGACTGGCCGCCAAAGTAGTCAACCACGAAGTAAACAAAGCTGGGTTAGTTGATATTATCGGCGAAGCTGGCGATACCAATATTCAAGGCGAACATCAACAAAAATTAGATGTTTTAGCGAACGAAAAGTTTATTCAAACTCTAAAAAAACGCGAAATAGTTTGTGGAATTGCTTCCGAAGAAGAAGATGATTTTATCAGTATCAATAGTTTCGATAATAACCATCAAAATAAATATGTAGTCTTAATTGATCCTCTAGACGGTTCTTCTAATATTGATGTAAACGTATCTGTAGGCACCATTTTTTCCATTTACAGACGTATTACTCCCGTTGGAACCCCTGTTCAATTAGCAGATTTTTTACAACCTGGCATCAACCAGGTAGCTGCTGGTTATATCATTTATGGCACAAGTACTATGCTTGTTTATACAACAGGTGATGGTGTAAATGGGTTCACATTAAATCCCGCTTTAGGCACTTTTTACCTATCACATCCTAATATGAGATTTCCTGAAAATGGACAAATATATTCTGTAAATGAAGGTAATTACACCCATTTTCCGCAAGGCGTTAAAGACTATATTAAATATTGCCAGAAAGAAGAAGGCGATAGGCCTTATACTTCTCGTTATATTGGTTCTTTAGTCTCTGATTTTCATAGAAATATGATCAAAGGCGGCATTTATATGTACCCAAAAAGTAGTGTAGCCTCCGAGGGAAAACTTAGATTACTATATGAATGCAATCCAATGGCCTTTATTGCCGAGCAAGCTAACGGTCTGGCAAGTGATGGAAAAAGAAGAATTATGGAAATTGAGCCTACCGAACTACACCAACGTATTCCTTTTTTCTGTGGAAGTCGAAATATGGTTGAGAAGGCGGAAGAGTTTATGAAGCAAAGTTGATTGGTGCTAGGTGTTCATAAGTTTCAGCTTTAAAATTTAGTTTGGCATGAAAAATTGAAAGTAGAAAACTCATTTTTTTTTAGTTGTATTGTTCGCCATTGAAAACCATTTCTTTTTTATGTTTAATATTCACCTTTAAAAATTTGGATTTAATACTTGTTCAATTTCACTTGAAAAATTTTATTAAAGTAATTTCAAATGGTAAATGGTATTATTTATTTATTTATTTGAACTTGAACTCTTGCACTAATCCTTTTGACTCTTCTCAAGACAGGCTTCGTGGAAGTGTGAACTCGTTTTAATCAATAATCTTCATTTTTTTTAATAAAAATGAAGCATTCATATTCTGACATATTCCTTTTTTAAATTGATAGTCGAAATGCAATTCATCATCAACGATTTCAGCATCAAAATAATAGTTTTTTACTTGGGGCAAATCGGTTGCTGCTTCGCAGAGACTTAAATCGTGAGTAGCTATGATTCCTGTAGCTTTGGAAGCTATTAATTTTTCTACAAATTTTCTAGAACCAATGGCTTTATCTGTGCTATTAGTGCCTTTTAAAATTTCATCTAAAACAATAAAATATCTATCGGTTTTAATTTCATCTACTATAAATCGGAGTCGTTTTAATTCTGAGAAAAAGTAGGATTCATCATCGGTTAACGAATCTGTAGTTCGCATACTGGTGATTAATTTTATAGGATTGTAGCTCACTTGTTTTGCACAAACAGGCAAACCAACATTCGCCATTACAATTTGTAAAGAAACTGTTCGCAAAAAAGTACTTTTGCCCGCCATATTGGCTCCGGTAATAATAAAAAACTGTTCGGTATTAATTTCAATATCGTTTAAAATACTTTTTTGAGTATCGAGTAATGGGTGCCCCGCCGCTTTAGCATGCAATACTATCGAGGAAACTTCAATTTCTGGAAACACATAGTCATTATGGTTATATTGGAAATTCGCTAAACTATTATAAGCATCAAAGAAGGCAATAGTGCTAAACCAACCTTCTACTTGCGGTCCGTAGGTTTCAATCCAATTTTCTATTTTGTAGGATTGGTAAATGTCCCATAAAATAAATCCGTTGGCTAGAAAACCAAACAGCATATTATTTCGCTGATCTAGAGCCCCTAAAATCCGAGAAAACTCGTCTAAAATAACTGATGTTTTTTTTTGGTCGTGCAGTATCGTTTCTTTTTTTCGTTTGAGTAAATCTGTTGTAAATTCAATGTTTTCTATCTCGAAAATTAATTTTTGATATTGATGAAACGTAGTCTGAATTCTCCCAGTATCAGAAGATAATTTGTTGATATTTTTTACATAAACCCCTGTAATCATCAATCCAATTATAAAGACAATCACCAGTGAAAAAATAGAAAGTGGAATGATAAAATAACATAAAAAAGTGACGATAGTTATCCCCGTAAAAATTAAGGGAAGTACTTTCATTTTTTTGGAAAAAAAGCGTTTGTAAATTTTCATCCAATCCAAAATGGCTTGGTAAGGTGTTTCTGTTTTCACAAGTGAGGCAACCGCCGAAAACTCTTGTCGCCAATCTGGTAATGCTGCTAACTCTTTAATTGCGTCCTGTTTTTCTTCAATGTTTTCAATAGAATTTTCGGTAAATAGATGCGCTAATTTTTCACTCCCTTGCGGTAAAACAGTTCTGTTACAGTATTGATAAAAGGAGCCTTTCCCAAACAAATCTATATCTTGACTGTAATAATGTAAAGGGTTTTTAAACTCACTACCATCGGGTAGATCGTTATACTTTCTGTTTAAAACATCGAGTTCAGTGAAATTAATTTTTAGGAGTGCTAAAAGTTTGTTTTTTTTATATTGTAAATCAGTATGTCGGGATACTAAAAACAAAAACGAGACGATGAAAACTCCGACCACTGCTAGGATTAAATTAGTATTAGGACTAACAAAATAAATGGCCACTGAAGCCAAAATAAAAACAACCAAGCGTACCATACTTGAAACAAACAATTGTGATTTTAG
>JBGSQM010000002.1:0-6519 GCA_041738035.1 Cellulophaga sp.
CTTTATTAGGTCAAAATGTTGATAGTTATTTATGGTATGGTGGCGGACTTAAAAAAGAGTTTGTCAATGCCTCAGAAATGCAAAAAGCTACCGCCGTTAATTTTGCAACTTTGTTAGATATGGTTGCAAAAGCTTTTCCGAAAATGCGAATTCGTTTTTCTACATCGAACCCACAAGACATGACGCTTGATGTCATTGAAATAGTAGCTAAGCACAAGAATATTTGTAACCATATACATTTACCCGTACAAAGTGGAAGTAACCGGATTCTAAAAGAAATGAACCGATTACATACCATAGAAGAGTATTTAACTTTGATTGAAAATATCCGCAAAATTATTCCTGATTGCGCCATTTCCCAAGATATGATTTCGGGTTTCCCAACAGAGACCGAAGAAGACCACCAAGCAACGCTTGATGTTTTGAAAAAAGTAAAGTACGATTTTGGATATATGTACTCTTATTCCGAAAGACCAGGCACTATGGCGGCTCGTAAATTAGAGGATGATGTGCCCGAAGAAACTAAAAAAAGAAGGTTGGCAGAAATTATAGCTGTTCAGCGCGAAAGCGGACATTTTAGAACCAAACAACATCTCGGAAAAATTGAAGAAGTTTTAATTGAAGGACCCTCAAAAAAATCGGATGCCGATTGGATGGGCAGAAACTCTCAAAATGCAGTAGTGGTTTTCTCTAAAGAACATTATAAAGTGGGGGATTTTGTGATGGTAGAAATAACGGACTGTACGAGTGCTACGTTGCTTGGACGACCTAGCCCCCCAGCCCCCGAAGGGGGAGTTTAATACATTATGTATATTATGATGAAAAAATTATTATTAAAGAATACAAGTTTTTCGCTAATTCTGCGCAAAGCTTATAATTCCCCCTTCGGGGGCTAGGGGGCTATATGGATACAGTTCAGGCAATAAAACAACGTTTTGAAATTATTGGTAATGATTTGAAATTAAATCGCGCTATCGAAAAGGCTATTCAAGTAGCACCTACTGATATTTCGGTCTTAGTTACAGGAGAAAGTGGTGTTGGAAAAGAAGCAATACCCAAGATAATTCACGCTTTATCCCATAGAAAACACGCAAAATATATTGCGGTAAACTGTGGTGCAATTCCTGAAGGCACAATTGATAGCGAATTATTCGGACATGAAAAAGGTGCTTTTACGGGCGCAACCAATACCCGTAGTGGTTATTTTGAAGTTACCGATGGCGGCACTATTTTTTTAGATGAAGTAGGCGAATTGCCCTTAACTACCCAAGTTCGTTTGTTGCGAGTGCTAGAAAACGGCGAGTTTTTAAAAGTAGGTTCCTCTCAGGTACAAAAAACCAATGTACGTATCGTTGCCGCCACGAACGTAAATATGTTTGAAGCGATTAAAAAAGAAAAATTCAGAGAAGATTTATATTATAGGTTAAGTACGGTAGAAATTGGCATCCCACCATTACGAGAACGTAAAGAGGATATTCATTTATTATTCCGAAAATTTGCGTCTGATTTTGGTCAGAAATATAAAATGCCCACCATAAGACTAGATGATGATGCGGTTGAATTGTTACTAAAATACAGATGGCCCGGTAATATTCGTCAGTTACGCAATATCGCAGAACAAGTGTCGGTCTTGGAAGAAAAAAGAAATATTTCGCTTTCTACCCTAGCTAGTTATTTACCAAATGCGACCGATTCTAATTTACCAGCCGTTATTGGCAAACAAAAAAGCGAAGGTGATTTTAGCAATGAAAGAGAGATTTTATATAAAATCTTGTTTGATATGAAGGCAGACTTAAACGATGTAAAAAAATTGACCTTAGAATTACTCAAGAATAACGACACTGAAAAGGTTCAAGAAGAAAATGAGAATCTAATTCGTAAAATATACGGCAATAAAGACGATGAAGAATTTGCCCAAGAGGAAGAAGAAGCAAATGAAATGCTTCGGTTGACAAACCCAGCTACAGAAACGAGCTTCAACAAATCTTCAGCGGAAGACAAATACCATTTTGCGGAAGAAATAGAAATAGAAGAAACCTTATCTTTACAAGAAAAGGAGATAGAATTAATCACAAAATCTCTGGAACGCAATAAAGGGAAACGAAAAGCCGCAGCATCGGAATTAGGCATTTCGGAACGGACACTTTACCGCAAAATTAAGCAGTACGATCTTTGAGTTGTTAGTTCTTAGTTGAAAATTTAAATTAGAAATACAAAGTTTTGAGATAAATGAGAATATCAAATGGACAATGAAAAAATTATTGATTTCAAACTTTTGACTTCTAGCTTTTGACATTAGACATTTAATAAGATAAATTTAAAAAATGAGTTTAAAAAAAACAATCCTTTCCCTAATAGTTACCTTTAGTTTGTCTAGTTGCTGGATCTATAAATTTAACGATGGTGATGTCGGAACTGCAAAAAACTTTGAGGTTCGACTTTTTCAAAATTATGCAACCCAGAGTCCTGGTTCTACTTTTGAACCCGGCTTGGATAGAGATTTTACACAGGCTTTACAAGAATTAATTTTAAACCAAACAAGTTTATCTTTAACCTCAAGTAATGGCGATTTGTTGTATGAAGGAGAAATTACCGAATTCCGGATTACACCCATGACAGCGACAGCTGAACAAACCGCTGCGCAAAATAGAATTTCCATGCGGGTAAACGTGCGCTTTTTTAACAGAACCAAAGAAGATCAAGACTTTGAAAAACCTTTTTCATTCTTTTTTGATTATCCTGCAAACGCACAATTTAATACAGTTAAAGTAGCTGCTTATGAAGAAATTTTTGAGCGCATCACGCAAGATATTTTTAATGAATCATTAGCCAATTGGTAAGGTACTATGAATGTTTCTGACTTTAAATACTTATTACAATATCCTGAAAAGGTAGTATCGCCCATACAAACCAATCAGCTTGATGATATTTTGGATGAATTTCCCTTTTTTCAGGCAGCAAGGGCCATTCAATTAAAAGGCTTAAGAAATTTAAATAGTTTTAAATACAATAGCGCACTAAAAACCACAGCTGCTTATACCGCTGATAGAGAGGTTTTATTTGATTTTATTACCTCCGAAGAATTTTTACAAAATACCATTGCTGACAGCATTTCTGGCAAATCTTTAGCTTTAAAAGAACAAGAAATTTTTTTTGAAACTATCGTTTCTGACGAGAAAAAAGAATCTCTTTTAGAAGAGTTCATAGATGATAAAGCCCTACCACAAAATATTAAAGACGCAGAACAAATTTTAGATCCTGCCTTATTTGCATCAAAAGATCCGAAAATAGACGAAGAAATTGCAGCGAAAAAACTGGAAGAAGTCAACCTAGAAATTGGAAGTCCCTTATCATTTACTAAAAAAGAAAAGTATTCTTTTAAGGAGTGGATGCAACTCGCCGCTAAAAAACCTATCCTTAGAGAGGAAGTAGAACCTCTCCAAATAGAAAACCTATCAAAACCAGCACTTATTTCTCCAAAGGAAACAGCTCTTAAAAAGAAAAAATTCGACCTTATTGATCAGTTTATAGAAAATAACCCTAAAATAGTTCCTAATAAAGACATTCCTATTATAGCCATTGAGGAGTCTGTAAAAATTAATAAGAATGAGTTGATGACTGCAACGCTAGCCAAGGTTTATTTAGAACAGAAAAAATATAAAAAAGCGATACAAGCTTTCAAAATTTTAAGTTTGAAATATCCAGAAAAAAGTAGTTTCTTTGCATCCCAAATAAAATTAGTACAGAAAATACAAAAAGACAATAAATGAGCACATTTACCATATTCTTAATCCTTATTATCATTGTAAGTTTATTATTAATGTTAGTCATCATGGTGCAAAACCCAAAAGGCGGAGGATTATCCTCTTCATTTGGTGGCGGCGGAACACAAGTTGCGGGAGGAGTTAAAAAAACAGGAGACTTTTTAGATAAAAGCACTTGGACTTTAGCCACCTTATTAATTGTTTTAATTCTTTTATCGAACATATCTTTAAAAGACAATTATACACAAGCGGATTCTAAATTGTTAAATGGTAACGAAATCCAGAATACTTTGCCTGATACTTTACCAGAATCAGTTCCAAGTTCAACAGAAGAGACACCACTTCCTGACTCGGAATAACAAATAAAGACATATTCATAACAAAAATGCCAGCTTCAATGACAAGCTGGCATTTTTATTTTCACAATGTGTCAGTAAAAAAGTAATGGCATAATTTCTGCCTTATAAAAGAGAACAAATAAAAAAATCATTATAAAATTTAATTATATGGCTAAAGTTAATATTAAACCATTGGCAGACAGAGTACTTATTGAACCAATGGCGGCAGAAACAAAAACTGCTTCTGGACTTTATATTCCAGATACAGCAAAAGAAAAACCACAAAAAGGCAAAGTAGTCGCGGTAGGACCTGGCACAAAAGACGAAAAAGTTACCGTGAAAATTGGAGATACTGTCCTTTACGGAAAATATGCTGGCACCGAACTTAAATTAGAAGGCACTGACTTTCTAATGATGCGTGAAAGTGATATTTTGGCGATAATATAAAGCTACACGCTGGAGGCTTTAAGCTTTATGCTTTTTATGAGAGATTTTAGAAAATATAATATTTGGCAAATCAGTCATAAATTTACCTTAGAAATTTATGTACTTACCAATAATTTTCCTTCTCACGAAACATATATACTTACCTCACAGCTAAGAAGAGCTAGTGCTTCAATTCCAACAAATATTTCTGAAGGATGCGGAAGAGATAGTGATGCTGAATTCAGACGTTTTTTGACTATTGCAGTTGGCTCTGCTTCATAAGTTGAATATCTTATTTTACTTTCGAAAGATTTGAATTATTTAGATTTATAGACCTTCGGAAAATTAAATGAAGACTTCAACACCATTAAGAGAAAAATATATTCTTTAAAACAAAAAATAAATTAATAAACAATTAGCAAAAAGCATAGCGCTTATAGCCTATCGCCTTTTGCATAAAGCAAAAAAAACATGGCAAAAGATATTAAATTTGATATAGAAGCACGTGACGGACTCAAAAGAGGGGTTGATGCGTTGGCAAATGCAGTAAAAGTAACCTTAGGTCCAAAAGGTAGAAACGTAATTATAAGCAAATCTTTTGGTGCACCAGTTGTAACTAAAGATGGGGTTACCGTAGCTAAAGAAATAGAATTAGCAGATCCTTTAGAAAATATGGGTGCACAAATGGTTAAAGAAGTAGCTTCTAAAACCAATGATTTGGCGGGTGATGGGACCACAACAGCTACCGTTTTAGCACAAGCTATCGTTAAAGAAGGCTTAAAAAACGTTGCTGCGGGTGCAAATCCGATGGATTTAAAAAGAGGTATAGATAAAGCCGTTGAAGCAATTGTTGCAGATCTTGCAAAACAAGCTAAAAAAGTAGGCGACTCTTCTGATAAAATTAAACAAGTGGCTTCCATTTCTGCAAATAACGACGAAACTATTGGTGAGTTAATCGCTAAGGCTTTTGGTAAAGTAGGTAAAGAAGGAGTTATCACTGTTGAAGAAGCTAAAGGAACAGATACATATGTTGATGTTGTTGAAGGTATGCAGTTTGACAGAGGTTATATTTCTCCTTACTTCGTAACCGACTCAGAAAAAATGGTTGCGGAATTAGAAAATCCATATATTTTGTTGTTCGACAAGAAGATTTCTTCTATGAAAGATTTACTTCCTGTTTTAGAACCAGTTGCTCAGTCAGGAAAACCACTTTTAATTATTGCAGAAGATGTTGATGGTGAAGCATTAGCTACTTTAGTCGTAAATAAATTAAGAGGTTCTTTAAAAATTGCAGCTGTTAAAGCTCCAGGATTTGGTGATAGACGTAAAGCTATGCTTGAAGATATCGCAATTTTAACAGGTGGAACTGTAATTTCCGAAGAAAGAGGTTTCTCTTTAGAAAATGCTTCTTTAGACCTTTTAGGTACTTGTGAAAAAATTTCTATTGATAAAGACAATACCACGCTAGTTAACGGTTCAGGTAACGCAAAAGATATCAAGAATAGAGTTCATCAAATTAAGGCTCAAATAGAATCAACAACCTCTGATTACGACAAAGAAAAATTGCAAGAGCGTTTGGCTAAACTAGCTGGTGGTGTTGCGGTATTATACGTTGGTGCTGCCTCTGAAGTGGAAATGAAAGAGAAAAAAGACCGTGTTGATGATGCTTTACATGCCACAAGAGCTGCGGTTGAAGAAGGTATTGTTGCTGGTGGTGGGGTTGCATTAGTTCGCGCTAAAGCTGCACTTTTAAAATTAAAAGGTGAAAACGCCGACGAAGAAACAGGAATGCAAATTGTAGCAAGAGCTATAGAAGCACCTCTACGTACCATTGTTGAAAATGCTGGTGGCGAAGGATCTGTAGTAGTTTCTAAAGTTTTAGAAGGTAAAGGCGATTTTGGTTATGATGCCAAAGCCGAAGTTTATACAGATATGATGAAAGCCGGTATTATTGATCCTAAAAAAGTAACGAGAGTAGCTTTAGAAAATGC
>JBGSQM010000005.1:0-32655 GCA_041738035.1 Cellulophaga sp.
GGTCTAAAGAATTTGAATTATATTGTGTTCAGATGAAATAGAAAATCAATGCATAGCATTAGCTACGGTTTTATTTTTTATTGAAATATGGGCGCAATAGAAACAAATTATTGGGCTTATTTGGATTCATAATTGGTATAAGTAAAGCGTCCTAATAATTTGGACTTGACATTTAAAACCTTTTAAATTTTAGACTTTTGACCTTCGACTTTTGACCAAAATCATTACAAAATCAAAATCTAACTATTTTTACCAAAAATTAATATATCAGATGAATACCGAAGTTTTATTTTATAGCATCATTGGCATTTTAACTCTCCAATTTGTTATTGAAACCTATTTAGATTACTTAAATTCTAAGCATTATAAAGATGTCATTCCAACAGAATTGAGTGATGTTTATGACCGCGAAGAATATGTAAAATCACAAAATTACAAACAAACAAATTACAAATTTGGCTTACTTACCTCGACATTTTCTTTTGTACTTACTATCTTGTTTTTAGTGCTAGGAGGTTTTGAATGGATAGATACGATAGCGCGAAGTGCATCAGACAACCCTATTATCATCGCATTGGTATTTTTTGGTATTATTATGATTGGCAGCGATATAATTACGACTCCATTTTCGTACTATGCCACTTTTGTCATCGAAGAAAAATTTGGTTTTAATAAATCATCTAAAAAATTATTTGTGTTAGATAAATTAAAAGGCTGGTTGATGATGGCGCTTTTAGGAGGTGCTATTTTAGCCCTTTTTATCTGGTTTTTTGAGTGGGCGGGCAGTAATTTCTGGATTTATGCTTGGATTGTAGTTACTATTTTTACCTTGATGATGAATCTTTTTTACAGCAAATTAATTGTTCCTTTATTTAACAAACAAACGCCTTTAAAAGACGGTTCGCTAAAAAGCAAAATAGAAAATTATGCCCAAAGTGTTGGTTTTGAGCTGCGCAATATTTTTGTGATAGACGGTTCAAAACGTTCAACCAAAGCAAACGCCTATTTTTCGGGCTTTGGCAAAGAAAAAAGAATTACTTTATATGATACTTTAGTTAACGATTTAAGCGAAGATGAGGTGGTCGCTGTTTTAGCGCACGAAGTTGGGCATTATAAACATAAGCATATTATTTTTAATCTAGTTGCTTCTGTTTTATTGACAGGTTTCACCTTATTTATTTTATCGCTTTTTATCAATACCCCAGAGGTTTCATTGGCTATTGGCGTTACGCAATCCAGTTTTCATGCCGCATTAATTGGATTCGGTATTTTATACAGTCCCATTTCCGAAATCACTGGGCTGGTGATGAATTATATGTCTCGTAAGTTTGAGTATGAAGCCGATGATTATGCTAAAAACACATTTGCACCCATCCCTTTGATTACATCGCTTAAAAAATTATCAAAAAATAGTCTTAGTAATCTTACACCACATTCAGCTTATGTTTTCATGTATTACTCGCATCCCACTTTGTTAGAAAGAATTAAAAATTTAAAGGCATAATTTTTGTAGATTAGTAATACTTATTGTATCACTTTTATTGTATGATGACCGAAGCCGCTTTAGAAAAAGAAAACAAACAAATTGCAAAGCAATATAAAGAGTTATTACGTATTAGCTATCAAACCCTAACAGATGAAGATAAGAAGCTCATTCGTACTGCTTTTGATATTGCCGTTGATGCACATAAAAATCAACGCAGAAAATCGGGGGAAGCCTATATTTTTCATCCGATTGCTGTAGCGAAAATTGTGGCATCAGAAATTGGTTTAGATGCCGTTTCTATAGCTTCTGCCCTATTGCATGATGTAGTTGAAGATACCGAATATACTTTAGATGATATAGAACGTTTGTTTGGCCAAACTGTAGCCAAAATCGTCGATGGCTTAACAAAGATTGCTCACCTTAAAAAAGATATGAATATATCGCAACAGGCTGAGAATTTTAGAAAAATGTTGTTGACCTTGAATGATGATATTCGAGTTATCATCATCAAAATTGCAGATCGTTATCACAATATGCTTACAATGGACTCCATGCCAGAGGATAAGCAAGTGAAAATAGCCTCAGAAACCTTATATATTTATGCGCCACTTGCGCATAGAATTGGCTTATATAATATTAAAACAGAACTAGAAGATTTAAGTTTAAAATATACTGAACCCGAAGTTTATAACGATATTCTTGGTAAAATTGAAGAAACCAAAGAAGAGCAAAAAAAATATATTGAAGATTTTTCAGCAGTTATAAGTGATTCTTTAGATAAAGAACATTTGAATTATGTTATTAAAGGACGAATGAAGTCTATCTATTCTATCCGTAGAAAAATGGTTACTCAAAACGTTACTTTTGATGAAATTTATGACAAGTTTGCCATTCGGATTATTTATAAGTCGGACAAACCCAACGAGAAATTTTTAGCTTGGAAAATCTATTCCATTGTAACAGATCACTTTACGCCAAACCCAGTACGTTTGCGCGATTGGATCTCTTCACCCAAGTCAACAGGTTATGAAGCATTACATATTACAGTAATGGGGCCAATGCGGAAATGGGTAGAAGTTCAAGTTCGGAGTGAACGTATGCACGAAATTGCAGAAAAAGGCTATGCTGCGCATTTTAAATACAAGCATGGAAATCAAAAAGAAATGGGCATAGAAGATTGGCTGAACAAGTTACAGGAAGCTTTAGAAAATGCCACAACCAATGCTGTTGATTTTGTTGAGGAGTTTAAACTTAATTTATACGCCAAAGAAATTTTTGTTTTTACTCCGAAGGGAGAATTAAAATCTTTACCTAAAAATGCTACACCTTTAGATTTTGCCTTTAATATTCATACCGAAGTTGGCATGCATACCAGAGGAGCCAAAGTAAATGGCAAATTAGTACCGCTAAACACCACCTTGCAAAGTGGTGATCAGGTGGAAATTATCACTTCTGAAAGTGCACAACCCAATCGGAGTTGGCTAGATTATGCAACAACCGCTAGGGCTAGAGCCAAAATAAAATCGGTTTTAAGAGAAGAAAAAAAGAGTGTTGCTCTTGACGGAAAAGAAATTTTACGTAGAAAATTAAAATCACAAAAAATAAATTTTAGTGAAGATACGATCAACAAAATGGTGAGTTATTTTAAACTAAAAACAAGTTTAGATTTATTTTATAGGGTAGGCATCGGTGCAATTGACAACCAAAAAATAAAAGACTTTGCAGCCTCTTATAGCAATGCCTTTATAAGTTTCTTTAAGAATAAAATTAGAAGACAGCAGCCTTCAGCCGATATTGATAAGGACGAAATTACCGCCAAGTACGATGTCTTGGTATTTGGTAAAGAAGAAGAAAAATTACCTTATAAACTATCACCATGCTGTAATCCTATACCGGGAGATGAGGTTTTTGGCTTTGTGAGTATTAATGAAGGTATTAAAGTACATTCTAAGAATTGTCCGAATGCTATTGCGCTGCAGTCTAATTACGCCTATAGAATTATGTTGGCAAAATGGATAGACTCAAGCCAACAAGAATTTACCTCAGAAATTAGCTTAACCGGAATAGATAATCTAGGTTTGGTAAGTAAAATTACCGAGGTTATTTCTGGAAATATGCACGTAAACATGAGAAACCTTAATTTTAGTACAGATGGCGGCACGTTTAAAGGAAAAATCACTGTGGTCGTTAAAAATAATGAGATTCTAAAAAAACTTATTAATAATTTAAAAGACATAAACGGGATAGACAAAGTAAGCAGAATTTAATTATTAACTGTACATTTGTACTCATCAATGATGCAAAAGTTCTTATGAGCAATAACAAGAACCAAGAGATAGTAAAAAATGTCTTTACTAAGTTTTTAGAAGAAAACGCACACAGAAAAACCCCTGAACGCTACGCTATACTCCAAGAAATCTATGAAAGTGAGGAGCATTTTGATATAGAGAGTCTGTATATCAACATGAAAAATAAAAACTATCGTGTTAGCCGTGCGACATTGTACAATACCATTGAACTTTTATTAGATTGTAAATTGGTTCGCAAGCACCAATTTGGCAAAAATCAAGCACAATACGAAAAATCTTATTTTGATAGGCAGCATGATCATTTGATTTTAACGGATACAGGAGAGGTTATAGAATTCTGTGACCCTAGAATACAATCTATCAAAAAAACCATAGAAGAAGTTTTTGACATCAAAATCAGTAACCACTCTTTATACTTCTACGGAATAAAAAACAAACAGGAAAACAAAGACGAAATTAAAAATAACTAAGCAAATTACAAGAATGGCAGTAGATTTACTACTTGGGCTTCAATGGGGAGACGAAGGAAAAGGAAAAATTGTTGATGTATTAACTAAAAACTATGATATTATCGCTCGTTTTCAAGGTGGCCCAAATGCTGGTCATACCTTAGAGTTTGATGGTATTAAACATGTTTTACATACCATCCCATCAGGTATTTTTCATAAAGGCGCCATAAATATTGTTGGAAATGGTGTGGTTATAGATCCAGTTATTTTTCAAAAAGAGCTTGATAATTTAAAGAAATTTAATTTAGATATTAAGTCCATTTTATTGATTTCTAGAAAAGCACACCTAATTTTACCGACACACCGTTTGCTTGATGCTGCCTCAGAAGCTGCCAAAGGAAAAGCCAAAATAGGTTCTACTCTAAAGGGAATTGGTCCAACTTATATGGACAAAACAGGTAGAAACGGCATGCGTGTTGGCGATTTAGAATTTGCAGATTGGAAAGAAAAATACCGCCATTTAGCCGATAAGCACGAAGCAATGATTGGTTTTTATGATGTTGATGTCCAGTATGATTTACAGGAATTAGAAGCCGACTTTTTTAAAGCCGTAGAAGAATTAAAAAAACTAACTTTTATCGATAGCGAAGAATACTTATTCCAAGCGCAAAAAGCAGGCAAGAAAATATTAGCCGAAGGCGCACAAGGTTCTTTATTGGATATTGATTTTGGCACTTATCCTTTTGTAACCTCATCAAACACCACAGCAGCTGGAGCATGTACAGGTTTAGGCATTGCCCCCAACCAAATTGGCGAAGTAAAAGGTATTTTTAAAGCCTATACCACAAGAGTGGGTAGTGGCCCTTTCCCAACAGAATTATTCGATGAAGACGGAGCTACCATGGGCAGAGTCGGGAACGAATTTGGAGCTACCACGGGCAGAGCAAGACGTTGTGGCTGGTTGGATTTAGTGGCGCTAAAATATGCCGTTCAAATTAATGGGGTAACAGAATTAATGATGATGAAAGGCGATGTGCTTAGCGGTTTTAAAAAACTGAAAGTATGTACTGCTTACCATTATAAAGGAGAAAAAATAACGCATTTCCCATACAATATTGAAGCGGAAAGCGTAAGCCCTATCTACACAGAAATGGATGGTTGGGCTGAAGATTTAACCAAAATGAGTAAAGCAAGCGACCTACCAAAAGCCTTAAATACCTATATAGATTTTCTAGAGAAAGAATTAGAAGTGCCTATTAAAATTGTTTCTGTAGGCCCTGATAGAACACAGACGATATTGAGGTAGTGGTTTATATATTGAAGTTGGCCGTAATATGAACTACACCGAACTGATACAAACATCTGATTGGAAAAACAAACGCAGCGAAGTTTTAATTCGTGACGGAAAAGAATGTAAACGCTGTGGAATAAAACATAATTTCGGAAACACAACTCATTTACTAAGAATTCAAAAAGAAACTCTTCAAGATTTTCAAGAATTTGAATTTTTAAAAGAGGATAATATTAACGTCAACGTGTTAAAAATAAGTAGATGGAACGAAAAAATATTTTGTAAAACCTATTTGAACAACGGAATTGTAAACTCAAATATTGATTATTGTTTGATTATAAATTTCGTCAATATTAAAAAAATCAAGTACCCATTTCAGGGCTCAATACTTGGACATACTAAGACAAATTTCTTTCACAATAAAGACCTAAATAGTTTTTTGAGTAATCTTCTTCGCAAAAACCAAACAACAAAACCAGAAATGGAAATCGACCTTGAAGGCATTTGGTTTATTCCAATAAATGAAGAACTTGAATTTACAAAATCACAAACTCTTGAGGTTCATCACAAATGTTACCGAGAAAATACTGAAATATGGAATCAAGTAGATAATGAATATGTTACTTTATGCAATATTTGTCATAGAATAGTTCACGAATCAACCCAAATACCATTTTACGATATTAATGGAATCGATTATAAATTTAGGAAAAGGTGTGAGCGATGTAATGGATTGAGATATTTGAAATGTTATAACCATTATAAAGACGGAATTTGTTTTAAATGCAACGGACAAGGTTACACGGAATAATACTATGGCTAACAAACTATCCTATAAAAACAAGCTATTACAAGCTTTCCGAGAGGTTTGTGTATATTTGCGAGGTCATTAAATTTTTAAATTTGGCTGGTTGTTAACCTAACAGTTATTGTTAATTCGCGCGCTTCGAGCCATATACAAGGTCGTTACAAATAATTTTACAAAAATCTTTTACAAATGAGAAAAAACTTCTTATTGTTATCCATTGCATTCGCCATTTTCACAATGAAAACAAATGCACAAAAGAGTGATACTTCCTTCGGTATTCAAGTAGGAACTAATTTGGCGAGATACACTCCTCGTTTTCCAGTTCCAAGCACAGAGGACGTTCGTTATACAGGGAAAATCGGTTTTTATGCGGGTGGTTTCGTGAATTTTAAGATTTGTGAACAGTTGAGAATACAACCATCTTTACTATTCGCTTCACAAGGAAGTAAATTTAAAAATGAAAATGTGGAAATACGAGACAATGATTTCAATGTTTCAAGATTAGATTTTGGCACAAACATTGTTGAATCTACCATAATCCTACCAGTAGTTTTACAAATTTACTTAGGGGAAAAATTCTATATCGAGGCAGGCCCTCAAATTGGATACATTATTAGCTTAAAAGATAAAAATGTTGGGGACATTCTTCCCGGAACTGGTAATAGTGGAAGTGAGAATTTATCCAATAATGATAAATTGGATTTGGGACTTTTAGTAGGTTTTGGGTATAAATTAAATAAAAAATTGGGACTTAATTCTAGATACTATTTCGGAGTAATAGAACGTAATAATGGACTGAAATCTTCAGTATTGAATCTCGGAATTGAATATAGCTTCTAGAAAAACTTTTTGTAACAAAACCTACAAAAAATGCGGGCTTCGTTCATATTGACAAGGTTTGTGTATTTTTATGAAGTCCGCAAAATCTTTAGGATTTTGCTCTGGCGAAAAAAAATAAATCAAAACAAAAAGCTTTTACTAGGTGCCTAGACGGAAACAAAAGGTTTCCTTGCCGGCGCCCTACTCATAGCTTGAACGTTTTAAAACATGTAACAAAAACTATCCTCCTAGCATTTATTTTTCTGACTTCATTAGTTGTTTCTGAAACTTAAAATAAGTTTTTCAGACTAACGCCCTTTTGTAACTAGTACTGTCTCGCTTACTAACTTAGCCACAAAAGCGTAGTAATAGCATTTAACATTTGAGATTACTCGTGTAAGTAGAAATTTTTTCTTATAATCAACTTTGATTTTAGAAGAACTTATTTTGTAATTAGATACAGATTAGCCCTAGCGCGGGATAAATAAGCCTATAAGAATATATGTAACTTATTACCAATCTCAATATTTTTCCTTGCTTTTCAAGTTATACTATTTGTAATAGCAGCCATTTTAAAAACATTATGTTATCTTCTAAAGCCAGTTGTAATGATCATTTCTATAATTTAAATCATCCTTATACTAAAATTATCCTAATCCCCTTTTGACTGCATGAAAATTCGTTACTTTTGACGAAAATTAAATTAGGTGCAAAAAACACTTTTATTTTTATTATTTTTCATTATTTATGATTTGGCTTTAGGTCAGGAAAAACCTTCTGAAGACAAGCAAATAAATATTATTTACGGAGGTACTTTTAGTAAAGATGAAGCTAAAGCACCTGGCGCTTCAATTTTTAGCAAAGATGATAGGCAAGTGCAATTTGAGCATCAAGGGGCAGACCTATGGTGTGATTATGCTATTTTTTATCAGAAAGAAAATCGGTTAAAAGCGGTAGGCAATATTCGGTTGCAACAAGGTGACTCTATACAAATGACCAGTGGAAAAATAGATTATGACGGCACCACTAAATTGGCAAAAGCTTGGCAAAACGTTATTTTAGAGCAGATACCAGGAATGCGATTAGAAACAGACACCCTGCGTTTTGATCGAGAAAAACAAGAAGCTTATTACAAAGATTTTGGTACCGTAATCGATTCCGTCAATACCCTCACTAGCCAAATTGGTAGGTATTATATGGAAACTAAAAAATATCAATTTTTAGATAGCGTTCATATCGATAATCCTGAATATGTGTTAGACTCAAAACAACTTGATTATTATACTTCATCAAAAAATGCCTATATGTATGGACCTTCCACCGTTACGGGAGAAACCTATAAAATTTATTGCGAACGCGGATTTTATGACACTAAAATTGAAAGTGGTTACGGCATAAAAAACACGCGAATTGATTATAACAATAGGATTATTGTAGGCGATAGTGTGTATTTTAATAAAGCCTTAGAATTTGCCTCAGCTACCAATAATATTAAAATTACAGACACTATAAATAAAGGTATTTTAAGAGCGCATTATGCCGAAGTTTTTAAAGCTAAAGATTCCGTTTTTGCTACCAGAAGAGCAGTCGCTATAAATCTTGTTGAAAAAGATTCGCTCTACATGCACGGCGATACCCTTATGATTACTGGAGTTCCTGATAAAAGAATGGTGAGGGCCTTTAGAAATGCAAAATTTTATAAGACAGATTTAAGCGGAAAAGCAGACTCCATTCATATAGATCAGGCGACAGGACTAACACAACTTATTGGAAAACGTATTCCTACCACAACAAAGGAGATAGACTGGCCTAAATTATATCCAATTATTTGGAGTGCCGATAACCAAATGACTGGCGATAGCATTCATTTAATTTCGAATATCGAAACGGAAAAATTAGACTCGCTTAAAGTCATCAAAAACGCCTTTGTAGTATCGCTAGATACCATTGGAAAAAAAGGGTATAACCAGGCAAAAGGTATCAATTTATTCGGGAAATTTGTAGAAAACGAGCTTAAGGAAGTGGATTTAATAAGCAATACCGAAGTGGTCTATTGGATGTATAATGACGATCAAGAATTAATAGGCATCAATAAAACAGTGTGCAGCAAAATCAATATTACCTTTGCAAATAATGATGTGGAAGACCTGACCTTTTTTGTAGAACCCGATGGTACTATTTTTACAGAAGGTAATTTAGCAGAAGAACAGCGCATTTTAAAAGGAATGGTCTGGCGCGGCGATGAACGCATTTTAACCAAAGACGATATTTTTGACGACGATGATAATAATATAGAATTAGTTGTGATTCGTGGCATAGAAAATCCTATTGATATTGACGCAGAGGAGCAAGAGCGCAGTAGAAATATCTCCGACCCCGTAAATCAAATTAAAAAAAATACAAAGCAAGCACCTAAAAAAAATACGACGACTACAACAAATTTAACAAAACCGAAAGAGCCAATTCCATCCACTAAAAATAGTGATGTAACAACTCAATTAAAAACGGCTAATTAATTATTAAAAAGATAAAAAATAGGAGTTAAAATATAATTTGAAGTCTAACAGAAATTTTGCGAAGCAAGTCTATTTTCTCTTCTCATTTTTCTATTTTCTCTTCTTTCTTATCCCTTATCTCTGCTTTTTCATCTATTTTCCATCAATATGAAGACCGACTTTTACAAACATCAGGCGCAAACCACACCCTACCCATTGGCGATGGAAGTTTCGCATGCAAAAGGGAGTTATATTTATGATACCCAAGGCAATGCACATTTAGATTTTGTTGCAGGGGTTTCCGCTTGTAGTCTAGGTCATTGTCATCCAAAAGTTACGCAAGCCATAAAAGATCAGCTAGATAGGTATTCGCACGTTATGGTTTACGGAGAATATATTCAAGAACCCGCTGTGGCTTACACCAAACTTTTAGCATCGCTTTTGCCAGAAAATTTAGAAACTACCTACCTTGTAAATTCAGGCACTGAAGCTATTGAAGGTGCTTTAAAATTAGCACGAAGAGCTACAGGAAGAACAGAACTCATTGCCGCAAACCATGCCTACCATGGCAATACCATGGGGAGTTTAAGTGTCATGGGCTATGAAGAACGCAAGGGAGTTTTTAGGCCGTTAATCCCTGATGTGCGCTTTATCACTTTTAATAATGAAGATGATATTCTAAAAATAACCGAGAAAACCGCAGGCGTACTTTTAGAAACCATACAGGGCGGAGCAGGATTTATTGAGCCACAAAACGGCTATCTTTCTAAAGTGCGACAACGATGTGATGACATGGGTGTTTTATTAATTTTAGATGAAATTCAGCCAGGATTTGGGCGAACTGGCAAGCTTTTTGCCTTTGAACATTATAACTGTATTCCTGATATTTTGGTCATTGGCAAGGGAATGGCAGGTGGTATGCCTGCTGGGGCTTTTGTCGCTTCCCGAAAATTGATGCAAACCTTACAAGACGGCCCAAAATTGGGACATATAACCACTTTTGGAGGCCATCCAGTAATTGCTGCCGCGAGTTTAGCCACTTTAAAAGAAATTACAGAAACCAATTTAATAAATGAAACACTAGAAAAAGAAAACCTTTTTAGAACCTATTTAAAACATAAACACATCAAAGAAATTAGAGGGAAAGGCTTAATGCTGGCGCTTATGATGGAAAATAAAGAAATTACAAATCACGTGGTTTTAACAGCTGCTAAACAAAATTTAATTCTTTTTTGGTTGCTTTTTGAGCCTTTAGCGGTGCGTATTTCACCTCCTTTAACTATTTCTAATGAAGAAATTAAAGCAGGTTGCGAGCAAATAATCACTATTTTAGATGAATTTGCATACTAATTTGTTAACTAATTTGTTAATAATAAAACCAGTTCATTAAGCTATCTGTCACTTCAAAATAGTATTTTTAAAACAATTGAAAATTAAAGGCCTATGGCATTAGATGCAGAAGAAAGACCAAGCCAACCGATTACCAAATTTGAATCGATGCTCAAGACAGATGATGTCTATTTCTTTGATTCAGAAGATTTTGAAGATATTATACATCACTATTTAAATAATGGGAAAATCTCTTTAGCGAAAAAAGCGATAAAAATTGGTTTGCAACAACATCCTAATTCTATCGAGATTAAACTGTTACACGTTGAAGTGCTGGTCTTTGAAAACAAAGTGGAAATCGCAGAAAGATTATTAGATGAACTACAAATTGTGGATAATTTCAACGAGGAAATTTATATCCAAAGGGCTAATCTTTATTCTAAAAAAAATAATCACATTGCTGCCATTGAGTATTTAGAAAAAGCTTTAGAACTTTCTGACGACGCCTTCGATATTTACTCTCTCCTAGGCATGGAATATTTATTTCTCGATGATTTTGAAATGGCGAAGAAAAATTTTATGAAATGTGTAAGCCTAGACGATGAAGATTACACTTCCCTTTATAATGTAATTTATTGCTTCGAATTTTTAGAAGATTTTGATGGTGCTATTTACTATTTGAATGATTATTTAGAGGAAAACCCCTATTGCGAAGTAGCTTGGCATCAACTAGGAAAGCAATATTTTTCTAAAAAAATGTTCAAAGAGGCCTTATCAGCTTATGATTTTGCCATTATTTCCGACGATACTTTTGTAGGTGCTTATTTTGAAAAAGGAAAAGTACTTGAAAAATTAGGCAAATACAATGAAGCTATAGAAAATTATGAAGCTACCACTAGTTTAGATGACCCCACTTCGCACGCGTATTTGAGAATAGGCAAATGCCATGAAAAATTAGGAAATATAGATTTGGCAAAGCATTATTTTTACCAAACCGTACACGAAGACCCGCTTTTAGATAAAGGCTGGCTTGCTATTACCGACTTCTATTACCGACTAAAAGACTATAAAAAAGCAGCTTACTACATTAATAAAGCAATTAATATAGATGGCGAAAATTCAATGTATTGGAAAAAAAACGGCAAAATTAAAACAGCTTTAAAAAAGTTGGATGAAGCTGATTTTGCTTACAAACAGGCAGTTGATTTTGGGAATTATGACTTGGACACTTGGTTACATTGGGCAGCGGTCGTTCAAGAAAATAAAGATTTTCATTCGGCTATTGAAATATTAAAGCAAGGTAGAGAGTTTCACCCAGAAGAGGCTTCCATTTTATTTCAATTATCAGGCATTCATAGTTTACTACACAAAATAGAAAGGGCTAGAATATATTTGGCAGAAGCTATTATTTTAGATGCCGATGGGCTACCTGATTTTCAGGATGATTTCCCTGATTTTTGTGCCACAGATTGGATGCAAGAAATCTTAAGGGAATATAAAAATACCTCTAAATAAAAAAGCTAATTTTCCACTTCTAAAATTAAAAAAAAGTAATTTTAACCTCCCTAAGGGATAAGGTATAAATAGCTTATTTTGGTAATAATATCGATCAAAAGCAATCAACTTAAACAACAAATTATCCAAAAATTAGTAATTTTTTTTAGATGGAAAATCGAAATTTTTTACAATATTTTTTTATTACGCTTAAAGGTCTTGCCATGGGTGCGGCAGATGTAGTTCCTGGTGTTTCAGGAGGTACCATTGCTTTTATCTCTGGTATTTACGAAGAACTCATCACTTCTATCAACAATGTTAATCTTTCTTTATTTAAAACCCTCAAAAAAGATGGATTTAAGGTATTTTGGACTCAACTAAATGGAAATTTTTTAGTTGCCCTGTTTTTAGGTATCTTTATTAGTGTTTTCTCACTTGCTAAGGGGATTAGTTGGTTGTTAGTGAATCAACCTATAATTTTATGGTCTTTCTTTTTTGGTTTGGTGGTGGCGAGTATCTTTTTTGTAGGCAAATCTCTTGAAAAATGGAATTTGGCAGCTATAGTAATGTTTGTTTTAGGTGCTGTCATTGCCTATTATATTACCACACTGCCACCTGCAGAAAACACAGAAAGCCTCCCCTATTTATTTTTTTCTGGAGCATTAGCCATTTGTGCTATGATTTTACCTGGAATTTCAGGCGCTTTTATTTTAGTGCTTTTAGGTTCGTATAAAGTTATTCTCGAAGCAGTTCATGAAAGAGATTTGAAAATTGTAACCATCGTAGGGTTGGGCGCTATCTTTGGGATTCTGAGTTTTGCTAAAGTTTTAAAATGGTTATTTACCAGTTATAAAAATATAACTTTAGCCGTGCTTACTGGTTTTATTTTAGGCTCTTTACCAAAAATATGGCCTTGGAAAAAAATATTAGAAACAAAGGTTTTTGATGAAAAAGTAATCGTAATTAAAGACCAGAGTGTCTCACCTTTCGCTTTTGAGGGCGATAATCAATTATTATTTGCGATTATACTGGCATTGGTTGGTTTTTCTCTTATTTTTATCCTAGAAAAACTGGCTTCAAAAAAATAATAGTCCCTTTTTATGTATGAACCTCGAACAACCTCAGATAAGTTTTGGCTTGTTATCAAAGGCTTATGCATGGGTGCAGCGAACAAAGTACCCGGTGTTTCTGGAGGTATCGTAGCGTTTGTAGGTGGTTTTTACGAAGAATTTATTTATTCGCTACAAAAAGTAAATATTAAAGCCTTTAAACTATTTTTCAACGGTCGGTTTAAAAGTTTCTACCGCTATGTAAACGGACAATTTTTAACCCTTCTTATTTTCGGCATGCTCGTTAGTTATTTTAGCATATCAAAAATTCTTGATTATTTTTTAGAAGAAAAAGAACTCTTTGTTTGGTCCGCCTTTTTTGGGATGATCTTGGGTTCCATCTATTACATCTCCAAAGATTTTGATTATTGGAACAAGAAAACATATATCGCGGGTTTTATTGGTTTACTATTGGGTATTGCTATAAGTTTTTTAAACCCTGCAACAGAAAATACCAATTTAATTTTTATCTTCTTTTGCGGCATTATTAGTGTTTCGGGTATGACCTTACCAGGACTTTCTGGCTCTTTTATTTTAATACTTTTAGGAAATTATGTGCTACTTTTAGTAGATTCAGTCAATGCATTATATGATACTTTCGCCGAAGTTATTAAAGGTGATTTTACTTTTATTGACAACTCAAAGCGTTTAAATACCCTAACCATATTAGCCGTATTCACAACCGGTTCCGCGGTTGGTTTGGTCACCCTATCACATCTATTATCGTTCTTATTAAAGCGGTTTAAACATATTACAACGGCCTTGATTATAGGCTTTATCACAGGATCATTAGGTGTGGTTTGGCCTTGGAAAAAAACAATTTTTAAAACTAATTCAAACGGTAGTTTACTGTTAGACTCAAACAAAAACGAAATAATAGTGAATTACGAGCGGTACTTACCCAATTTTGCTAGTGCAGAAACATGGTGGGCATTTTTCTTTGTAATTTTTGGAATTAGTATTCTTTTAGGTTTAGATTGGTATGGAAAAAACAGAAGGTAAAATTCGGTTTGGGTTGATTGGAAAAAATATTGACTATTCTTTTTCAAGAGTCTATTTTACCAAAAAATTTAAAGCACTAAAATTGGACAATTACACTTATGAGAATTTTGATTTTCAAGAGATTAGCGAATTAAAGAATGTTCTAAAAAACAACCAAAATATAAAAGGTTTTAATGTAACCATTCCGTATAAAGAAGTGGTTATTCCGTATTTATCAGCGATGGATGCTATTGCCCAAGAAATTGGTGCGGTAAACACGATAAAAATCACAACAAACGGACTAAAGGGATACAATACAGACTATTACGGATTTCAAAAAGCGATTCAACCTTTATTAAAAAAAACCGATACATTCGCATTGATTTTAGGTACTGGAGGCGCATCAAAAGCGGTTGCTTATGTATTTAAAATCCTAGGTATAAGCTATAAATTTGTATCCAGGGAACCCGAGCATGATCAACTTAGTTATTCGGATTTAAATCAAAAAAAACTGGAGAAATATACCATAATTGTCAATTGCACACCTTTAGGCACCTTCCCGAATATTCTAAATAAACCCGAAATACCTTATCAATTTATAAGTGCACAACACATACTTTTCGATTTGATTTACAATCCAGAAAAAACCGCTTTTTTACTAGCTGGTGAAGCCCAAGGCGCAAAAATAAAAAACGGAGAAGCCATGTTAGCACAACAAGCAGAAAAAGCATGGGAAATCTGGAATGAATAGTTTAATTTTGTTTCAGGTGTAAATGGTTTAAGGATTGAATAGTTGCAAGTTTAAGGTTATAACATGTACCATAATTTCACTTTTACATAGTTCCATTTACTTAGTCTGTTTTCCTTTTTATCTTTTCTATTTACTTTTCTCTAGTCTCTATTTTCCTAGTGTCAATTGCATTTGGTCTATTTTCTATACTCTCTTTTCTATTTTATTTTAGCTATAATCTTTTCTCTTAAAACATCTTTTTAAAAGAAGTTTACGTTATTTTTTTGCTATTCTCAAGGTTGTTACTATCTTACCATTGAAATAGGCGAACTGCCAAATACGTACAAAATGTTGGACGAGAAAGATGAGAAACTACAGCATAATAGTAGTGATGACCAAACTATAGCACCCAAAGATGACGCTTTAGTGATTACCGAAAAGGTAGTAGCAGAATCAGAAGCTGCTGAAAATGAAACGGATACTTCAGAAATACTCAAGGATGAGGAGGCTTTAAATTCTAAAAAATCTGACAACGAAGTCCTGAATGAAATAGACGATTCTAATGCCGAGGATGCAGAAGACACCGATAATCATCATCGCCATAGCATCCCTATTTTAGATTATCACGCCCTAACTATGGAGAATTTAGTGGGCGAATTGCAGCGTTTGGTAAAAAACGAGAGGGTACAAGCCATAAAAAAGCATGTTGATGGTATTAAATATGAGTTCGATTTAAAATTTCAGGACTTTATAGACCACAAAAAAGAAGAATTTGTTAGTAATGGAGGTAATGAAATAGACTTTAAATATAATTCTGTTACCAAAAGACAATACAATGAGGTTTATACCGAATATCGAGATAAAAGAAACCAGTATTACAAAAGCTTAGAAAAATCTCTGAAAGATAATCTTGCTAATCGACTTCAAATTATAGAGGATTTAAAAGGCTTGGTCAATGTTGAGGAAGATATCAATACTACCTATAAAAACTTTAAAGACCTTCAAGAAAGTTGGCGCCATGCGGGTCCTATCCCAAGAAATAATTATAATGATGTATGGCGCACTTACCATCATCATATTGAGATATTTTATGATTTTCTTCACTTAAATAGAGAACTGCGAGATTTAGATTTTAAACGAAACCTAGAAGAAAAAGAAAAATTAGCAGACAGAGCCGAAGCCTTAGATAAAGTAGAAGATTTAAATACTGCTTTTCAAGAACTACAAACGCTTCATAAAATCTGGAAAGAAGATATTGGCCCGGTCGATAAAGAACACAGGGATGCTATTTGGGAACGTTTTAGCAATGCCACTAAGGCTTTACACAACCGAAGACAAGATTATTATGCTGAGGCAGAAAAATTATATGAGCACAATCTAGTTAAGAAAAAAGAACTTATTGACGCCATCGATGCCATTACAGTTAAAGATGCTAATAACCACAAAATTTTACAACAACAAATTACGGAAGTAGAAATATTAAGAGACGAATTTTTTAAGGCTGGGAAAGTTCCTCAAAAGGTAAATGAAAAAACTTGGGCAACATTTAAAACTAGTGTTAGGGAGTTTAACAAAAAAAAGAATGCCTTCTATAAAGATCAAAAAAAAGAACAACAAGATAATTTAGATAAAAAAAGAGAACTTTTGGCTTTGGCATTAAGTTTAAAGGAAAGCGAGAATACACCTGCAGCAACTTCAGAAATGAAACGAATTCAAAATGAGTGGAAGCAAATTGGGCATGTTCCAAGAAAGTATTCTGATAAAATTTGGAAGCAGTTTAAAGATGCTTGTAATCACTATTTTAACCAATTACATGCGGATAAAAATGAAACTCAAAAAGAGGAGCTAGAAAACTTTGACAAAAAGAACGCATGTTTAGAAAGGCTCCAAGCTTTTAAACTTACAGGAGAAAGATCAAAAGATATAGAAGTTATTAAAGCCTTTGTTAACGAATGGAAATTATACGGAAGAGTACCATTCAATAAAAAAGGGGTAAATGTTAAGTTCAACAAAATCTTAGATGCAATATTTAAAAAATTAGATCTTGATAGAAAAGAAGGCGAACTATTAAAATATGGCAACAAAATTGAAGAACTTTCTAATAACGAGGATACGGAGCAAGCCTTACAAAAAGAACGTACCTTTATTCGTCGCAAGATAGACGAGTGTAAAAGTGAAGTCCGACAATTAGAAAATAACTTACAGTTTTTCTCTAACGCTTCGGAAGATAGCCCTGTGGTAAAAGAGGTTGTTAAAAAAATAAACGGTCATAAAGAAGAGTTAGCGACTTGGAAAGCAAAACTCAAAAAGTTAAATATTTTTAAACATCATCTTTCAAAAGAATCTGAAGAAAATGATAGCAAAACAGATAATGAAAGTGTAGATAATTAGTATTTATTTTACCAAAAAAACGTATTAAATCTACCAAACTTGAACCTAGTTTTTAAGTTTGGTAGATTTTTTTTGAAAAAAAAACTTTAACATAATGATAATAAATTCATTAACAGTGAATTCCATTTTAATGAGCAATAGATTAATTAACAAAAAATTATATTCTATCTTCTTAAAAATCACTATCTTAACATTTAAAATAATATATTCAATCTTATTTCCATGATACAAAAAAAAATAATTGCTTTAAAAAAATCCCTCGCCTCAGCAATTCTAGTTTTGCTTACGGTTGGGGTCTCACAAACACTTAATGCCAGAATTCTTTTTCAAGACCAGTCGCCCCCAAATGAAAACTTTACACAGTACAAAGGGAAAGTGGTCGATGCCGAAACCAATAGAGAGTTGGTATTTGCTACCATAGCTGTAGAAAATACCAATATTAGCACGGTTACCAACACTGAGGGAGAATTTGCGCTAAAGGTACCCAATAGCCTTATGAAAGGAAGTGTAACTGTTAGTTTTTTAGGTTATAAAACCAAGCAAATTAATCTTGCACAATTACAAGAATCGGATAATAAAATTGCCCTAGAAACCTCTGTGGTTGCCCTATCCGAAATAAATATAGTAGTACCTAAAAATGCTGAAGAATTAGTGAGAGAAACCCTCAGAAATAAAGGTGATAATTATTTTGAAGATCCCACTTTAATGACGGCATTTTATAGAGAAACTATTAAAAAAAGAAAGAAAAACGTATCCTTATCAGAAGCGGTGGTCAACATTCACAAAACTCCTTATTCATCAAATCAAGATGATGCCGTAGAATTGTACAAAGCCCGTAAGAGCACAGATTATGATAAATTAGATACCCTAGCTTTAAAATTACAAGGAGGTCCATTTAATGCCTTATTTGTTGATATGATGAAGTATCAAGAATATGTATTTACGGAAGAAACCTTGCCCTTATATAACTATACTTTTGAGGGATCTACAAGAATTAATGATAAATTAATTTACGTGATTAATTTTGCGCAAAAAGTAGAGCAAACAGATCAACTTTATCAAGGTCAATTATTTATTGATGCGGAAAATAAAATTTTAACTAGTGCTATTTATTCTTTAAATATTACAGACAAATATGAAGCATCAAGAATGTTTGTAAAAAAGAAACCGGCTAGAGCTAACGTTTTCCCTACAGAAGTTGCCTACAGGGTCGATTATAGAGAAAAAAATAATAAATGGTATTATGGCTATAGCAACGTTTTGTTAGAATTTAAAATTAATTGGGATGATAAGTTATTCAACTCTGTTTACAGCATGACTTGCGAAATGGCGGTTACCGATTGGGAGAAAAATTTAGGCGATCCCTTAAAAAATAGACAAAGATTGCGAAAAAATATTATTTTAAGTGATGAAGCTATTGGTTTCGCCGATCCCGATTTTTGGGGAGAATATAATATTATAGAACCAGAAAAATCTATCGAGTCTGCTATAAAAAAAATTCAAAAGCAACTAAAAAAGGATAAAATTGGTGGCACCGTAGCCTTGATTGATCCAAAGCCTTGATACTACTATTATAAACTTAGTGATTAAAAAGACTGCAATTTTGTAGTCTTTTTTTTTTGAATTAAAATGGATGGTAATACTTGAACTTCGCTAAGCAACAGAAACAGTCCATTTTCAAATCAAAACAGCTGCCTTCTGGGAGGCAGGTCTTTAAATTAGATAAATTTTTGCATTAAGCTATTTTTACATTTTTGGATTAGAAAATTGTTACATTATTTCATTGTTATATTAGAACACTGCTACATTAGAAAATTGTTACATCAATTCATTGTTATCCTATTATATTATAAAGTCTTCAAAAATTAATTCCCGATAAAAAACAGATTACTTCGGTAAGCAGATTTCTACGCCATTTTCAGTTATCGGTGAAAATGTTACTTACACCTAGATAATTTTCATTCACCGATAGTTAAACGGTATTGACCGAATTTTATCTCTTTAGGCCTTATATACAGGGTAATTTTACCTTGTAATTAAAACCTAAGTCATGAAAACAATGTTAACTATTATAACTTTTCTTTTTATCTCTCTTTCTGCTCAAGCTCAAAAAAGCAATTCAGAATTGAAAGTTAATATAGTAACAGAAACAGCAGTTTTGGTAACACCAACAATAAATACAGTTTTAAATAACAACGAAACTAAGGTTGCTCGTTTGTACATGGATAAAAATTATAAAGTGAAAAAAGAATTATCATTCACTACAAAAACAAACAAATCTAAATTAGCATAATTATGGTAGGTACTTTAATTTTCTTGGTCGTTTCTTCGTTAATATCACTTGTATATTTTAAAAACAGGGTTAAGTATTTAAAACCTATTAAAGTAAAAGCGAACAAAAATTAATTACTAAGATGAGCTTATAGGCTGAAAGTGTTGGCCTATTTCTTTAAACTTAATAATATAGTTAGTCCCTTTTTTAGTAGCATCTTTTAAGATAGAACCTTTGAGCTGTCTGGTAAGGTTGTAAATTAGTTTTAAACCTAATGACTTTGTGGTTTGTGGGGTAATATTTTCAGAATAACCTTCGCCATCATCGCCAATATTAAGCACATAATCTTCTTCAGTTTCTTTTTTAAGCGTAATATTAATTTCGCCTTCTCCATTATCCTTAATGCCGTATTTTAAAGAATTAGTAATGGCTTCATTGATCAATAAGCCTAATGGTATTGCGGTATCAATACCCAAATTAATATCAATAATATCAATTGCTACTTTAATTCTATTATCTGTGCCCTTTATAGATTTTACAAGATATTCGCTAAGTTCTGCAACATAAGACCTATATTCTATTTTTGACAAGTCTTCTCGCATATACAGCATTTCGTGCACCATAGCCATAGAATTTACCCTATTTTGACTACTTTTTATCATGCTTTTCATTTCTGGGTCATTCATGTTTCGCGCCTGCAAGCTCAAAAGACTAGAAACAGTTTGTAGATTATTCTTAACTCTATGGTGCACTTCTTTAAGTAGTGTTTCTTTCTCTTTTACTTGTTGTTCGACCTCCATTTTAGATTTATAAAGGTCATAATGGGTTTTTACCAACACTTTCCCAAAAACGCCACCTAGTAAATACACCGAAAATAAAATACTCATAAAACTAAAGGAATCTTTTGAAGCTTCTGGCACTACATTTTCTAAAAATTCAATGTTAGCTGTACTTTTAATATACATTAATGTTACAATCAAAAATACCAAGTATAGATAAAACCTACCATACTTTTTGGTGGTTACGTATCCAGCAAAAACAATAAGTGCTAAAATAAAAATAAAAGCACTATTAATACCACCACTATACATGGTAATTAAAACGGCACTCATCAATGCCAAAGCCGAGGCAATATTATAAGTAGTTGTCAAATTTTTATGAAATTTAAATGCAATAATATTTAATAAGGTAAAAAATGAGAAACCAATAAATACAAAAGGAATTACGCGGTAAATGTCTAAAAGATAATAACAAGCTAAACCAAATAAAAAAGATAAGGAAGCCGAAAAGTAACTTACCCTTAGGGTTAACCTTGTTTTTGTTTTTAGACGCTCTTTGTATGCCATACAGTTTATTTTAACCCTTATTCAGTTACTTTACTGAGAATACTTAAAGGTATCAAGGTACGTAAATTTATTATTGAAGTGTAAAACTAATTATGTTTTTGATGAAAATCAAAAACGACAGCTTTTTTTTGCTGTCGTTTTAACTCCTTGAATAATTAATGTTCTGTAATTACCCATTCCCCTTTGCTTACTAAGGGTTCTGCTTGTTTAAATTTTAAGGTTTTACTTTCGCCAGTGATAACATTTTTAATAGTTACTTTGTCATTTCGACCAATTTTTGGCGCTTCTCGCGTAATGGTTTCAGTAACTTGAGGCCTATTTCCTTGATTTTGACCTACTGCTCTATTCTGAGCGGCTAATTCGTCGCTATTCAAGGCTTCTTCTTTGTTCAGATTCAATTTTTCCTTAGGACGATTTATATTTCTCGCTTCTTGAATATTGTCATTATTTCCGTTAGGGATATCACCTTTATACAAGAACGAAACTACTTCTTTATTCACTTTTTCAATCATGCCTCTGAAAAGTTCAAAAGCTTCAAACTTATAAATTAAAAGTGGATCTTTTTGCTCGTGTACCGCCAACTGAACAGATTGCTTTAATTCATCCATTTTCCTTAAATGAACTTTCCAAGCATCATCAACGATGGCTAAAGTGATATTTTTTTCAAAGTCGATTACCAATTGTTTTCCATCGCTTTCGTAGGCTTCTTTTAAATCGGTAACAATATTAAAGGTTTTGATGCCATCAGAAAAAGGAACAACAATACGTTCAAACTTATTAGATTCTTCTTCATATACATTTTTAATAACCCTATAGGCGCTGGTAGCACTGCGATCCATTTTATCTAAGTAGTGCTGATAAGCCTTTTTATAAAGTATTGTAGCGATTTCTTGAGCTGTTTTTTTGGTAAACTCTTCTTCTGAAATAGGAGCTGTGATCGCAAAATATTTTATAAGTTCAAATTCAAAATTTTTGTAATCACTTGCATTTTTATTGGTCTCAACAATTACTTCGCAGGTATCATAAATCATATTTGCGATGTCAACCTTTAAACGCTCTCCATGCAGTGCATGGCGTCTTCTTTTATAAACTACCTCACGTTGGGCATTCATCACATCATCATATTCTAACAAACGCTTACGAACGCCAAAATTATTTTCTTCTACTTTTTTCTGAGCACGCTCGATAGATTTGGTCATCATAGAATGTTGAATCACTTCACCTTCTTCTAAGCCCATTCTGTCCATCATTTTAGCAACTCTATCGGAACCAAACAAACGCATCAGGTTGTCTTCTAAAGAAACATAAAACTGTGAGCTTCCTGTATCGCCTTGACGACCGGATCTACCTCTTAACTGACGGTCAACCCTACGAGAATCGTGTCTTTCTGTTCCAACAATAGCTAAACCACCAACCTTTTTTACTTCAGCAGAAAGTTTAATATCTGTACCCCTACCCGCCATGTTTGTTGCAATAGTAACTATTCCCGATTTACCAGCTTCTTCCACAATATCAGCCTCTTTCTTGTGTAATTTGGCGTTCAATACATTGTGTGGCACTTTGCGGATGGTTAGCATTCGCGATAAAAGTTCTGAAATTTCAACAGAAGTTGTACCAATTAAAACGGGTCTTCCCGCTTGAGAAAGTTTGGTGACTTCATCAATAATAGCGTTATATTTCTCTCTTTTTGTCTTGTAAATTAGGTCATTACGATCTTCACGAACAATAGGTCTATTGGTCGGGATTTCCATAACATCGAGCTTATAGATTTCCCAAAATTCACCAGCTTCTGTAATCGCAGTACCCGTCATTCCCGCAAGTTTACGGTACATTCTAAAATAGTTTTGCAAGGTAACTGTTGCAAAAGTTTGCGTAACGGCTTCGATTTTTACATTTTCTTTAGCCTCAATAGCTTGGTGTAAGCCATCAGAATAACGCCGGCCGTCCATAATACGACCAGTTTGTTCATCAACAATCATCACCTTATTTTCCATTACCACATACTCCACATCTTTTTCAAATAAAGTATAAGCCTTTAAAAGTTGATTTAAAGTATGAATACGTTCACTTTTAACCCCAAAATCTTGAAAAAGCACCTCTTTTAAGGCTGCTTCTTTCTCGATGTCGAAATTTTGCTTTTCGATTTTTGCAATTTCCCCGCCAATATCTGGCATTACAAAAAACTCTCTGTTATCTTCTCCTGAAATATGTTCTACTCCTTTTTCTGTAAGCTCTATCTGATTATTTTTTTCATCGATAACAAACCATAGTTCTTCATCGACCTTTGGCATTTCGCGGTTGTTATCTTGCATATAATAATTTTCAGTTTTTTGAAGCAACTGCTTTACGCCTTCTTCACTTAAAAATTTAATTAATGCTTTATTTTTTGGCAAACCACGGTGCACACGTAGCAATTGAAATCCACCTTCTTTGCTATCACCTGAGGCAATTAATTTTCTAGCATCGGCCAATACGCCTGTTAAATACTGACGTTGTAAGTTCACTAAATCACTTACTTTTGGTTTTAGCTGGTCAAATTCGTGAATATCACCTTTGGGTACAGGACCTGATATAATTAAGGGGGTACGCGCATCATCTACCAAAACGGAATCCACCTCATCGACAATGGCATAATTATGTGGTCGTTGTACTAAGTCGCTAGGCGTGTGCGCCATGTTGTCTCTTAAATAATCAAAACCGAATTCGTTATTGGTACCATAAGTAATATCAGAGTTGTAAGCACTACGTCTGCCTTCTGAATTAGGCTGGTGGTTATCAATACAATCTATAGTTAGGCCGTGAAATTGAAAAATGGGTGCCATCCACGCACTATCGCGCTTCGCTAAATAATCGTTTACGGTAACTAAGTGTGTTCCATTTCCTGACAAAGCATTTAAATATAATGGAAGTGTTGCCACTAAAGTTTTACCTTCTCCAGTTTGCATTTCAGCAATTTTACCTTGATGCAATGCAATGCCACCAATTAATTGCACATCATAATGAACCATATCCCAAGTAACTTCTTTACCTGCTGCGTTCCAAGAATTTTTCCAGATGGCTTTATCGCCCTCTAAACTTACATAGTCTTTAGTGCCCGATAATTCTCTATCAAATTCAGTAGCGGTTACACTTAATGTCTCATTATTTTTAAAACGTTTAGCTGTTTCTTTAACTACGGCAAAGGCTTCTGGAAGTATGGCATTTAAAGTTTTTTCAGATGTTTTATACGCCTCTTCTTTAAGTTTGTCTATTTCAATATAAATATCTTCATTTTTGTCGATGTCTTTTGAAATTTTAACTTCGGCTTGTAGTTCTTTTATTTTATCGTTGATTTCTTTGCAATCTTGCCTTATTTGCGCTTTGAAAGCCAAAGTTTTATTTCTGATTTCATCCAAACTTAATTGCTCAAGTGCTTTTTCGAAAGAATGTATTTGATTTATAACTGGTTGTAGTCCCTTAACATCTTTTTTTGCTTTGTCACCTACAAAAACTTTTAAAACTGAATTTAAAATACTCATACTAGTAATTTATTTATTTGATAACATGCCATAACTATACCAAACCGATCAAAGTTATAAAGCATGACAAAATGGTCTTTAATTTGTCTTCAGAGATTTCTCCCCAATTATACTTCAAAATTAAGTAAAAAAAAAGCCTCAGATGAGACTTTTTCAATGTAATTGTGTTACTATTTTAATATTCGTCCTCATTCCAGAGGTAATCTTCTTCCGTAGGGTAGTCTGGCCAAATTTCTTCGATAGATTCGTAAATTTCTCCACCTTCTTCTTCCATGGATTGTAAATTTTCAACAACCTCTAATGGAGCACCGGTTCTAATAGCATAATCTATCAATTCGTCTTTGGTAGCTGGCCACGGGGCATCACTTAAATATGACGCTAATTCTAAAGTCCAATACATGTTAGTAGTTTAATTTTTATTTTTTTGCAAAAATAAATTTTTAATTGATATATACAAGTTTATTTGGATATATTATTTTGTTATATTTTTTATCATACTATAACAAATTGAAAATAAGCATTTTAAAAATAAAAACTACTTCAAATCAACAATTCTCAAGGCAGGGCAATAAATCAACTAGAATCAAGACCGCTGCCATATAAAAGCCCAGACCTAACTGAAGGCGGGCTTGGTTCTTATATCGTGCCTATTGGTTCCTACAGAAAAAATTATGTGAACACTAGACCGAAGCCCAGCCTAGGGCAATTCGATTGATTAAAATTTTTCTGGAATCCATTTTACTTCTTCAGCGTTCAGTTCCATTGCTAATTTTCGTGATAAAACAAATAAATAGTCCGAAAGACGGTTTATATAAGACAATACGTTTTCTTCAAAAGGGGCTAATTGATTTAAATGCGATGCCAATCGCTCTGCCCTGCGGCATACCGTTCTGGCAAGATGACAGTATGACACCGTTGTGTGGCCGCCAGGTAAAACAAAATGCGTCATCGGAGGTAATTGGGCATCCATCGCGTCCATTTCGTTTTCTAAAAGTTCAATGTCAGTATCCCTGATTTTAGTGATATTTAGTCGTTCTTTTCCATTTTTTAAAACGGCTTTTTCAGGATCGGTAGCTAAGACAGCTCCGATAATAAATAGTTTGTCTTGAATATTAATTAAGATATCCTTCGATTCTTGTTTTATATTTTGGTCTCGAATTAAACCAATCCATGAGTTTAGTTCATCAATAGTTCCGTAGCTTTCTATTCTAATATGATGTTTGGCAACCCTTGTTCCTCCGAATAATGCCGTAGTCCCATCGTCGCCTGTTTTTGTATATATTTTCATTTTCTTTTGCTCTTCATATTTATCAGGCCGAAATTAAGGAATTTAAAACATCTAAAAAGAATAAATCGAGAAATGAAAATGAGTTTTAATTAGATTTCAAGGTATAAACCCAACTATTTTATATTTTGCCTTTTTTGGATGATGCCATCAATAATATCATTATACATGCTCTGCTTGCTCGCGTTATCTTTTAATTTTAAATTCATGGCATGCCAACCAAAGCTATAGCTAGCCGCAAATTCACAAACATCACCCATGCCTAATTGATCGTATTCCGAAAGCACATGATCCCAATCTAAAACATAAGGCTTTGCTTCCACAATGCTTTCCATAATTGCATTTATGCCTTGTAGTAAGGTATTTAAAGTGGATTTATTTTTTTGTGCTTCTTCTACTTCTTGAAAGCAAAATCTTGATCTGTCAATTTTCATGTTTACAATGTTTAATGGTTTTTTTCGTCAGGTTTATTTTATTTTTTAGGGAAACTTTATGGTTGTTAAAATAAAAGTTAATCGCCAAAAGTAAACTCAAGGCTAGTGTAATATAAAGTTTACTGCTTGGACTGTTAAATTCGGTTTCATTCCAAGACATAACAATTATAATAACTTGGAGAAGGCTTAAGGCTACAGGAACCAATAAAAAAGGCCTATACTTTTTACCCTGACTATTCATGAACCAACCAAACCAACCCAAATGCGCAAATAAATGAATACAAAACATATAGACCAGAACACGATAACTTATCAATCCTCTAACATATCCATTTTCGTTAGTTAGCATCTTTTCTATTCCTAAATTTGGCACCCAAAATTTTATTGTTCCATCAATGTCAGTAAGCAAGTCGTGAAAAAAAGGCAATAAAGCAAGTGCGAAAAACAGTAAACAAAAAGCTAATTTACTTAAAGTGAGTTTCGTATTTTTAAAGCTAAAATAATTTAAAACGATAAAAAATATTCCTAAAAAAAGAAGTTTTAAATTGGTATCATTCCAATCGGAACGGCGAAGGTTTAAAATGATAATTCCTAGCTGATATGTTGAAGATAAAAGTACTAAAAGAAGAGAATTAGCATAAAATTTAGTTTTTGCATTCTTATACCAACCAAACCAGCCAATAGACGCAAAAACAAAAATTAAAAATGTATAGAGAAAAACGCGATACGTTGAAAAGCCTAAAATAAAATTATTGGAATCCGTAAGAAATTGTTCAATACCTACTATGGGAACCCAAGATTTTAAACCAGCAGTATCTGTAATAATATCGTGAAAATAAGGGAGCGTTGATCCTAAAATAATGAACAAGGCTCCCCAAAAGGTATCAAGTATCCTGATTTTTGATTTCCTTACCGTCAATGGCTTGTTGTTCATAAAGGTTTTGGTCATCAGAAGCCGTATCATTAGAACATGATGCAAAACTTGCAAGTCCTATTACAAAGCTCATGGCAATTAAGAATTTTCTTACTTTCATAATTTCTTATATTTTAGAGGTTTAAGAGCTCTAAATAAGCATTAAGAAAGTATTATTCCATTATAAATGTTGTGTAAGGCGTAATTCTTGTTGTTAATTATGTAATATTATGCTTACACATAAAAATATTATACACTACAATGATAGTAAAATAAATTTTAACCACATCTATATTATTGACAAATATTTATAAATACTACTACTTTTTTATCCGATGGATAAGCTATTTTTGTACGAGAGAAAATGAGTAGCATGGAAAAAAATTTATTTTTTGTTTCTATCCATAAATTTACGATCTCTCCTACTTTTTGTTCTTTTTTTACTGTTGAAAAGATTCACTAAAAAAATTACGGCTAAAACCGCGAATAGAATATATAAACTATACTTTATCATCTTTTTTTTATAAAAATAACATTTTAAGTGCGGATTTTAAAATCTTCTTTTACCTGCTCTTTTCTAAAAAACAAGATTCCAACATAAAAAAAGTTGATGCTCACTTTAATTTTTTCGGATATAATTAGGGCTTCCCATGCTTTTTTATCCTTAAAAATACAGTCGATAAAAACTATACTATCGTTTTGAAACTGCTCATCCTGTAACAATTTTAAGAGTCGTTCTTCTTTTAAAGATGATATGTACCAGAAATGGGTTGAACTGGTGTCGATAATAATATTTGGAAAGTGTTGTGAGATTTGACGCCTAACTTTCTCATCAAAATCAGAAATATTCAGGGTGTTTATATTGAAATATTCCAAAGATTTTAAAAATATATTTATTGGTGTTTCTTTACTGTAACTCTTTTTCTTATAAATACATTTGGTCAAAAAAGAATACACAAAAGGGGAATGAACCCCATGTTGATTGGTAGCAGAGAATAGGAATTTTAGATAGCCAAAAAAGTAAGGCATTTGTTTATAAATTAGATTAAAATACCCATTTTCCCTTTCATTTTCAGTTAAAAAATAGTTTGCTCTTGCTAACTTTGCTTAAACTAACAGCATTTTTTTTAACTTGGAACCTTGAACTATCAACGAAAAGCCATTAACGAACCAATGGACATCTAAGTTTATTCTATCAAAGCTGACAATGCAAACCAACGCTCTGTTTTAGCTTCAATAGTAGCTTCAATTTCATTTAACTCGGCGGAAAGCTGGTCTATTTGCGCTCCAGTTAGTGAGGCGTCTGCAAATTTATGTTGGGTTAGTTCCTTTTTTGCCTCTAATTTTTTTATTTCTTTTTCAAGATTGGTATATTCTTTTTGGTCGTTAAAAGAAAGCTTTTTCTTTTCTTCTTTCTTCCAAGAATTTTTATCTGAATTAGAACCATTTAAAGGTTCTACTTCTTTTTTTGAGTTCCTATTTTCGATAACCACACTATCTTCATACGACCTAAAATCTGAATAGTTACCTGGAAAATCATCAACAATAGCATCGCCTCTAAACACAAAAAGGTGATCTACAATTTTATCCATAAAATAACGATCGTGCGACACCACCAATAAACAACCGGGGAAATCCATCAAGAAACTCTCCAAAACATTTAAGGTTACAATATCTAAATCGTTGGTAGGTTCATCGAGAATTAAAAAATTAGGATTCTGGATTAAAATGGTACACAAATACAAGCGCTTTCGCTCGCCACCGCTTAGTTTATCGACATAATCATACTGTTTTTTACGATCAAACAAAAAGCGTTCTAATAGTTGTTGGGCCGATATTTGCCTGCCTTTCATTAAAGGAATATAATCGCCAAATTCACGTATTACATCAATCACTTTTTGTCCTTCCTTTATGTTGATACCCTTTTGAGTGTAATAACCAAATTTAATAGTTTCACCCACAACGACCTTGCCTGTATCAGGTTCATCATTACCACTGAGAATATTTAAAAAGGTAGATTTACCAGAACCATTTTTACCGATAATCCCTAGGCGCTCGCCTCTAAGAAAGTTATATTCGAACTTATCTAAAATTAGCTTACCAGGGTATGATTTTGATATTTTATGAAGCTCAAGAATTTTACTTCCCATGCGTTCCATATTAATTTCTAATTCTACCTCATTATCATTTCTGCGTTTGCTGGCACGCTCTTTTATTTCATAAAAATCATCTATCCTCGATTTAGATTTTGTGGTACGTGCTTTTGGCTGGCGACGCATCCAATCGAGCTCTTTTTTGAACAATAGTTTAGATTTGTGTTGCTCTGTAGCTTCTTGTTCAATGCGGTTTTCTTTTTTCTCTAAATAATAAGAGTAATTGCCTTTATAACTATATAAAACACCGTCCTCTAACTCCATTATTTCATTGCACACACGTTCTAAAAAGTATCGATCATGCGTTACCATGAAGAGCGTCATGTTTTCTTTGGCAAAATACTGCTCTAACCATTCAATCATTTCTAAATCTAAATGGTTGGTAGGTTCATCTAAAACCAATAAATCAGGCTTATTGATCAAGGCATTGGCTAATGCCAAACGCTTTTTTTGTCCACCTGATAATATGTCAACTTTTAAATGAAGATCGTTTAAATTTAATTTAGATAATATTTGCTTGTATTGGGTCTCAAAATCCCAAGCTTGATAACGTTCCATGCCTTCAAAAGCGGCTTGGTACGCATCGGCATCATCAGGGTTTTCTAGGGCTTTTTCATACGCTCTTATCACTTGTAAAACCTCATTATCCGATGCGAAAATAGTTTCTTCAATCGTTAAATTAGGATCTAAAATAGGGTCTTGGTCTAAAAATGAAACTCGAGTTCCTTTTCTAAAATTAACTTGTCCTTCATCTGGAGTATCTAACCCAGAAAGTATATTTAAGATAGATGTTTTGCCAGTACCGTTTTTTGCAATTAAGGCTATTTTTTGATCTTTATTGATGCCGAAGGAAAGCTCTGAAAACAACACATTTTCACCATAGGCCTTGGCTATATTTTCTACTGAGAGTAGGTTCATTTGATAAATTGAAAATTAAACTAAAAAATTGATTTTTTTTGTTTCTGCAAAGTTAGTGAAGTCTGCTCGACCTTTGACTATAAATTAAAAATAGATACCTAACTCCCAAAGGCAAAATAATGAGCAATACTAAAGGCGAAAAAATCTGAATTTTAAGTACCCAAATCAATAGGCTTAAAACCAAAAACGCTAGGATAATTGTGATATAGATGTTTAAAGATTTTGGAATACCCGTTTTTTTAAGCAAAGCAAAAGCCACAAAAGCGTTCAATGGAAAAGTCCATAAAAAATTATAATTATTAGCGGTTGCTTTATGGTCTGTACCTAACCAAAGAAAAACAATAAGTAAGCCAGCTAATCCTGTGGTAAAAAACAGCATAAAATCTAACCAACCTGATCTGGTTTGGTTTTTATAATCTTTATACGTAATAAGTAGTATTATGATGCCTAATACACTCAACCAAAAAAAAGGCGAAAGCAAAAAATTTGAGGTAGCGGCTACTGGTTTTACGTCGATCAATAAGGTATCTTTTGTTACAAATTTATCACCATTTAAGCTTGTATTTTGCAATTGATCATATACATAAATAGGCAGAAAAAGATGTTCGTAAGGTGTTGCTTTTCTGTCAATAACCGAACCTAAAGCTAGGTCTATCCCAAAATTTGACCAAGAATTTACTTCTAAATTTTGATGAATTAGTTGCCTAAAAGTATAAGCATTATCTAAATACGAGTAATCAAAAGCCAAATCTTCTTTTAAAACCGATACTAAGGCGTCGGGTATTCTTGTGGAACAATTATCAAACAGAAAATCGTACTTATAAAATCTGTTTTCGGGAAGGTAATTGTTTTCTAAAAACTTTAACAATTTGTTTTTCTGGGCTGTAGAAAGGTTTAATTGCTGTTCCCTAACCCACCTGTTTTCGAGTTCATAACCGTATAAAAAATCAGAAAAACGCTCTCTTGCCAGAGCATATAACAATTTACCACGCGTAAATTTAACATAAAAATTGGGGGTATTAAAATCAAAATGCCCGTAATTATACACCACATCTATTCCCAAAACAGGATCCTGAACTCGGATTGCACTATGTCCGAATTTTGAATACAATTCGTCTGCTGTGCCAACGGTAAGCGCGCTAATAGTTGATGATGAAGACAATTCTGGTTGCGAAAAACCACAAATTGAAAACAAAATAGCGAGTAAAAGTAATGTTTTTTTTAAGCACATTTTTTTTGAGTAATAACAGAAAGACAAATATGCAAAGAATTTTTTTTGATTGAAGACATAATGAATTATTTGAGCAAAAATTATCTTATTTTTACCAAAATAGTAAGAAAAATGAAAAAACATATTCCTAACCTGATCACTTTATTAAATTTATTTTGTGGATGTATCGCTATTGTGTTTGCCGTTCATGATATGTTTGAAATGGTAGCACTTTTTGTTTTTTTAGGCATTATTTTCGATTTTTTTGATGGTTTTGCCGCCCGGTTATTAAATGTAAAAAGTGATATAGGTTTACAGTTAGATTCTCTTGCTGATATGGTTACCAGTGGTGTAGTACCAGGATTGGTAATGTTTAAATTGCTAGAAATGTCCTTATCCAACGGTTGGGATACTGGTAGTTTGATGTCAAAAGGTTTAGAAATATCTACCTTATGGCCACTTTTAGGCTTTATCATTACTTTAGCTTCTGCCTACCGACTTGCAAAATTTAATATCGATGAAGACCAAACAGACTCCTTTATTGGTTTGCCAACGCCAGCGAATACCTTATTGATTGTTTCTTTACCTTTAATTTTGTTGTTTCACAATAATGAAATTTTAAACGAAATTATCTTAAATAAATGGTTTTTAATAGGCCTTACTTTTGTAAGCGCTCTTTTACTGAATGCCAAATTGCCTCTTTTTGCGTTAAAATTTAAAAATTGGAGTTTTAATGACAATGCTATTCGCTATATTTTTCTATTTATGAGCATTATTTTATTAGCTACTTTAAAGTATTTGGCAGTACCAGCGATTATTGTGCTATATATTCTATTGTCCGTTAGTGCTGGTGTTCAAGGTAAGAAGGTGTCTTGAAAATGAAAAATCATTAACAGTGCTGATATTTTTATGTTG
>JBGSQM010000047.1:0-14119 GCA_041738035.1 Cellulophaga sp.
AGTATCTAAAATTTGTAAAAGTCTTGACGATCCAAAAAATTGCTGGTTCTCCGCAAAAATATTAGCCGCTCTTTTGCCACGACCAAAAGATCCTCTTAAACTTGCATTTTCCCAAGGGGTGTAACGAATATGAAATCTAGGGGTCATAAAAGTCCCTAATCTGTTATGGGTATCAACACGCAAACCAGCCGTTAAACTTACTTTTTCTAAGTTTTCATAGCTGTACTCAAAAAATGCGCCGGCAGATTTATCTACCCGGTCAAAGTTGTCAAAATTTACCAATTCTTGATAGCCGTCATAAGCAAAGGTAAGTCCTGTTTTAAACTTATTTTGCGTGTCGCCAATAATAGAATTAAAAATTAAATTAGAATACAAGCTCTCGTGATTAATGTTGTATTGATTAAAACCAAAGTAAGAGTCTTGCTTATGCAAACTATACGAAGCCTGAAAACCCATACTTTGAAACGGTAGTTCAGTAAAAACATAGCCTAGTTTTAAAGAAGTATCAAAACGGCGCGTATCAATTTCACTTCCCCACACTTCGGCTCCGCTCAGTGCAGGGTTTGTTGCTACAACAGCATTAGCATTACCAAATGCTGGGTTAGCATCAACTCTGTCTGTCAAGGAGTTAAAATCGACTTCACCCAATTGTTTTTCATCATTTAAAAAACGAACATTAAAAAAGCTTACCCAGCCATTTTCTGCGTTTTGATACTGCCAACGGTTCATAATATTAATTTGATCCATTAAAGGCGCGTCTAAAAATCCGTCGTCATTAAGGTCCTCTTTTACCCTGCGTTGATTGCCATGAATATACAAACCCGTACTTAGCTTGTCTGATAACTTCGTGTTCAAATGGGTATTGAGCTCTAACCGACCATTTTGATTTGCATATCCGTTAACAAAAATTGCATTATCGGTTAAAGGCTTTACCAATTCAGTATTAATTTGACCAGAAATACTCTCGTAACCATTGACCACACTACCTGCTCCTTTGGTAATCTGAATACTTTCTACCCAAGTTCCTGGAGTAAACGATAGTCCGTAAGCTTGTGAAGCGCCACGAACCATAGGCAAGTTTTCTTGGGTAATCATTAAATACGGACTTGTTAAGCCCAACATTTGTATTTGCTTATTGCCTGTAAGCGCATCCGAAAAGTTTACATCGATGGTAGGGTTGGTTTCAAAACTTTCAGATAAATTACAACAAGCGGCTTTTAACAATTCTTCACTATTTATGGTCACCACATTTTGTGGTGTAAAAAAAGATTTTTGAAGCGCATCACGTTTTTGTTGCACCACTACTTCCCTTAATTCATTCGATGGTTTTAATAGATGGGTTATTCTCTTTGGTTCACTGATTTTTAAAGTATCCGACTCAAAACCCACATAGCTGATAATTAATCTATTATATTCTTTTTGATATGAGATAGAAAATTCTCCTTTTTGGTTGGTAACTACACCCAATTGAGAATTCATCCAATACACACTAGCGCCTGGCAAACCAATATTATTATTGTCTCTAACGGTACCTTCTACTTTTTCCTGAGAAAAAATGACAAGATTATAAAAGAATAAAATGCCAAATAAGAGTTTACACTTTAATTTTTGCATCTAGCTATACATTTGAATTAACATGCTTATTGCCATTATTAGCATAATCGCATTTTCTATAAAAGTAGCTTCGGTCATGGGTAGTTTTAGGGCAGTTCCTAAACAAGCACAGCGAATACTCTTTTTGTCTAAAAGCGTTTTAGTAACGCCAACGGTAGTAATTCCTAAAATTATAATTGTACTAATTAACGCTACCGGAATTTGAATTCGCATTAAAAATAAAACTCCCAATGCGGCTTCAATAAATGGATAAATAATCCCATAAACAGGGATGGCTTTTGCCAAAGGATCGTACATGCTAAAACTTTCGGGAAATCCTTTTAAATCTAAAAATTTAAAAAAGCTAAAAACAATGTAAAAAAGCCCCATAAAATCGAGCATGGCATCGTTTACGCTTCCATCTTTATAATTCAGCAGTACAACCGCTGCTGATAAATAACCCAAAATTAAGAACAAAGGCTTTAGTTGTGCTAGTTTAGATTTATCTTCAATTGGTAGCGCTACTTTATGGTTTCGACTAACAGCAATATCTTTTTCAGTAATCTTGTATTTAGTTTGTAAAGCCTCTTGCAATTGGGTTAGCGGAATATGCCTTGTCATTTCAATATTTCCTTCGGCCTTATCCAAATCAATACTAACGGAAGTTACATCTGTAATTTTAAAGAGTTTTTCTTTAACAGATGCTACGCAACCACCGCAGGTCATCCCTGATATTGTATAGGTATGTGTCATTGATTAACTTTTAAATTCGTCCGTTTTAATGGGTACTTCTTTCCATTCAAAAATATTGATCTGACCATTTCTATAATTAATAACAAAAAGTTTATTATTCATGATTAATAAATCAGTAGCTTTTTCAATATTTTCCAAAATTTCCTGCTTTAAGTTGCCCATCTTGTCAAAAACCAAAACACGATTATTTTCAAAATCTGTTACAAAAACTTCATTTTCAGTGACTAAAATACCTGTCGCGGCATTCATTTTTTGGTCTTGCCCCATCATTTGTAAAAATTTCCCTTGTTTATCAAAAACTTGAATGCGATTATTATAAGCATCGGCAACCCAAATTTTATCTTTTGTGATTTGTACATCGGTAGGATAATAAAATTCGCCTTCCGCTTTACCTTCTTTACCAAACGAAATCCAATCGACGCCATTAAAATAAAGAATACGGTTATTATAAAAATCTGCAATTGCTTTTTCTTTCTTAAAAACTGATATGGCAGCCGGAGCATCCAGACTATCTTTAATTGAGACAGATGTTAATGCTCCGTTAGCAAACTTGCCTATTATATCGTTACCATATTGCGGAATGTATAAAACACCATCTTCAGCATCAATATGCATTGGCCTTTCTAAACTGTCGATAACAACTTCTATTCTACCATGTGCATCAATTTGCACCAAACGATTATGGTCACCGTCAGACAACCATAGTTTTCCATCAAGCTCAGCTATGCCAATAGGGTTAATTCCTTCTAATTGTATCGTATTAGAAAAAGTCCATTCTTTTGGCAAGGCTTCTTTTTCTTTGCAAGCCGAAAATAAAATGATGGAAACTAATATTATACCTATATTTTTCATTTTTTTATGTAGTTATTGATAACCTCGTGAAGCGTCGTTAAAAAAAATTAAGCTTTTAAATATGACGCTAAGAGGTAATTATTTATAAATTTATTTAGCCATTCTTTCATAATGGCAACAAGCCGGCAAATCATTGTAGGTTGCTGTCAGCGCCTTTTGATTTTTGGTGTCATGTCCTGCTTTTGCAATAGCTTTTTCAATTTCAGCTAAAGAGGTGGTAGCGGCATCAAAAGAAACTTTCATCATTTTAGTATCTTTATTCCAAGAAATTTCAGAAGCTCCTGCAACACTTTTCGCTGCCTTAGAAATTCGTGCCTCGCACATGCCGCAGTTGCCTGCCACCATCATATTTTTAGTGACTGTTCCTTTAGCATTTTCAGAGAGGGTTGTTTCTTTTGAGGCTTCAATTTTACCATTAGCTCTCTCAATTTTAGTAGTAATGGGTGTATAACCCGCATTTTCTACTTGTTTTTCAACATCTGCTAGCGAAAGTGCTTTATCTGCTGGATAACTAAAACTAAAATCACCTGTTTCAATATCAATTTTTACACTTTTTATTCCTTTAAATTCCTTGAATTTTTTCTCTAATCCATAGGCGCAAAACGGACAACCAAGACCATCTACTTGTACCATAAATTTATCCATATTTTGTTGTGCGTTTGCACTAAACATTGTCATTATTCCAATAATCAATGTTACTATAATTGTATTTTTCATTCTTTTATAATTTGTTTGTTAAAATGTAAATCTACTTCCTAAAAATATACTGTAATTAAATTTTCTACCTTGATCAACATCATTGACCAAGGGCACCTGAACTGCTAATTCAAAAGTTGTATTTTTCCGAGCATACTGTACTCCTTGCGCATAAAGCAATTGGTACCAATTACGCTCCACGAGCCATAAATTGGTATATTCAAAAAACAAATTGAGTTGTTTGTTAGGGTATTGTGGTTTTAATAGTGGAAGACCAAAACCTAGTTTATAACGAAAGTCATCCATGGTACCATCGGGCATCCAATTATAACCAATTTCATTAGAAATACCGTATTTAAGGGTTTCATAACCTGCAACCACACCGTAGTAGCCAGCATATTGACCCATACTTAAATCCATTTCATCTAAATCTTCCCCAGTTGGTAAAGTCTGTACTGTTTTACCTACTACTCTAAACGTTTTACCAGTGGCATCCTTTCTGAAAAATTGGTATTTACCCATGAGTTTTATATCTGCTAAAGAACTGCCTTTTAAAGCATTATCGAGCGTGTTAGCAATATAAGGGATTTCTACCCCAAGCTCAATATTTGAAGTAGGTAAATAACTAATATTAAAGGGAATATAGGTAAACGTAGCACGCTCGGTAGTTCTAATTTCTGTTAATGATCTAACCGTAAAACTACCAGCACCTAGCATAATAGGTTTATCCGATGTTATCGGTGGCCCTTGTGCCCGAGAAATAGCGGTAAACAAAATTAAAATGGCTAAAAGCCAAAATGTATATTTCATGTTTTTATAATTTGATTATACTTCTTTTGAGTGTTTCCATATATTTTTAAATTATTTAAATGGAAAAGTTCCGTGTCCACGGAAATAACTAAAAAGATAAAATCAAATTAAAAAAACGGCGTCAAGCAGCTGTAAGTCTTTGACTATAATGAGTGGAGTATAATGGGTGTGTTTTACAGGTTGAAAAGTTTCTAATGGTAAAACATTAAAATAAGAATGCGTAAAAGCAGCTAAGAATTGTTGATGATCTAAAGTAAAATCTGGATATGAAAATGCTAAATCATCTTGGCCCTGCACTACAATAGTAACATCAGAACAACAAGAATTTTCAGTTTCAATGCTTGTTGTATCATCTGAACTTTCCATTTCCATACCGCAACCCTCTGCGGGTGTAAAAAATGAAATATCAACAATATGACCCAAACAATAATGTTTTTCTACTTTCCAAGAGGTCGTAGAAACCAATAGCAAAAGTGCTATGGCTATGGACATTATTTTATTAGACAATTGTTTCATTTACGCGAAATTACGAAATTTATAAATGTTTTAGTAAATATTGTTTTTTAATTAACGAATTTTTACATGTTTTGTGTTTTAATTGTTCAAGAAAAAATTCGACTTTTGAACTCCGTTTATAATCACTAAAATTATGATTGAAAAATTAAAACCAATAGTGCTTACTATTATCAACAACAAGACGTTAACCACAGAGGAGCGCTTACAGCAGATTTGTGAATTACTTAAAGAAAACGTTACCTATTACAATTGGGTAGGTTTTTATTTTAAAAACGGTGATAAAAACGAGCTAAAATTAGGCCCTTATGCTGGTGAGCCAACGGATCATACCATTATTCCGTTTGGGAAAGGTATTTGCGGACAAGTGGCCTTAAGCAATCAAAATTTTGTGGTACCAGATATTACAGCTCAAGATAATTATATTGCTTGTAGCATTACCGTAAAAGCAGAAATTGTAGTTCCTTTATTTGTAAATGGCCAAAATGTTGGTCAGATTGATATAGATTCGAACACAATAGACCCATTTACAATAGAAGATGAACGCTTTTTAGAATTTGTAAATGCAGAAATCGCAAATATTCTTTAAAAGTTTAGTATTTTGTTGATAACATCGGCCTCTTTTTAAATTCAAAAAAATTACTTTTGCGTGCTTAAATCACTAATTTCAAGCACGTAAAAATGAGTTCTACAAAAAAAGCTACCTCAGCATTAATTTCTGTATTTCATAAAGATGGTTTAGAACCCATTGTAAAAAAATTCCAAGAACTTGGGATAATTATTTATTCTACTGGAGGTACTGAAAAATTTGTAAAAGATTTAGGGATTGATGTAGTTGCTGTTGAAGATGTAACCAGCTACCCATCAATTTTAGGAGGACGCGTAAAAACCTTACATCCCAAGGTTTTTGGGGGTATATTAAACCGTCAAGACAATGAGGAAGACCAAAAACAATTAGAAGAATACCAAATTCCTCAAATTGATATTGTCATTGTAGATTTATATCCTTTTGAAAAAACATTAGCAAGCGGTGCTTCAGAAGAAGATATTATCGAGAAAATTGATATTGGTGGTATATCCTTAATTCGAGCCGCTGCCAAAAATTTTAAAGATGTGCTATGTGTTTCTTCTATGGAAGATTATGCAGAGGTTTTAGATTTAATTTCTAAAAACAACGGAGCAACCACTTTAGAAGATCGCAAGCGTTTTGCCACAAAATCATTTAATGTATCATCTCATTACGATTCAGCTATTTTTAATTATTTCAACCAAAGCAAACAAGAAACCGTTTTAAAAATTAGCGAAACCAAAGGGCAAGTTTTAAGATATGGAGAAAATCCACATCAAAATGGAATTTTCTTTGGTGATTTTGAGGCCATGTTTCATAAATTGCACGGAAAAGATTTGTCTTACAACAACCTTTTAGATGTAGATGCAGCCATTAATTTAATGAACGAATTTAAAAATGACGAACCTACGTTCGCTATTTTAAAACACAACAATGCTTGTGGTTTAGCTTCACGAAGCACTTTACACCAAGCGTATGTTGATGCTTTAGCTGGAGACCCGGTTTCTGCTTTTGGAGGTGTTTTAATCAGTAATAAAGAAATTGATGTAGCTACCGCAAACGAAATTCATGATTTATTCTGCGAGGTAGTCATAGCGCCAAGCTATAACAAAGAAGCTTTAGGAATTTTACAAGGCAAGAAAAATAGAATTATTTTAATTCAAAATGAAGTTACTTTACCACAAACTATTGTGCGAACTTGCTTGAATGGCGTTTTAGTGCAAGACAAAGATTTTATTACGGATGCGGCAACTGATTTAAAAACAGCGACAAAAACTGCACCAACATCTCAAGAAATTGAAGATTTACTATTCGCCTCAAAATTGTGTAAGCATACCAAATCGAACACCATTGTTTTGGCAAAAGATAAACAATTATTGGCCAGTGGTACAGGGCAAACCTCTCGTGTTGATGCTTTAAACCAGGCAATCCACAAAGCAAAATCATTTAATTTTAATTTAAACGGAGCGGTGATGGCGAGTGATGCGTTTTTTCCCTTTCCAGATTGTGTGGAAATTGCACACAATAGTGGAATTTCAAGTGTCATACAACCAGGAGGGTCCATAAAAGACGATTTAAGTGTTGAATATTGTAATAATTTTGGAATTTCTATGGTAATGACTGGCACACGTCATTTTAAACATTAATTTTGTTACTTTCGTCGATAAAACTTACATTTAATCCGCAACCAAATAATAAAAAATGGGATTTTTTGATTTCTTAACAGAAGAGATAGCTATAGACCTAGGTACCGCTAACACTCTTATCATTCATAACGACAAAGTCGTTGTTGACAGTCCGTCTATTGTAGCCAGAGATAGAATAACTGGAAAAATAATTGCCGTAGGTAAAGAAGCCAGCATGATGCAAGGTAAAACCCACGAAAATATTAAAACCATTCGTCCGCTAAAAGACGGTGTTATAGCCGACTTTGATGCCTCTGAAAAAATGATAAGTATGTTTATTAAGAACATTCCTGCATTGAAGAAAAAATGGTTTCCACCTGCACTTAGAATGGTCATCTGTATTCCGTCAGGAATTACTGAGGTTGAAATGCGAGCGGTAAAAGAATCGGCGGAACGTGTAAACGGCAAAGAAGTATATTTAATTCATGAGCCCATGGCAGCCGCTATAGGTATTGGTTTAGATATAATGCAGCCCAAAGGAAACATGATTGTTGATATAGGTGGTGGTACTACCGAAATTGCAGTGATTGCTTTAGGGGGGATTGTATGCGATAAATCGGTAAAAATTGCGGGAGATGTTTTTACGAATGATATTATTTATTACATGCGAACACAACATAACTTGTATGTGGGAGAAAGTACCGCAGAAAATATAAAAATTACGATAGGCTCTGCTACCGAAGATTTACAATCGCCTCCCGATGAAATGTCTGTTCAAGGACGAGATTTGCTGACAGGAAAACCAAAACAGGTACAAATTACCTTTAGAGAAATAGCCAAAGCTTTAGATAAATCTATTTTAAGAGTAGAAGATGCCGTGATGGAAACGCTATCACAAACACCTCCAGAATTAGCAGCCGATATTTATAATACAGGTATTTATATGGCTGGCGGAGGATCTATGTTGCGAGGTTTAGACAGGCGATTATCACAAAAAACAGATTTACCCGTTTATATTGCTGAGGATCCCTTAAGAGCTGTAGTACGTGGTACTGGTATTGCCTTAAAAAACTTAGAACGATATAAAAGTATTTTGATAAAATAGAAGAAGCGAATTCTACCTGCATGTACTTTACCAGTTTAAATCACATGCTTTATTAGAAAAACGTACATCAGAAAATAGGTATAGTGGATGCAACAGATTATCAATTTTATTTTTCGGAACAAAAATCTGCTACTTTATTTATTTCTATTGCTTATATCGCTTGGGTTGACTATAAAATCGCATTCCTATCATCAATCTAAATTTTTTAATTCAGCTAATTGGGTTTCGGGTGGTATTTATAAAACTTCAAATAACATTACCGGCTATTTTAATTTAGAGACTGAAAATGAAAAATTAGTTCAAGAGAATATTCGATTAAGGAAATTACTTTTTAATAAAGAATATAATAGCGAAACCCCTATTGACACCGTAGTCTTAGATACTTCAAAACTAGCATACACCATAATTTCGGCAAAAATTATTAAAAATAGTTATGCTAATCTCGACAATTATATTACACTGAACAAAGGAGCAAAGGCCGGAATTAAACAAGATATGGGCGTTATTACGCCCAATGGAATTCTGGGAATTGTAGAAAACACAAGTAATAAATTCTCGCGCATTCAAAGTATTTTAAACAGACGCTCTAATTTAAATGCTAAATTAAAAAACAGCGACAATTTCGGTACTTTAGTTTGGGATGGTAAAGATTACAATACGGTACAACTCATTGATATTCCCAGACGAGTGCCTATAAAAGTGGGTGATACTATTTTAACAGGAGCAGCATCGAGTATTTTTCCAGAGAATGTTTTAATTGGCAGTATTAAAAAGTTCGACTTAGATCCTTCAAAAAGTTCTTATAAAATTGATATAACATTGTTTAATGATATGACAAATATTAAAAACGTATATATCATCAACAATAAAAATCGCCCTGAAATAGAACAATTAGAAACTAATACTAACAATGTCCAGTAATTATTATTTCATAACAATTTTAAGGTTTGTATTCTTAATTTTAGCACAAATTTTGTTATGCAATAAAATTGCCTTCCTAGGTTTTATAAATCCTATGATTTATATTTTATTTATATACTGGTATCCTATAAAACAAAATAGGGCTATTTTCATTTTTATTTCATTTTTATTGGGCTTCACTATTGATATATTTTCAGATACACTAGCTTTTCACACTGCAGCTACGCTAACTATTGCCTATTTGAGACCTGTTATTATGCGCTTTTGTTTTGGAGTAAATTATGAATATCAAAGTTTTAAAATTTCTAGCGCAACATGGATACAAAAAATTACTTTTTTAGCGTTATTAATTATAATACATCATGCGGTATTTTTTACCTTAGAAGTTTTTAATTTTGATAATATTCTTCTAATTTCAAAGAAAATAGGAGCAGTAAGTGCTGCTTCCCTATTATTGTGCATACTATTCAGTTCCTTATTTAGTGTTAAAAAAGAATAAAATTGACATTATTAACTATTTTTTTATTTAATTACTTTATTCTTTAATGATTTGATTTTTCCCTCTTAATGAAAAAACTACTATTATCCTCTATAATCGTCCTTATTGGACTCACCTTTATCGGAAGACTCTCTTATTTGCAGGTGTTCAGGTATTCTCCCGCAGAGGCCTTGGACGATACTGCCATAAAAGCCATCTACGACTATCCTGAAAGAGGGTATATTTATGATAGAAATGGAGAACTATTGGTTGCAAACCAACCTGCTTACGATGTAATGGTAATTCCGCGTGAGGTAAAAAAATTAGACACTTTAGAATTTTGTAGTCTTTTAGGTATTGAAAAAGAGGTGCTGATAAAACAACTGGCAAAAGCAAAAATTTATTCTCCCAGATTACCCTCTGTTGTAGTACCGCAATTATCAAAAACAGATTACGCCCGTCTGCAAGAAAAAATGCGAAAATATCAAGGTTTTTATATTCAAAAACGCTCCTTAAGATACTACGATACTAAAAGCGGCGCTAACGTTTTCGGATTTATCTCTGAAGTTAATGATTACGAATTAAACGAAAACCCTTATTATAAACAAGGAGAACTTAAAGGTAGAACAGGTATTGAAAAACAATATGAGGACCTTTTACGTGGTAGAAAAGGGGTGAAATATATTCAAAAAGATAGATTTAATAGAGATATTGGTGCTTATAAAAATGGCATTTTAGATACTTTACCAGAACAGGGCAAAGAAATTAAAATCACTATCGATAAGGCTTTACAAGAATATGGAGAACTTTTAATGAATGGAAAACGTGGTGGTATTGTTGCCATAGAACCAGCAACTGGAGAAATTTTAGCCATGATTTCTGGACCATCTTACGACCCAGCCTTGTTGGTAGGTAGAGAAAGGTCTAAAAATTATACAAAATTATATAATGATTCTATTGCACAACCCACTTATGATAGATCGGTGTTGGCTCAAACCTCGCCTGGCTCACCTTTCAAAGCAATAAATGCTTTAATTGGATTACAGGAAGAGGTGATTACGACTGAAACTAGAATACAATGCTTTAACGGATTTTATGTAGGCAAAAAGAAACGTGGCTGCCATTGTGGTGGAGGTTCCAGAGCTTTGAATGATGGTATTTTTAATTCTTGTAATGCCTATTTTGTGGGTACTTTTAGAAAAATATTCGAAAAATATCCAGATTCTGATGAAGGATTAGAAGTTTGGGATAAGCATGTAAAGAGTTTTGGATTAGGTGGCTTCTTAGGTTCTGATATTCCCACAGGCAGAAGCGGACTTATACCTTCCCCTGCAACATATGACAGAATGTATGGCGATGGTCGTTGGACTTCCTCTTATTTTGTTTCAAATGCAATCGGGCAAGGTGAAGTTTTGGTAACCCCCATTCAACTTGCAAACATGACAGCGACAATTGCCAATCGCGGTTACTATATTGTACCTCATATCATCAAAGAAATTGAAGGCGTTAAAACAAAAGACCCGAAATTTACAGAGCCACAATACACCACTATAGACAAAAAACATTTTGAACCAGTAGTTCAAGGCATGGCCGAAGTATATCTTCACGGTACGGCTGCAAGACTAAAAGTAAAAGATATAGATATCGCCGGTAAAACCGGTACTGTGGAAAATTTCACAAGAATAAATGGAGTTAGAACTCAACTTACTGATCATTCCGTTTTTATTGCGTTTGCACCAGTTGATAATCCAAAAATTGCCATAGCGGTGTATATAGAAAATGGCTATTTTGGAGCTAGGTATGCAGGACATATAGCATCACTCTTAATTGAAAAATATTTGAAAGGAGAAATCACAAGAACCGATTTAGAGAAAAAAATGCTCACTACAACCCTAGAAAAAGAATATGCCAAAGCAATCAGCGGCGAACCATTTAGAATAAACGAGCGTGGCTGGTAAAGGTTTATTAAAAAGATTAGATTGGTTATCTATTTTAATTTTCATATTATTAGTCGCTATTGGTTGGGTAAATATTTATTCTAGCACCTATTCCGAAGGGCAAGAAAATGTATTCGATTTTTCCACCATTTATGGCAAACAGTTAATGTTTATTTTTATAAATATTGTTCTCATCATTGTTATTCTTGCGCTGGAAAGTAATTTTTTCGAGCGATTTTCTAGTATTATTTATGTGATATCCCTGCTATTACTTGCTGGTCTTTTTCTTATTGGAACCACCATCTCAGGCGCAACCTCATGGTACAATTTAGGTTTTTTTAATTTTCAGCCTGCCGAATTAGCCAAAGTAGCTACTGCACTTGCCTTAGCGAAATACCTAAGTGATATACAAACAGATATAAAAAGGAATAAGGACCAGTTATTTGCTTTTTTAATTATTTTAATCCCCGCCATTTTAGTAATCCCGCAACCAGATCCTGGAAGTGCACTTGTATTTTTTTCTTTAATTTTTGTACTATTTAGAGAAGGAACGTCTATTTTTTATTTAGGACTAGGCATTTCTGCTATTATTATTTTTGTTTGCACCCTAATGTTTGGCACTATATGGATTGCTTTTTTTTTAGGTCTCATGCTCGGCTTGTTCTTATTGCTAAAAAAGCAATCCATGAAAATCCCTGTTGTACCGATAGCCATAGTTTTTATAAGTACTATTCTTTTTTCGTTATCGGTAAGTTTTCTTTTTGAAAATGTTTTCGAGCAACGCCATAGAGATCGGTTTAGCCTATGGTTAAGTTTAGAAAAAGATCCTAATAAGTTAGAAGAAATTAGAAAAACTATTGGTTACAACACCTACCAATCTGAAAAAGCCATAGAATCCGGTGGTATATTCGGAAAAGGTTTTTTAGAAGGCACCAGAACAAAAGGCGATTTTGTTCCTGAACAGCATAGCGATTATATTTTTACTACTGTTGGTGAGGAATGGGGTTTTGTGGGTACTACCACCGTAATTATACTATTTACGCTTTTATTATTGCGTTTAGTGTATATATCCGAACGCCAAAAAAATGTATTTAATAGGATGTATGGCTATGGCGTAATTTCTATTTTATTTATTCATTATTTTATAAATATTGGCATGGTGATAGGTGTTTTGCCGACTATTGGCATTCCATTACCTTTTATTAGTTATGGTGGTTCAGGATTGCTAGGTTTTACAGCCTTACTATTTATATTTTTGAAAATGGACTCAAACCGTTTAAAAGAAGGATTTTAAAATTTCCAATTGGCATCATTTATCTTGCTTTCTAAATTATTTTCTAGAGCATCTGGAAGTTTTTCAAAAAAATCTATACCTGTTTTCCGTTCAATGTCATCTACCGATACTACAAAATATTTATAGGGTTCACTAGTTTGTTTATTGGGGATGATAAAGCCTATCATTATTAAATTTTCACCTTCGTTACGTGCAATAATTTTATAAAAATAATTAGGTACACTCACATCTTCATCCCCTATTGAAAGTAAATTATTTTCTAAAATACCCCCTGTAATCACATATAAACTGCCGTATTTTTTACACCAATAACGTACTTGCTGTTCTAAATCATTCCAAACCCCAGCATTAAAGGCAGCATTTTGAGGACTTATATTACTGGTGTAAAAAGTTTCGTTATAAGCATACTCTGAAAATCTACGGTCGCCCGCGGGGCATAAATGGCCTCGATCAAAACCAGAACCCCTATAGTTTTTCCAATCAGCAGATTTTGTCTTTACCTTAGGGTCTTCTATAAAATAAGGTCGCTCTCTATCATCGTACGTAAGTTGTTTTTTTGTTAATTGATACAAAACCCATTCCGCCTGCTCGTGTTTTTCGTTATATGAAAGTGAATAATGGGTATGATACACAATGTCTCCCGTGGTTGATGAAGGATAATACAAAGCATCAATCACGGTATCCGATGTATTTTTGTGTGGTTCAGAATAGCTGTTTGGCGTATAAAAATTATCAAACAACCAGAATCCTATAATACATACCAAAGTTAAAATGGTATAAAGTGCTTTTTTATTCATGGAACTCATCTTAAAAATCAAAAAAAAGAACAAGTTATTGCATATCCGCTTAGCTTCCAGTCGTCGTAATGCTTGCTATTACTAGTCTATCAAACATTCTGTCTCCAAAATACCTTCTATTGAGCTTATAAATGAATTCATTGAGGTATAATTGTAAATATTTTCTTTTTATTTTAT
>JBGSQM010000050.1:0-2186 GCA_041738035.1 Cellulophaga sp.
GTATTTCGCCATAGGTTTTAAAAACGATTCTGGTGGATGGGAACTACGAAACAAATATTACAAGAATTGTAGTTCCCCTAAAGATATCACCCATATCAAAAATGGAAATGAAAAACTTATCGTTACCGAGGGAATGTTTGATTTGTTATCCATTATTAGCTTGGAAAAAACTCTTGTATCTGAATATGATTTCTTGGTGATGAACTCCACTGCCTTTGTTTTAAAATCAAGAGAAACAATGAAGAACTATAAAGAAATTCATCTCTGTTTGGATACTGATGCTAATGGTCAAAGAACCACCAAGAAGCTGATGGAACATTTTAACAACTGCTATGACAAATCTATGCTCTACAAAGATTTTAAAGATGTAAATAATTGGGTAATACATCATGCTAAAAAGGGACTTAGTCAGAAGCCGCAAGATGTGTTTTTGTTGCCACAAAAACAAACTTGCTTTACGCCCGATGGTTGCAAAGAAAATAAAAAATGAAGAAGACGTATATCAAATTTAGATGCTCAATTTATGAAAAGAAGCTACTTAAAAAAAGAGCGGAACGAGCAGGAATTTCTTTATCGGAATATTGTCGCAATACTGCTTTTAAGCATTCGATTGTTGAACGTTTGACCCCCGAGCAATTGACGCACTATCAAATGCTCGTCAAGTATAAAAACAACTTTACCAGCATTCGTAATATGTTTAAAAAGCGAAATCCAAAACTAGCGCAAGAGGTGGCAGATTTGGCAGAAGAAATACGAAATCATTTGTACAATTTTAAAAAGTAAAACCATGATTGGCAAAGGTCAGTCTATAACACATACCAAAGCTTCTATTGCTTATGGATGGAATCAAGAAAAAGATGCTGAAATAGTCTTTAACCATTATATTGCAGGAGATACTACCAAACAGATTACAGACGAGTTTAAACTAATCCAAGCACAGAACATAAGATGCCACAAAAACACGCTGAGTTTTGTACTTAGTCCAATCCAAGAGGAGGGCAAGAAGCTTAGTCAAAAAGAATTAGGGGAATTGACTCAGAAGTTCATCAAAGAAATGAATTTAAAAGAGCGGCAGGCTATTGCTTTTGTGCATAGGGATAAAGCGCATACCCATGTGCATTTGTACGTCAATAGAATAGGTTTTGATGGAAAAGCATACAATGACAGCTTTATCGGGAAAAGAAGCCAACAAGCCGCTGAAAACGTGGCAAAGGAAATGGGACTCACCACGGTAAAAGAAGTGCAATTGGAAAAGTACTTTAATCTGCAACCCATACGGCAAGAAATTAAAAACATTCACCTAAGGGTAATGGATAACCAAAGACCAAAAAACTTTGAGGATTACATCAAAGCCATGAAGGCTGAAAATGTACAAGTGATTCCAAGTATCAATAAAGCCAACAAACTACAAGGATTTAGATTAGAGTACAAAGGACATAATCTAAAAGCAAGCGAGGTATATCGTTCCATGTCTGGAGGGAGAATTATGGGTCAAATTACCCAGAATAGCGGTTTCGGAAATCAAATAAAACCAATTAAGACCGTTCAGCTTCTGGGAAAGACAACAGAACTAACGGTGAATTTTGCAGCGAGTATCGCCAAGAGTCTAATAAAAAGAATAATCAAAAGAAGTGTTACTAAGGGAATAGAATTTTAAAACAAGAAATTATGAGCTACAAAAAATTAGATGAAGTGATGGAGCTTCTAAGTGACGAATTAAATGGGTTCAATAAAAGTATTACCAAGTTAGAAAAGTTAACTGAAAATGTGGACAACATCAATATCAAAGCGGACATTTCAAATATTGAATATTATCTTCAAGATCATCTAAGAACAGAGAAAGAAAAAAGTCAAAAATTACAAGAAGCTTTTCAAAGAATGGAAATGCAACTTTCGAAATCACAAGTTATTCCGAAAATACAGCTATGGATTCATTATGGAATGTATATGATTTGTTTACTCGTTATAGGTTATCTGGTATTTAGAAAAACGACAACTTAGAAGTTACAACCTTTTATAGAAACTGAAAATTACTTTAGTTATCTCCTTAAAGCATTTTTTATTTATCTTTTTATCTCAAAAAAAGGGTGATTATCTCACAATTTTTTAAAATAATAAAAAGATATGTGATTTTTGCTTACTTTTAAATGTAAGAATTTTAACTAATGTTAAAAACCTCTGATTGG
>JBGSQM010000100.1:0-69130 GCA_041738035.1 Cellulophaga sp.
ACCCGACAAAAAGGGAAAAGGAAATCACTCCAACGCCTATATCAAGAACCGATTTACAAACACAATCTACCGTCAAAAATTGCAGAAGGTAAGGTGATACGATTTGTTTATGTGATGCCAAAATTTTCATTGTCTAATGACAGCAGGGTACTATTGGAACTGAACGAAAAAGATGGAGAACGGAATATTGAATTGAAACTAGGACATCGGTTTATAAATAATCCTGATTAGGAATAATGGCAGAACCAAATTTTGACAAGTTTTTGATTAAATTTTTCTTGTTTACAAACTAAAAAAAAGCAATTACAGCTCCTTTATCTTATGAAAAATTTATTTCCTAATCATATTAGCTACCCAACTCGATTAGACTTTTTGGAATTATGATTCAGATTTTTTTTTATCAAAAGTCTTTTTGTTTCTGACAATCATAAAATAAACCTCTCACTGAAAATCAAATTATTATTATGATTATTCCTTAGATATTAATTTGTCTTTTTTTTAAAAGCTAATTTTTCTTCTAAAATATTCATGTCATCACTTACTTTTCGATCTACAATCTTGGCATAGTGTTGTGTTGTTCTTAAAGATTTATGTCCAAGCATTTTACTAACTGTTTCAATCGGTACACCATTAGTTAAAGTTACTGTTGTCGCAAAGGTATGACGGGCTAAATGTGTAGTTAAGGGTTTAGTTATACCACATAGCATAGCTATCTCTTTCAAATAAGCATTCGATTTTTGATTACTGAATACTGGAATAAGTCGTTCACTTTTTATTACTTGTGGATCATAAGAATAACGATTCAAAATTTCCTTAGCAATAGGAAGTAAAGGAATACTACTTCGTGTATTGGTTTTTGTACGTTTGATATTTATCCATAATTTGCCGTCTATTCCAATGTTTAGGTCAGCTTTCGATAACTTTTGTACATCCGAATAGGCTAGACCCGTGTAACAAGAAAAAATAAACATATCTCTTACTATTTTTAACCTATCGAAATGTAGTTCTTTAGTATAAAGTACATCTACTTCCTCTGCATTAAGATACTCCCGTTCTACCTCTTCAAATTGGACTTTGTAATTATAAAAAGGATCGCGATCCATCCAATGGTTTGCTAAGGCGATACGGATAATTTTTTTAAAATTATTGATATATTTTAAAGATGAATTATGATTACATTTTCGAACTGTTTTAAGAAAGAATTCAAATTTAGTAACAAACCGATAATCGATATCTCTTAATTTGTAATCTTCTAACTTATATTCTTCGGAAATAAATTGATTAACATGGTCATGACATGTCCAATAGCGTTTTGCAGTGCTAATGGAAATATTTTTTTCAGATAATAGATCCATCTTCTTGTTATGTTCCTTGAAAGTTTCTAAGATGAATCTAGTTTTCTTACCACCACCCTTTAAAACATTCATCATGGATATCGCAGAAATCAATTCATCTTCGTCCCTAAATCTTTGATGGATTTTGTACAGCTTATGCCTTAAGTTGTCTATATGACTGTTAATTTCAACAGCTTCGCGATTATTTCCCATCACTTTTTGTGATTTTGTATTCCAAAATTTTGGGTCAATATATCTAGTAATACTATGCTCTAGACGTTTGCAATTGACTGTTAATCTTAAATAAATAGGAGCTAATCCTGCACTGTTTATCTTCGAATTAATAAGGTGGAAATAGATAGAAAAATCAGTTTTCATAACTTTATGTATTTTAAGTCTCGCAAATGCACGGAAAAGGTAAGAAATAATTGCGAAAAATCCTAAGTTTAAAAACTTGTAAAGTATTGAAATTCAATCAAATAATAGGCTAAGCGAGACCTATTTTTGAAGGAGTAAATAGGTACCCGTATTGGTCTCGATTAATACCGTTTTAAATGGTTTGAATTGATATTATATAAAATGAAAAACCCTGTAAATCATAGAGTTACAGGGTTTTTGTTGAGTTTTGATACTCAAATAGTGGAGCCGGAGGGATTCGAACCCTCGTCCAAACAAGCAATTACAATGCTTTCTTCATGTGTAGTTTTCATTTGGTTTTAGATGCACAACCGACTGAAAACCGCCTATTGTACACTTAGCTTCTTAAATTTTAGTGGTAGTAACAAAGCAATACTACCCTTGTGTTGACATTTCTGGTGCTCCTTAAAGAATCGCCGCCAACAAGGGCTATTCAGGAACATCTCGCTTCTCTACCTGGTAGAGACGAGGCTAAATCCTACTGTAATTCGGATTAAGCGGCAAGAGCGTAATTGTTTTCGCCAATTAAAAGTGTGGAAAATGAGATTAACGAGCTGTAGCCCAGCGCTCGACATGCTTACATTGCCATTGGTCTCGCTGTCAAAACCAGTCGGCCCCAGTGAAATAGACACATTTTTGTGTCAGAATCAATGTCATTATTGCATAAGAGTAAGTCTCCAAACAACATTAATCAATTCTTTTTTATTCTTATCAAAGAACTATTAAGGCCTAAAAAAATTAATTTTTTTAAGCGGTTGCCAAAGGTAGTTCAAAAAGTATTCCAAAAAAAGTTTTGCGTGTCAACTTGTCATTTGTTATATTTACAACAATATAGGCGTGAATAGTTGCATTAATTCTTTTAATTGTAAAGAACAAAGTATTAAGGCAAAGAAATACGAATTACGAAATTAGAAATACGAAGGGTGTAAGTTAAAAAGTTCAAATTTCGGCTTCCCTCAGTGCTAGAGGGCAAGTTCAAGTTTAGAAAAGTTTTAAATGTTATAATTTAAGTTTTGAAAAAGCCAAAGGCTAAAAGTCAAAACTTACTATAACCTTAAAATAAATTAAACTAAGATTAAAGCCAGAATTCAAGTTCAATTTTTTATTTTCGTTCGTAAACCAAAAACAAGTTCAAGTTCAAGTGCAAACTCAAGTTCAAAAAAAGTTTAAATTTTTCATGTTGAGTTTTGAGCTGATATAAATATTTAGTGCATTTCATAAACTGTAAACCATAAACCTTTTAACCTGAAACCTAAAACATTTTGACCAAAACCCAGAACCCAAAAAAATGAAATTCGGTATTATTAGAGAGCGCAAAAATCCGCCAGATAAGCGCGTTGTTTTATCTCCTGAAGCTTGTAAAAAGTTAAAACAAAATCATAAAGAAGCTTTGGTTTTTGTGGAGCCTTCTCCCATTCGTACTTATAAAGATGCTGATTATGAAGCGCTAGGAATTACGGTAGCATCAAACATGCAAGAATGTGATGTGTTGCTTGGTGTAAAAGAGGTGCCAATTGAAGATTTAATTCCGAATAAAAAATATTTTTTCTTTTCTCATACCATCAAAAAGCAATCATATAATCGCAAGTTACTGCAGGCTATTTTAAATAAAAATATAGAATTGTATGACCATGAAGTAATTACCAACGAAAATGGACAACGTTTGGTGGCTTTTGGTCGTTATGCGGGGATAGTTGGTGCTTATAATGGGTTTAGAGCTTTCGGACTTAAATTTGAGGCTTTTAAGCTTCCCAAGGCTGAAACTTTAAAAGACCAACAAGCTTTAATTGCGGAGTTGCAAAAAATAAAACTCCCAAATATTAAAATTCTTTTGACAGGTAGAGGCCGAGTTGGGAATGGGGCCAAAGAAATGTTAGACGCTATGAAACTCAAAAAAGTTATAGTTTCAGATTATCTCGAAAAAACTTTTAATGAACCTGTATATTGCCAGATTGATGCTTCTGAATACAACAAACGTAAAGACGGTGTTCGGGGTAATAAACAAGATTTTTTTGCCACCCCAGAAGCCTATCAGTCCAACTTTTTTAGGTTTGCTAAAGTAACCGATTTCTATATTGCTGGTCATTTTTATGGACAAGGTGCGCCCTATCTTTACTCCAGAGAAGACGCAAATCGTCCAGACTTTAAAATAAAAGTGGTGGCCGATGTTAGTTGCGATATCGATGGACCAGTGGCAACAACCATTAGGCCTTCGACCATTGCTGACCCACTTTATGGCTACAATCCAAGAACAGCATCAGAAATAGACTTTAAACATCCTGAAGCGATTGCGGTGATGGCGGTTGACAATTTGCCTTGCGAATTGCCGCGCGATGCTAGTGTTGGTTTTGGCGATGCTTTTCTAAAAAACGTAATCCCCGCTTTTTTTAATGGTGATGAAAATGGGGTTTTAGAGCGAGCCAGAATGACACAAAACGGTAAACTAACCAAGCGCTACGCCTATTTACAGGATTATGTTGATGGGAAAATAATGTAAAGTAGTAAGGCTATACCTTAAAAATCTTTTATTAATCTCAATAATAGTTAAAATTATATGCTTTAGGGCATTTACCTTTTATCCCGAATTACTCGGGACTATGAATATTTTATGAGTGGGCAGTTCCCTGTGTCCCTAGTCAGACGTCAGATTTTTAATATTCGAAAAAATATTAAATTTAATTGCTACTACCAAGTGCTAATTGCCAATGTTTACTTGTCACGTTTAAAATAGAATTTTATTCTAATTTAAAAATCTATGGTACTTGAGCTATAGTAGTTTAGTTTTAGAGGCTCTTTATTTTAAACCATTCACCGTTTTCCGAATAGCTACTAAATTGGTTAATAATTTCTCTAAATAATCTAAATGTAACATATTGGCGCCATCGCTTTTTGCAATAGATGGGTCATAATGGGTTTCCATAAAAATACCATCTGCACCAGTAACTATACCAGCTCTGGCGATAGTTTCAATCATATCAGGGCGACCGCCAGTAATTCCACTTGCTTGGTTTGGCTGTTGCAAAGAGTGCGTAACATCTAAAACCACAGGAGCATAAGCTTTCATAGTTGGTATGCCTCTAAAATCTACAATCATGTCTTTATAGCCGAACATAGTGCCTCGATCTGTAATCATCACTTGTTCATTGCCAGAGTCGGTTACTTTCATAACTGCATGTTGCATACTTTCAGGACTCATAAATTGTCCTTTTTTAAGATTTACAACCTTACCCGTTTTAGCGGCAGCGACTACTAAATCTGTTTGGCGGACTAAAAATGCCGGGATTTGAAGCACATCAACATATTCAGCGGCTAGAGCCGCATCACTGGTTTCGTGAATATCGGTTACGGTAGGAACTTTAAAAGTTTCGGATACTTTCCGTAAAATTTTCAAGGCTTTTTCATCACCAATTCCCGAAAAAGAGTCCACACGACTGCGATTTGCTTTTTTAAAACTACCTTTAAAAATAAAAGGAATTTCTAATTTATCGGTAATGGTCATAATGCGTTCTGCAATTCGAAGCGCCATTTCTTCGCCTTCAATAGCACATGGGCCACATAAAAGAAAAAAATTATTATTGTTAGCGTATTTTATTTGCGGAATTTTATTAAGTTTCATGCTGTCTAAATTTTGAGCCACAAATATACTATTTTTGGATTGGTATTTGATGTCTGTAAAAAACAACGAAACAACTTTTAAATATGAAAATTTACCTTTTGACAGTCAGTTTGCTTTTTATTTCTTTAGTATCAGCGCAAAGCGATAAAAATGTGGAAGAGCAACAGTTTAAAATAAATTTCATTAATCCTGGCGTAGAATATGAATTAGGAATCGCAAAAAACCAAACGATTTCTTTAGGTATTGGTTTGCAATTTACAGCCGCAAGTGTTTCTACCGAATTTTATTATGCATTTTTACCAACACTAAATGCACAATACCGCTTTTTTTATAATATGGAAAGAAGATTAGGTAAAGACAAAAACATTTCAGGAAATTCGGGCAATTACATAGCAGCTTCTGGCACCATGTTTTCATCATTATTTTTTATTGGTAATGTTGATGATGTAACGGGTAGCGCAGGTTTTATTGGACCAGTTTATGGAATTCAAAGAACCTATCAAAAAGGTTTCAATTTTAATATGGAATTTGGAGTCGGACTTTATTTTGCTAGTGCTTCTGATTTTCAAACTGTTGATTCAGGAATTGGGCCTACAATTAGTTTTAGTATAGGCTGGGTTTTAGGGCGTAGAAATAGAAACTGAATCCGCTATAAATCAGCTTAATAAAAAAATCACAACTTTATTTTCCACTTCAAAAATTAGCAGTACCTTTGCGCCCAATTTCAGTAAGGAACATTTCCTTTAATTAAACTTTATGTCAGCAACAAAAAATATTGCCATTATTGCCCACGTTGACCACGGTAAAACTACTTTGGTGGACAAAATTATGTACCATTGCCAGTTGTTCAGAGAAAACCAGAACACCGGCGATTTAATTTTAGATAATAACGATTTAGAGCGTGAAAGAGGTATCACTATTACTTCAAAAAACGTTTCCGTAGTGTATAAAGGCACTAAAATAAATATTATTGATACTCCAGGTCACGCCGATTTTGGTGGAGAAGTTGAGCGTGTTTTAAACATGGCTGATGGTGTTTTGCTTTTGGTTGATGCTTTTGAAGGACCAATGCCTCAAACACGTTTTGTATTGCAAAAGGCAATCGATTTAGGTTTAAAACCTTGTGTGGTGATCAATAAAGTAGATAAAGAAAACTGCACCCCTGAAGAAGTTCACGAAAAAGTTTTTGATTTAATGTTTGAGCTAGGTGCTGAAGAATGGCAGTTAGATTTCCCTACCGTTTATGGTTCTGCAAAGAACAATTGGATGAGCGACGATTGGAAAAATCAAACTGATAATATTGAGCCATTATTAGATATGGTTATTGAGCACGTTCCTACTTTTGTAGTGAAAGAAGGAAATACTCAAATGTTGATTACGTCATTAGATTTCTCTTCATTTACCGGTCGTATTGCGATTGGTAGATTATTAAGAGGTACACTAAAAGAAAATCAACAAATTTCTTTGGTAAAAAGAGATGGTAGAATTGTAAAAACAAAAATTAAAGAATTGTATACTTTTGAAGGTCTTGGCCGTTTAAAAGTTCAAGAAGTAAAAGCGGGGGATATTTGTGCTATTGTTGGTTTAGAAGGATTTGAGATTGGAGATACTGTTGCCGATTTTGAAAATCCTGAGGGTTTAAAAACAATTGCCATTGATGAACCTACCATGAGTATGTTGTTTACCATTAACGATAGTCCGTTTTTTGGGAAAGATGGTAAATTCGTTACTTCTCGCCATATAAAAGATCGTTTAGCGCGTGAGTTGGAGAAAAATTTAGCCTTACGAGTGAATGAAACGGATAGTGCTGATAAATTTTTAGTATTTGGAAGAGGCGTATTGCACTTATCGGTTTTAATCGAAACCATGCGTCGTGAAGGATATGAAATGCAAATTGGTCAACCTCAGGTTATTATTAAAGAAATTGATGGCGTAAAATGTGAGCCTATAGAACAATTGACAATCGATTTGCCAGAAGAGGTTTCTGGTAGAGCTGTTGAAATGGTTTCTATTCGTAAAGGGGAAATGACCAGTATGGAAGCTAAAGGCAACCGTATGATTTGTCAGTTTTTAATTCCGTCAAGAGGTATTATTGGTTTAAGAAACCAATTATTAACTGCAACCGCAGGGGAAGCTATCATGTCTCACCGATTTTTAGAATACCAACCCATGAAGGGAGATATTCCTCAGCGTCAAAATGGCTCATTAGTGTCTATGGAATTAGGAAAATCTATTCCTTATTCTATTGATAAATTACAAGATAGAGGTAAGTTTTTTGTGGATCCAGGAGAAGATATTTACGAAGGTCAGGTGATTGGCGAAAACTCAAGAGGTGATGATATGACCATCAATATCACCAAAACTAAAAAACTATCAAACGTACGTTCTTCAGGTGCAGATGATAAAGCAAGAATTATTCCTGCTATTAAGTTTTCTTTGGAAGAAGCCTTAGAATATATTCAGAAAGATGAGTATGTTGAAGTTACACCAAAACATATACGTTTGCGTAAAATATATTTAACAGAAAATGATCGTAAGCGCAATAAAATCGCTTAAATTAAAGATTTGCATGACATAAAAAAACCCAAGAAGAAAATCTTGGGTTTTTTTATGTAAACTATGCTGTAGCAAAACGACTATTTAAGTCTAAAACTAAAAACACCTTAAATGAAACTACTACTAAACTCAATAACAATTTTACTATTAGTTGTTATAACTTCTTGTAAAAATGAGCCTAAGGAGATAGATCTAATAAAGAAAGACGAGATAGTACAAACAAATTATCATATTCCTAAACCATGGATTGCCAATAGAGTTAAAAAGGCAAAAATAAAATTGAATAAAACAGATGCTGGTATTGTAGTTTGGAATGCTATGGAAGCGCATGGTGGTTTAGCTAGATGGTTTAGTAATGGATATTTATCTTTTAGGTTTGATTACCAACCTTTGGATGGTTCTACACGACGAAATACGTATCAAATTGTAGATACTTGGAATAATAAAGCTAGGCATACAGCTTATAATGACAGTACAGCAAGCTTTGGTTGGGACGGAAAGGAATCTTGGGTAAAAACCAAAGACAGTGCAGCTTTTGACTACGATACTAAATTTTGGGCGCTGACACCATTATACTTAGCAGCATACCCATTTATTTTAGATGGTGAAGGTGTTAACTTAGCGCTTTTAAAACAAAAAGAATACGAAGGGAAACTACAAAATGTGGTAAAAGTTACTTTTGAACCAGAAGTCGGTGATGCACCTGATGATTATTACGTTCTGTATTTTGATGCAGAATCTCATATTGTTAGTGCAATAAGATATATAGTTTCTTACCCTGAGTATTTTCCAAATGGTGGACATTCTCCAGAAAAAATTATGGAAATTGTAGATCAAAAATTAACAAACGAAATTCTTCTTCCAACAGGATTAAAAACTCATTGGTTGACCGAGAATGAAGAAATAGGCGAATTTATTACCAAGATTGACATCTCTGATGTTGCATTTATGGAGAAAGTTCCCGATAATTTCTTTTCAAAACCTAAAGAGTAAAATTACTGTAGTGTATTAAATATTGAGAAACAAGAAAGCCTCAACTAAATTAGTTTCAAGGCTTTCTTTTATAGGCAGCCGTTGCAGCACCAATAATACCGGCGTAGTTTTCTAGTTGTGCAGCAACAACAGGTGTTTCAATTTTAATATAGTCTTTAAATTCAGCAAAATCTTTAGAAGTACCACCACCAATAATAATTAAATCAGGGGCAATAATAAGATCTAAGTATTCTAAAAATTTATTGAAACGTTTGCCCCATTTTTTATAGCTTAATTTTTCTTTTTCTTTAATAGAAGCGGCCGCATAATGCTCAAACTTATCATGTTTTTTATACGGAATTTGTCCTAATTCAAAATTTGGAAGTAATTCACCATTCCAAAAAACGCCACTCCCTAAACCAGTCCCAATAGTAATCATGACTACCAACCCTTTTTTTCCTTTACCAACCCCATAATTCATAGTAGCGTAACCAGCAGCATCTGCATCATTAATTACGGTTACAGGGAGTCCTGTAAAATCACTAAAAAGTTCCTCGGCATTTACTCCAAGCCATTTTTTACTTAAATTACCGTTAGCTTTACAAATTCCATTTTTAATAATGGTAGGAAAACCACAGCCAATAGGGCCTTTATAGTTAAAATGCTTTACAATTTCAGCAAAAACTTCAGCCATTTCTTTAGGTTTTCTTGATTCTGGAGTCGGAATTCGAAAACGTTCTGTTAGTAATTCGCCTGTTATGGTATCTACTAAAGCTCCTTTCATTCCAGAACCTCCTATGTCAATGCCTAATAATGTCATGTGTTTTATTCTATAGTTTTAACAAAAGTAGGGAATAATTGAAAATTAAAAATTAATAATGAAAAATTGTATGTTTCCCTGATATTGGTTGAGTAATTTAAAGTGGTAAAACTAAATAACCATGATTACGAAGTATTCGTAAAATTGTAACTGGTCGAACCAAACTATTATTAATCGAAAGGTTTAAATAACAACATCTGACTATCAACTAAGTTAACGCAGCAAACCTTTATCAAACAAATACTCAAATACGAGTTGATCTACCTCAGAACTTAAATTTTTATCCTCGTAACGTAACCAAATAATTTCTTCGATTTCATGATTGGCAACTAATTTACCTTTATAAGTACCCGAATAGCAAGTCATTCTAACCAAGGTGCCTGGCTTGTGCGTATCTGCTTGGGCTTCAAAAACGCCAATAAATTCAAGCGAATCAATAGTTAATTCTACTTGCAATTCTTCTTTTATTTCTCGGAATAAGGCTTCGTAATCTGACTCTTGGTTTTCTCTTTTTCCACCTGGAATATAATACTTGTTTTTACCTCTACTTCTAGTACTTAAAATTTTATAATCTTCAATATAAATCCATGCCAGTTTATCGATGAATTGTTCGGAAGGTTCAATGTAATAGTCGATTGAATTTAAAGAATGATTGGGATCTATTTTGTCTAAAACAGCATCTATAAACTTCCCAAATTTGGTTAAGGTATTTAATTGTTTATTTCTACCCAAAGCACTTGAAATAGTTTCGTCTCTGTTCCCAAATTTATAACCATTAGGCATAATCCATAAAATATTTAAGAGGTATTGCATGATCACATTCCCTAATTGATCTATAGAAATAGCCATTTTTAAACAATATTCTCCGACACCTCTAAAACCTTTGTTAAAAAGTGTATGAAAAAATCCATACAAAAATCCAACAGGTGTAGTGAGGATAAGTAAAACTATAGAAACAAAAAACAGCAGTACACCAATAAGCGGATTCGTTTTTTTATCGGCTTTGAAGGCTTGTTTTTTTAGTATCAAAGTTTAATTATTTACAATTTTTTAATGATAAAGTTATTTCAGGGAAGTTCAAATTTATAATTTTATAGATTTATAAGTTTATCTTTTATTGCGGTAGATTAAGATAACTTGAAAATATTTTGAATTCTAAAATAAGCTATCAGCTAAACCACAACAACAGCCGTACCCACAACAGAAATCATACTAGTCATCGTTCCAGAAATAGGCTCTATATCTACAGAAATACCAACAATAGCATTGGCCTTTAAATTTTCGGCATTAGTTTTAATTTTTTGAAATGCCGATTCTTTGGCTTCTAAAAGCGATTTTTCATAAGCGTCATAGTATTTTTTGCTGCTAAACATATCTTTGAAAGACATTCCAGCACCACTAAACGTATCGGTATATTTTACATCAGAAACAATCCCTAAATAGTGAGTTATTTTTTTGCCTTCAATAGAATTGGTAGTTGTTAAAATCATAATTGTGAATGTCAATAAAAAAAGTTGATGTTTTTTGGTTGCTAGTTTTCGGCTAAAAAATATTAAGCAACAAGCTAGTTACACTGCCTTTTGCACCACTTCAAATACTTTGTTTCCATCGCATTTTAGAGTTTTTGATGGGTATTTAAGTAGTAGTGCGTAATCGTGGGTCGCCATTAATATAGTACGACCTGTTTTATTAATTTCTTGTAAAACTTTCATAACTTCTACACTTGTTTGGGGGTCAAGATTTCCTGTAGGTTCGTCTGCTAAAATAAGCTCAGGGTCATTTAATAGCGCTCTGGCAATAGCAATACGCTGTTGCTCACCGCCAGAAAGTTCATGCGGAAATTTAAATCCTTTGGTTTTCATACCAACCTTGTCTAATACATTTTCAATTTGAGTATTCATTTTAGAGTTGTCTTTCCAGCCTGTAGCTTTTAAAACAAATAGAAAATTGTTATTAACGGTTCTGTCAGGTAGTAATTTAAAATCTTGAAAAACAATCCCAAGTTTACGGCGTAAAAACGGAATGTCGTTTTCTTTCAGGGTTCTCAAATCAAAATCAACCACACTTCCTGTGCCTTGTTGTAGTGGAAGATCACCGTAAAGCGTTTTCATAAAACTACTTTTTCCGCTTCCTGTTTTGCCTATTAAATAGATGAATTCGCCTTTTTTAACTTCAATATTTACATCATTCAGAACTAAACTTTCTTTCTGGAAAATAGCAACATCGGTTAATTTTAAAATACTTTCAGTCATAGTGAACATTGTTGTGATAAAAGTAATAAGTTACGATGAAAGTTAATGATTATTTCTAATAAATAATCATTAACTGTAGTTATTGAAGTATTTTCAAAGGATAATCTATGGAGGATTTAAAATGATTTTTTTTTTAGATTTGAAGAAGAAGTTCCAATAAAAAGGCCGACAAACATAAATAAGATTTGATTCAAGCTATCTTCGATCAGAAGCTTCCATGTCTAAAAAAAATATTTACTAGAAAAAATAAAAGTATCTTCGCATACTGATACACATTTTTTATCGTTATAGTCATGATACACGAGGTATTTCTTAATTGTTGGAGAACACTATGTTAAAGAAAAAATCCGCGCTAATGCTAGTCTTTATAGGGACTTTGCATTTTCTAAGCGCACAAAAATCAAAAATTTACACCCATGATCAAAAAGAGTACCAGCAAGCTTTGGCACTCTATAACAACGAACAATTTCAAGCCGCGCAAGCTATTTTTGAAAAGGTAAAGTACAGCACGAAAGATCCTGAAACAGAAGCCAATAGTGCCTATTTTGCAGCAAATGCCGCAGTCCGGTTAAATCAGCTGGGTGCTGATAAATTAATGGAAGATTTTGTAGAAAATTATCCAACTTCTACAAAACGCAATGCTGCTTATGCCGATGTCGCTGAATACTATTTTGAAACTGGAAAATATCCCTATGCTTTAAAATGGTATAAGAGAGTAGATCAAAGTTCTTTGTCTAGGACAGAAATAGAAAAATTTAACTTCAATTATGGCTATGCCTTGTTTTCTTCAAAAAACACCAAACAAGCAGAAGTATTTTTAAATAAAGTAACTACTTCCCCTGTTTACGGTTCACAGGCCAAATATTATTTGGGCTATATTGCTTATCAACAAGATGATTATGAGGGAGCCAACCAGCGCTTTGATCAAATTACAGATCAAAAGGTTTTAGAAGAAAAATTATCTTATTATCAAGCAGATTTAAATTTTAAATTAGGAAAGTTTGAGGAGGCTATTGCACTTGCAAAAAAACAATTGCCAAAAGCAGATCGATTAGAAAAATCGGAATTAAATAAAATTATCGGCGAAAGCTATTTTAACTTGAAACAATACGACAATGCTATTCCTTATTTGTTAGATTATAATGGAAAAGCAGGGAAATGGAGTAATACGGATTTTTATTTTTTAGGATATAGCTACTACAAACAGGGCGATTATACCAACGCTGTTCAACAATTTAATAAAATTATTGGGGGAAATAATGATGTTTCTCAAAACGCTTACTATCATTTAGCGGAGTGTTATTTAAAATTAGATAAAAAATCCGAAGCATTAAACGCGTTTAGAAATGCTTCGCAAATGGACTTTTCTGTTGAAATTCAGAAAGATGCTTTTTTAAATTATGCACGATTAAGTTATGAAATAGGAAATGCCTACGAAAACGTACCAAGTGTACTTACCAATTATTTAGAGAAATACCCGAAAGATCAATATGCCCAGGAAATACAGGAGTTGTTGGTCGATTCGTACATCACTTCAAAAAACTTTGCGGGGGCTTTAGAACTTTTAGAAAAAAACAAATCCTATGCCAGTAAAGCAACGTATCAAAAAGTGGCGTTTTACAGGGGAGTAGAACTGTTTTTAGCGACCGATTATTCTGGAGCAATTGCAGCTTTTGATAAATCATTAGACAAGGCAGAAGAGCCAAAATTTAAAGCAAGAGCTACCTTTTGGAGAGCAGAAGCCTTGTACAACAGTAATAAATTTGACGAAGCTTTGGCTGGCTTCAAAGATTTTCAGAAAAATCCGCAATCAAAATCAACACCAGAGTATTCAGATTTCAACTATAATTTGGCATACACCCATTTTAAATTAAAAGATTATGCTAATGCGATAACTCATTTTAGCACCTATACCTCGGCAAGTACAGAAGTGGATAAAAAGCATGACGCTTATTTGCGTTTGGGTGATAGTTATTTTGTGTCCAGTAAATACTGGCCAGCAATAGAAGCTTATGACAAAGCTTTGCAGGGGCAAGGAAACGAAAAAGATTATGCGGCTTTTCAAAAAGCCTTGAGTTATGGATTTGTAGATAGAGTAGCCACTAAAATTGAAGATTTAAATACTTTTGTGACAAAATATCCAAAATCAAGCTTAAAAGATGATGTGTTGTTTGAACTAGCAAACACTTATGTACGCGCCAATAAAGAATCTGAAGGAATGCGTATTTATGATAAACTAATTTCAGAATATAAATCTAGTGCCTTAGTGCCACAAACTATTGTAAGGCAAGGCTTGGTATATTACAATGCTAATGAAAGTGAAAAAGCCTTAGCGAAATTTAAAACTGTAGTTCGTGATTATCCCAACACCCAAGAGGCAATACAAGCCGTAACCACTGCGAAACTTATTTATGTGGATTTAGGTAGGGTTAGCGAATATGCGGAGTGGGTGCGTGGTTTAGATTTTGTAGAGGTAACCGATACGGAATTAGACAATGCCACATTTACCTCTGCGGATCAAAAGTACTTAGAAGGCAATACAGAACAGGCCATTAGGGGTTATCAAAATTATTTAAAGGAATTTCCTAAAGGCATTCAAGCGCTTAAAGCCAATTTTAATTTGGCGCAAATGTTCTACGCTAAAGACGATAAGGATAAGGCCTTAGCGTATTACAAAAATGTTGCGGATAGAGGCACAAGCGAATATGCGGAACAAGCGCTAACGAGAGTTTGTGAAATTTATGTTGGGAAAAATAATTATACTACCGCAATTCCTTTTCTTGAAAAATTAGAACAAACAGCGAATATTGGACAGAATGTAACTTTTGCGCAATCTAATTTAATGAAAGGGTATTTTGAGCAAAATCAATATGCAAAAACCATATCCTACGCCGAAAAAGTTTTGGCTACGACCAAAATTGATAATCGCATTAAAAGTGATGCCCAAATTATGATTGCGCGTTCTGCTATTAAAACCAATAATGAAGAAAGGGCAAAAGTGGCTTACGCCCAAGTATTGTTTATTGCAACAGGAGCTTTAGCAGCAGAAGCTTTGTATTACGATGCGTATTTTAAAAATAAAGAAGGCAGTAATGAAGCTTCAAACCAAGCAGTTCAAAAATTAGCGAAAGACTTTTCAGCCTACAAAGAATGGGGTGGAAAGGGCTTAATAATTATGGCTAAAAACTTTGATGCTTTAGGCGATGCGTATCAAGCCACGTATATTTTAGATAGTGTTATCGCAAATTTTGCACAATACCCCGAAATTGTCGCTGAAGCGAAACAAGAAGCCTTCAAAATTAAATCGAAAGAAGCAAAAAGCAATTCATCTGTAAACCCTGAAAATTAATATTCCATTGCAAAAGAGACACTATATGCAGCAATACATAACATTATTTATGCTTATTTTTCTGTGTTTTTTCCAGTCCGTACTGGCACAAGAAAAGAACAAAGATAGCATTGGCACAGAAACTGTTACCGTGGTAAAAGCCTTCAAGCCTACCATTGCAGATGCTTTTAAAATAAAATCAATGCCCGTTATTAATGATTCTATTGTTTTGCAAAAGAAGAAAATAAATTATAATATTTTTTCTGTTCCAGTAGTTTCAATCTTTACGCCCGCTAAAGCAAAAGCAGCCACGGTGGACAAAGTGCCACCTCCTGAATTATTTAATACCTTTGCTTCTTTGGGTTTTGGCACCTATGACAATGCCTTGGCAGAGTTTTATACGAGTAGGAGCATCAGTAGAGATGAGCGATTAGATATAGGGTTAACGCATCATTCCGCAAGAGGGCAAATAGATAGTATTGCATTAAATAACGAGTTTTATGATACCAAAGTGGTAGCCGCTTATGCTAAAAGTGATACCGATTTAGATTGGGGTGCTAATTTGGGCTTACAACATCAATTATATAATTGGTATGGGGTTCCTTTAGGTAATTTATCTGATCAGCAACTTAGCGATATTGATTCTCAACAAAACTATTTTAATACAGAAATTACAGGGCATTTAAATATGGAAGATTCCTATTTTGAAAGGGGAGAGGTTTTAGTGCGTCGTTTTTGGGATGCTACAAAATCGGGTGAAAATAGAGCGATGCTTAAAGGTGTCGGCAATATTCCTTTTCAAAATGAAAATATAAGGATTAAAGCTAAGATTGATTATTTAGGAGGTAATTTTAAAAATGCGGATGTAAATAGTGTAGAAAATATAACTGATATCAACTACGGTTTATTACAAATAGGCATTGGGCCAAGTATTCAGATTATCCGCGATGATTTAACCCTAAATTTAGGAGCTAATCTTGTTTTTGGCTTAGATGCTGAAAATAGCGAAAGTAACTTTTACATTTATCCAGATATAACAGCGAGTTACCGTGTTTTAGACGAAACCGTAATCGCTTATGGTGGAATACGGGGTGAATTAATTCAAAATTCGTATTATGATTTTGTGGAACAAAATCCTTTTGTTTCTCCGACCCTAACCATCCAGCCTACAGACCAAAAATACAATGCGTATGCAGGAGTTAAAGGCAAATTACTGGCCAATTTGAGTTATAATGTTAGGGCATCTTATAAAACCGAAAATAGAACACCTTTGTTTAAATGGAATCCTTTAAATACGTTTAGAGATGATGATAAAGGTTATACGAATCGCAATTCTTTTGAAGTTTTCTACGATGATATAAAGACATTAGGGATGTTCGGAGAATTAAATGTAGATATCAAAAGAAATTTTACACTAGGCGTAAATGCTGAAGCTTTTAACTACACCACAGAAACGGACCGACCTGCTTGGAACTTACCAAAATTTACAAGTTCTTTATTTATGGATTATCAAATTACTGATAAGTGGTTTTTAGGAGCTTCTGTTTTTTATATGGGAGAACGCGATGATTTGTTATCAGAAGTGGTACAAAACACGCTACCACAGAATTTTCCATCTGAAGTAATTACCTTAAATGCATTTTGGGATGTAAACGCACATTTAGGTTATCGTTTTAACAATCAACTTTCTGTCTTTGTAAAAGGAAATAACCTTACCAATAGCAACTATCAACGTTGGGCAAATTATCCAGTTCAAGGCTTGCAAGTAATTGCAGGCGCCACCTATAAGTTCGATTTGTAAAAGGTATTCCTAATTTTATACATCTAGCGTTTTTTAAGAATTGATATTATTAAGAGGCGTTTCATAAAACGGATATATTATTTATAGCGATAATTTTATACGATTTTTGATGTTTAAATTGATATTACAACATCAAGGTATCAAAAATTAACTTCAATACTTAGATGTATTTTAGTAAATATAAGATTTCTATTAACTGTAAGATATTTATTACAATAAAATTGAAATTTGATTTTATTAAGTAAACTACTGTTTTACATATACTTAAGTTTGTATTTTTGCGTTCTGTGTTTATTGTCATAAGATATATAATGAAAGCATTTTTTAAAATATATTATATAGTCATAGGATTACTTTACTTATCAGGGCAAAGTCAAAACTTGGTAAAGAACCCTAGTTTTGAGGCTAATTATAAATGTCCTGATGACTATGGAACTTTAGATGTTGATGCTAAGTACTGGAAAATCCCAAGTTTAGGTACTACTGATTATTTTAGTAGATGTAGCGAAGAACTACCAGTTGAAAATAACTTTATAGGCTCGCAACTTCCGTTTGATGGCGATTCATTCGCAGGTATGTACATGTATGCACCACAGGATTATCGGGAATATATCACCGCGGAATTGGAAACCACACTAGAAAAGAATAAGTTATACAAAGTATCTTTTATGGTGAATTTAGCCGATAAGGTAGAATTCGCGGTAAATGCCTTTGACGTGTTATTGTCGAAAGCCGCATTTCAAGTCAGCACTTCAAAATATATAGATTTAGGTTATTTTCCAGCGAGTGCAGACATGACCCATAAACAAATTACCGCAAGCACTTTTTTTAATAATACTGAGGATTGGACAGAAATTTCGACCACCTTTATGGCAAAAGGCCATGAACGTTTTTTAACGATTGGTAATTTTAAAAGTAACGAATCAACCAAGGTTGAAGTGGTAAAGAAAACTTCTAAAAAATCTTCTTATTATTTTATTGATATGGTTACACTTGAGGCAATGCCATTTTTTAATTTAAACGAGTTGTATGTTTTTGACGATGTTCTATTCGATTTTGATGAAACTTCCATTGAAATAGCCTATACCGATCAACTAAAAGACTTGGTGTCCTATTTAAAAACAAATCCTAATCTAAACTTAAATTTGTACGGACATACTGATGGTTTGGGTTCTGTGAATTACAATGACGATTTATCGAACAAAAGAGCGGCTGCGGTGGCCAATTTTTTAATAAAAGCTGGTTTAGGTAAAAGTAGAATCTCTTGGAAAGGTTTTGGTCTAAAAAAACCTGTTGTTGATAATAGCCAAGAAGAACTTCGTTTTAAAAATAGAAGAGTAGAGTTTTTAATCTCGGAGCCGAATAGCAATTATGCTAATACGGTTTATGAGGATAAGTGATTTAAAGATATTTTCTTTAAAGTAACTTTTAGTCTTTTTTAAGGGTTTATTTTTTAGAGTCCTAAATAGTAAGGTAAAAGAGTTTTTGACTTCTAAATTTAAAATTGCCTAATAACCACGTAAGGAAATTTTTAAAATTGCGGACTACATTATTATTTATAATGGTAAAAACGAATGAGATGATAAGTAAGGAATATATAATAAAAAAAAGACCTTCTCAAAAAACCTCGTTGTCCAGTTTTTGGTGTTAAGACTATTAGACTTTTTGGTTCCTACTTAAGAAACGAGCAATCTGAAAGTAGCGATATAGACATCATCATTGATTTTGAACCAAACCAAGAAAGTTTTGATAATTATACGGCCGTTTATAATATTCTTGAAAATCTTTTTAAAAATCAACATCTTGAATTAGTTACTAAAAACGGTTTAAGTCCTTACATTTGACCAAGAATATTAAATGGAGTTAATAATGTCAAAAGAGTCTATTAAATATTTATAACATATTTTAGATGAAAACTCCTTTATTTTATCTGTAATCAATAATTATTTATTTTTAGGCAGATGAAACACTAAAGAGATTCGTTAATAGGAGTTTAACTATAATTGGTGAAGTCACAAAAAAAGTTCTTATAGCATTCAAATCTAAAAATCCAGCGTTAAATTGGAAGAATACGGCAGGTATGAGAGATCGACTAATACATGATGATATGGCTGCTAAAAATGAAATAGTTTGGGAGCTAATCAAGAATAAAATACCGGAATTACATTTAAAGATTGAGGAACTTTTGAATAATTATCAAATCTAGTTCACTTCTTTTAAGTTTCGATAATTATTGGCGGTTAGTATATTTAGACCTAGTTTTTTAATACTTTTACTATCAAAGTAAATACTCCTTAATAAGTTTATAATTTCTTAAAGTTTATTAAGATGGCATTTATTTAATATTTTTTTGACAATAAAAGAAGTTCATATAACTACATTCGCTAGTGGAAATAATAAACTTTATTTTATTATTTTCTAGATGTTATGAACCAATCCAACTTCTAAGCAGATTAATAGTTAAAATGTGATAAGTAGTCTTAAAAAAAGTATATTCCCAAAATTTTTATGGGGTTTTATGGCATGCTATATGCTTAATATGAGCATCGATCTTACTAAACCTAATATTCAGTACTCTGCTGTAAATGTATCTTTTAATGAACAGGAAAGTATTATTGAACTAGTGCTGGAAAAAGGCTTAGGCTTTGATAATATTATACAAGAATTAGACGATAAAGAGACCGAAGAACATCATAAAAAAAATAACTCAAAAATAGATTTAATTGTTCACCCAACATTTGACTCGTTCATTTTAAAATGTATTCTTGGGTCTCTTAAAAAAAAGTTTCCACTTTTTTTAGTGCCTCTCATTAAAGGATTTAATCAGTTAGATACTCCTCCACCCAAAATTTAATTCGTTTAAAAAAGTAACAAATGTCTTCTAATCTTTGAGCTAAAGATTTAGAGGTATTGCCTAACGTTTTAAATTTAAAAAATGAATACGAAAAAAAGATTACCGCTAATTATACTATTGTTGTTGGCCAATCAGTTATTAGCACAAAGCACTGATACCGAAAAAGATAGTATTTACATTCAACAAATCGAAGAAAAAAATGAGCCTTTTAAAGTTTTGCACGCAGAACCACTTTATATAGACCTAATTCGTGATCTTGGCGCACGTAAAGGTGAAAAAGAATGGAATATAGGCTTAGGAATTGTAGATAACTTAAGGTTTGATTCTTATGAAGCTTTAATAGAATATGAATGGGCACCCATAGATAGGCTGGGTTTAGAAATAGAACTACCTTTTACTTTTTATGCCCCCATAAGTCAAGTGAGTAGATCGGTAATTCCATCGAATCAACTTAATAGTTTAAAAATAGCCGCTCAATATACCTTTTTTGTTAGTGAGCGATACTCCACTTCGATGGCGTTTGGTTATATTAACGAGTTTAAATTCTCAGATTTTAGAAGTTTTGGGAATCCATTTATTAAAGGAAATGTTTATAATCCTTTTTTTATTATCGCTAAGCGTTGGGGTTATAATTTTCATTCTCTCCTATATACAGGACCTGCTATTGAACATGATTTTGTCAGTAATAACATAAACACCTCATTTCAAGCAAATACGAGTTTTCATTATATGATTTCAGGTACCAGAAATTTCGTAGGACTTGAATTCAACAAAGCCATAAGAAATTCGGATTTTGATATGACTTTGAGACCCCAAATGCGCTTAGGTATTGCAGATAATTTATTGGTGGGCATTGTTGCGGGTATTCCTATAAGTAGAGAAAATGAAAGGTTTAGTTCATTTGTTCGTTTGATATGGGAGCCACCACACAAGAAAAAATAATTAATCGAAATTTCATAAGTTTTTTTTAAATAAAAACCCTGTAATTGTCGGTGAGTTCAGATGAGAAAAAAAGTTTAGTGTCTGGTTAAAATGTTTTTCTATAACCAGACCTAAACAAATTTTTAAAATTCGTTGCTAAGACGACTAGTGTAAATTCTATTTTAAAAAAAATAATGATAACTGATTTAACGAATCTTAAAAACTTCAAAAAAAATTTATCCTATATTTGAATGTTTTATAAAAATATAAAATGCTATTTTTATAAGAACAATTTAAAATCTATCCAAACATAAATCCTGCTATTTTTTGTGATGAATTCAAAACAAACGAGGAAAAACCAAGCTAAAGTTTTACGTATTTTTAGGAAAATCCATAAATTTACAGGGGCTGCACTTTTTATTTTTTTCTTTATCGTATCTATCTCCGGGCTTTTATTAGGCTGGAAAAAAAATAGTGACGGTTTGCTCTTGGCTGAAACCCAAAAAGGAACTACTTCTGAATTTTCAGAATGGTTGCCCTTAGAGGTACTATATCAAAAAGCTTATGCTGTAATGCAAGATTCTGTGGTTTCTAAAAATCCGATTGTTTTAGACCGGGTTGATATTCGGAAAGATAAAGGTGTCGTTAAATTTATATTTGAAGATTATTACGGTTTACAACTCGACGGTGGCACAGGAACTTTACTAGAATTTGGCAAACGAAACGCCGATATTGTAGAAAATATTCATGACGGCTCTATTTTAGACTGGTATTTTAAAACTTCGGGCAGTCCCATAAAACTAATATACACCACGATAATGAGTTTAGCATTATTTGTTTTTACCGTAACCGGATTTTGGTTGTGGTACGGACCAAAACGAATGAGAAATACTGCTTAAAAAATAATTTTTCATAAAAATTTTACTTATAAAACAGATTGTTTTTTGGTGTAATTTCGCAGAATATTTAAAAGGATAAATGTCTATATTAAAGAAAGTTAGGGCGGTAGATTCATTATATGCTGGTTTGGATAAAGAGATTTCTATTTTTCAGTCTCAAACATCTCTTCATTGCAAAGCTGGCTGCGGAAAATGTTGCACACATGCTGAGGTTGATGCTTCTCCATTAGAATTTCTTCCTTGGGCATTTTATTTGTTTTTAAACGGTACAGCAGCTATAACTTTAGAAGCATTAAACAGTAAAATAAGTGCTATTTGCCATATTTACCAGCCTCTTTCTATAGTAGATAGTGGAAGCGGAAAATGTAGTGAATATATTTATAGAGGCTTAATTTGCCGACTTTTTGGTTATGGTGCAAATCGTGATAAGTTTGGCGAAATGCGTTTGGCTACCTGTAAAATAATTAAAGAAACACAAGCTGAAAATTTTGAAGCTGCTAAAAAAGCAATGAAACATGGGTTGTATGTTCCAATTTTTACCGATTATTACATGAAGCTTTCTCAAATAGATTTTAGATTAGGAAATAAAATTGTTCCCATCAATGCTGCATTAAAATTGGCATTAGAAGAAGTTTTACAGTATTACGCCTATCGCCCTTTTCCAAGAGGCTACAAAAACTGCGCCTGAAATGAGTTGCCTGTTGTTAGTTGATGGTTGTCGGCGAAAAGGTTTAAAGTTTAAATTGTTTAAGATTTTCTCGTTTTTTAAATCCCAAAATGCGTGTTTTTAAATTTGTTTTAATAGAATTTACGGACAACGAACAACTGACAATTAACAACGAACAACTATTTTTCACTTCAAATCCAATTCCTTTAAATTCTCAATCCGGTTTCTGACCAAATAGGCATCAATGGTTTCAAAATGTTCAATAACGCGTTGGTCTTTGAACTCAAACACTTTTTGAGCTAAGCCTTGAAGGAAATCACGATCATGTGAAACCAATATCAAAGTACCATCAAAATCGAGTAAGGCTTCTTTTAGAACATCCTTCGATTTTATGTCTAAATGGTTGGTAGGCTCATCGAGAATAAGCAGGTTTACAGGCTCCAACAATAATTTCACCATCGCCAAACGTGTTTTTTCTCCTCCAGAAAGCACGCTTACTTTTTTATCAATGGTTTCACCACTAAACATAAATCGCCCTAAAATATTTTTCATTTGCGTGCGAATATCGCCTTGTGCCACTTCGTCAACGGTTTGGAAAACGGTTAATTCACTATCTAATAACGAAGCCTGATTTTGGGCAAAGTAACCCACTTTTACATTGTGTCCTAAAGCGCACTTACCTTCAAAATCTATTTCTCCCATAATCGCTTTAATCATGGTCGATTTTCCTTCTCCGTTTCTACCCACAAAACATACTTTTTCGCCACGGGAAATACTCATATTCGCATCTTTAAAAACCACTAGGTCTCCGTAACTTTTAGAAAGGCCGTTTGCAGTAATCGGATAATCACCAGAGCGAATCGTAGGAGGAAATTTTAATTTTAAGGCTGAGGTGTCAATTTCATCAATCTCTATAATTTGTAACTTTTCAAGCATGCGCTCTCTCGAAGTAACTTGATTGGTCTTAGAATAAGTGCCTTTAAATCGATCAATAAAGGTTTGGTTGTCAGCGATAAACCTTTGTTGTTCTTGGTAGGCTTTTATCTGGTGACTTCTGCGGTCTTCGCGCAATTGTAAGTAATGGGTGTAGTTGGCTTTATAGTCATAAATGCGACCCATGGTTACCTCTATAGTTCGGTTTGTAACGTTATCAACAAAGGTTTTATCGTGCGATATCACCACAACGGCTTTAGCTTTGTTGATTAAAAAGTCTTCTAACCAAATTACAGAAGCAATATCTACGTGATTTGTAGGCTCATCTAAAAGAATTAAATCGGGCTTTTGTAATAGTATTTTAGTAAGCTCAATTCGCATCCGCCAGCCACCGCTAAATTCACTTGTTTGGCGGTGAAAGTCTTCACGCTTAAAGCCCAAACCAACCAATGCTTTTTCAACTTCGGCCTCGTAATTTATTTCCTCAAGGGCATAGTATTTTTCCCCTAAATCTGATACTTTCTGAATAAGCTTCATGTAATCATCAGATTCATAATCTGTTCTAGTTTCTAAAGCCTGATTTAAGCGATCCATTTCGTCTTTCATTTCAAAAATAGCAGCAAAAGCTTTTGAAGCCTCTTCAAAAACGGTACAATTATCTTGAGTTAATAAATGTTGAGGTAAATAAGCAATAACAGCATCTTTTGGAAAGCGAATATGACCACGAGTTGCTTTTTGATCACCAGCGATAATTTTCATCATCGTAGATTTTCCAGCACCATTTTTACCCATAAGTGCAATTTTGTCATTTTCATTAATAACAAAAGACACATCAGTAAAAAGCGTATCACCACTAAATTCAACCGCAATAGCATCAACAGAAATCATATCAAAAAATTTTAAAGCAGCAAAGCTAATTAAAACTGATGTATGTAAAGTATTTTTAAAATTTTAACTTGTGTTTATTGTTGGTTGCTTGTTGTTCATTGATGGTTTTTTGTTTAATACTCTTTGTTTAAGGGTTAAAGTTTTAGAAATTGAAAATGGAAAAATGAAAGTTGATTCACTTTTAATTACAGAACCGAACTAACTTTTGGTTTTTGCTTTTGTCTTTTTGTCTCTTAAAATTCATATTTCGTATTTTTTACTTTTACCTAGAGCCTATCCAATGTTTAAAACCGTTTTAAAACCAAATCAAAAAATAACCAATGCTTTTAGATAATTTTTGTACTTTGTGCGCTGTAAATACTGGTCGATATTAATTATTTTAAATTTATTTATTTAAAAAAAACCAACTAATGAAAAGAATAATATTTCTTTTTGCCGTTATTCTAAGTAGCTGCGAACCTTCCAAAGAAAAAGTAGATTTAATAATTGTAAATGCGAATGTTTATACGGTAGATGGTAAATTTTCGAAAGCACAATCCTTTGCAGTTAATGATGGTAAGTTTTTGGCCATTGGCACAGATGAAGAAATTACTAAATTGTACAGCGCAACGCAGTTTATTGATGCGGATGGTAAAACTATAGTGCCAGGTTTAATTGATGCACATTGTCATTTTTTTGGCTTGGGAATGGACCAACAAGCGGTTGATTTGGTCGGAACGAAAAGCTTCAACGAAGTACTGGAAAAAGTTAAAACCTTTCAAACAAAAAATAAAAGAGATTTTATCATCGGTCGCGGATGGGATCAAAACGATTGGGAAGTTAAAGAATTTCCAACTAAAGAGCAATTAGATGCTTTGTATCCGGATGTACCTGTGGTATTGCAACGTATAGATGGTCATGCCTATTTAGTCAACCAAAAAGCACTAGATATGGCTGGGATCAGTAATGAAACTCAAGCAACTGGGGGCGAAATTGTGAAAAATGGAGGGCAAATAACAGGTATTTTAGTCGATGGTCCCATGAATTTGGTAGATGCTATTGTGCCAAAACCTAGCAAAGAATTAATGATACAAGCCTTGAAAGATGCACAACAAATATGCATAAATAATGGCTTAACGACCGTAAATGATGCCGGATTGTCAAGAGAAGTCATAGAACTTATTGACAGTTTGCAACAAGCAGGTGATTTATCGATGCGGGTATATGCTATGATTTCAAATTATCCGGAAAACTTGGACTATTACCTAAATAAAGGCATTATTAAAACAGATTATTTAAATGTACGTTCCGTAAAAGTATATGGTGATGGTGCTTTGGGCTCTCGAGGGGCAGCCTTGAAAGAATCCTATTCTGATCAGCATAATCATTTTGGTGCTATGGTTACCCCTGTTGAAGAAATACAAAAAGTAGCCAATCGTATTGCTAAAAGCGATTATCAAATGAACACTCACGCTATCGGCGATTCTGCTAATATAGTGGTTTTAAAAGCCTATAAAAATGCCTTAAAAAATAAAAAAGATAGGCGTTGGAAAGTGGAACATGCGCAGGTCGTTTCTCCTTTAGATTTTAATTATTTTGAAGATGGTATTATACCTTCTGTACAACCTACGCATGCCACTAGCGATATGTATTGGGCGGCAGACAGATTGGGAGCCGAAAGAGTAAAAGGTGCGTACGCCTTTAAAACACTTTTAGATAAAGCAGGTTTAGTGGCTTTAGGAACCGATTTTCCAGTGGAACAAGTAAGTCCATTTTTAACCTTTTATGCAGCAGTAGCCAGAAAAGATACAAAAGGTTATCCGCAAGGAGGTTTTCAGCCTAATGATAAATTAAGTAGAGAAGAAGCTTTAAAAGGAATGACCATCTGGGCGGCTTACAGTAATTTTGAAGAACTTGAAAAAGGAAGCATTGAAGTTGGTAAGTTTGCCGATTTTGTAATTTTACAAGATGATATCATGAAGATACCTGAAAACGAAATTCCAAATACAAGTGCTTTGCATGTATATATCGCAGGGAAAATTTTGAAATAATCTAAAAAAGAAAACCCCGAAAATTATCTTTTCAGGGTTTCACTTCATTGCATTTTTTTTATTCTTACATACTTTCAGTTACAGGCACAGCAACCCGGATAGTGCCCCATCCCATTATCAATTCAGGACCAACAGCAGTATCATTAAAGATCATAGAAAACTCCTCTAATGATTCTTTATCTTTGCTTGCAGTAGCTTTTACCCTCACCACATCAGCCGCTTCGGCATAAGTGTAAGCACCCCATTGGTTTAGGTTTTTATTCAAAATAATTGTCCATTCTTTTTCTCCAGGAATAGAAAAAAGAGAATAAGTTCCCGCTTTAACATCAGCGCCTCCAAAACGAACATCCTTGTAAAAGCTAATTTCTACCGCTTCATTGGCGCCTGTTCTCCAAACTTCACCCGCCGGAGCAAGTTCAGAAACAGCTCTCCCTTTTAGTTGAGGTCTGCTGTAAGTTACTTTGGCTAATTTGTCTGAAATTTTGTAGCTACTTGGGTAAGAAGCTGCATCTAAAGGGCTTTTGTCTAAACTACTAAATTTTTGAGCACTAAGGCTTGAGGTAAAGATGAGACAAAATAATAAGAAAGTTGATGTGATAATTTTTTTCATAATCATTTATTTTTAAGTGTTTTTAAGGATGTTTTGTTACTAAGGTCGTAACATTTTATCAAACTTACAAAAAAAGAAGATTCAGTTGTTGCATGAGGTTTAATAATTACAGTATGATATTAAAAATTAAAATTTTGTTATATATTATAATCATTTTAGCTATTTATGTTTTTTAAAAGAAACATTAAGTACATCTTTGCTTTAAAATTGATTATAATAAATGTAAATTATGTGTGGAATAGTATGCGCGTTTGATGTAAAAGAGAGTACGGAAGCTCTAAGACCCCAGTTACTTGAAATGGCAAAAAAAATTAGACATAGAGGACCAGATTGGAGTGGGATATTTGCGAACAATAAAGCAATATTAGCGCACGAACGTTTAGCGATTGTTGATCCAGCCTCAGGAAAACAACCTTTATTTAGTCAAGATAAAAAATTAGTACTTGCTGCTAACGGTGAAATATATAACCATAGAGACTTGAGAAAGCAGTTTGCTGGAAAATATAATTTTCAAACCGAATCAGATTGCGAAGTCATACTTGCTTTGTACCAAGAAAAAGGGGTTGATTTTTTAGATGAAATGAACGGAATCTTTGGTTTTACCATTTATGATGTGGAAAAAGACGAATATTTTGTGGCCAGAGATCACATGGGTATTATTCCTTTATACATGGGATGGGATAAAAACGGTACTTTTTATGTAGCATCAGAGTTAAAAGCTTTGGAAGGTACTTGCACAAAAATTGAACTTTTTCCTCCTGGTCATTATTTGCATAGTTCCGATGGTGAATTAAAAAAATGGTATTCTCGTGATTGGATGGAATATGATGCCGTAAAAGATAATGAAACGAGTATAACAGCTATAAAAGAAGCCTTAGAAGCCGCAGTTCACAGACAATTAATGTCTGATGTACCTTATGGAGTGCTATTATCAGGCGGATTAGATTCTTCGGTAACTTCTGCAATTGCTAAAAAATATGCCCAAAAAAGAATAGAGTCAGACGATACTACCGATGCTTGGTGGCCGCAACTGCATTCCTTTTCTGTAGGTTTAGAAGGTTCTCCAGATTTGGCCGCAGCCCGTGTAGTAGCCGATCATATTGGAACCATTCATCACGAAATTAAGTTTACCATACAAGAAGGTTTAGATGCGATAAAAGATGTTGTCTATAACCTAGAAACCTATGATGTTACTACCATTAGAGCTTCTACGCCTATGTATTTAATGGCAAGAGTCATTAAATCTATGGGGATAAAAATGGTGCTTTCCGGTGAAGGTGCCGATGAGCTTTTCGGTGGTTACTTGTATTTTCACAAAGCCCCCAATGCTATTGAGTTTCACGAAGAAACCGTGCGTAAATTAAGTAAACTACACATGTATGATTGTCTTAGAGCGAACAAATCTTTAGCTGCTTGGGGTATTGAGGGGCGAGTGCCTTTTTTAGATAAAGAATTTATGGATGTCGCCATGCGCATCAACCCGCAAGATAAAATGATTAATGGCGAACGCATGGAAAAATGGGTAGTTCGCAAAGCTTTTGAAGATATGTTGCCAGCAAGTGTGGCGTGGAGGCAGAAGGAACAATTTTCGGATGGAGTAGGCTATAGTTGGATTGATACTTTAAAAGAAGTTGTTAAAGTTGAGGTGACAGATGAACAATTAGCGCATGCAAAATTTAGATTTCCTTTACAGACACCAACCTCTAAAGAAGAATTTTATTATCGATCTATCTTTCAAGAACATTTCCCTTCAGACGCCGCCGCTCTTTGCGTTCCGCAAGAAGCCTCTGTAGCCTGTAGCACTAAAATTGCTTTAGAATGGGATGAAGCTTTTAAGAATATGAACGATCCTTCTGGTAGAGCAGTGGCTAACGTACATGCTGATGCGTATGTAAAGGCTTAAAAAGATTTAATTTTTACTGTTTTCAGTTTTAATTATATTTAGTCCGTAAGAAGCACTCCAATGGGGTGCTTCTTTAGTTTAAAAGGATTTGAATCTACATAATAGTATCAACATAATCTGAGACTATATTTTGCACAATTATTGTTGATAACTTAATGAACGCGCCAAACTGTAAAAACCTAATTTCACTAGGTATTTCGTATATTTGTAAGATTGCTAAAATTACAACGAAACCATTAATTTATGAGCGAAGAAGCAAAAAATGACGACTTAGAAGATAAGAAATCTGAGGAAGCTAAAAAGAAAGAAAATTTACCTGTAAAGGATTATTCTGCGGATAGTATTCAGGCATTAGAAGGTATGGAGCATGTGCGCATGCGTCCATCCATGTATATTGGTGATGTTGGTACTCGAGGTTTACATCATTTAGTTTATGAAGTTGTTGATAACTCTATTGATGAAGCGATGGGTGGGCATTGCGACACCATAACTGTAGCCATAAACGAAGACAATTCTGTTACGGTTAGAGATAACGGTCGTGGAATTCCTGTTGATATGCACAAAAAAGAAGGTGTTTCGGCCCTCCAAGTGGTTATGACCAAGATTGGAGCTGGTGGTAAGTTTGATAAAGACTCATACAAAGTATCTGGCGGTTTACATGGTGTTGGTGTTTCTGTTGTGAATGCACTTTCCAATCATTTACGCGCTACAGTTTTTCGCAATGGAACTATTTATGAGCAAGAATATGAAAAAGGAAAAGCACTATATCCTGTAAAAAGTATTGGTGAGACGGATATTAGGGGTACAGAAGTTACTTTTTATCCGGACGAATCTATTTTTAAAGAGTCCATAGAATTTAATTATGAAACCCTTTCCAGTAGAATGCGAGAGCTTTCATTTTTAAACAAAGGACTATCAATTACCATTACGGATAAGCGCCAAAAAGATAAGGACAGTCCCTCTGGTTTTGTTCAAGAACGTTTTTATTCAGAAGAAGGTCTTAAAGAATTTATTAAGTTTTTAGATGGGAATCGTGAGCCTCTTATCAAAAATGTTATTGCTATGGAAAGCGAGAGAAACGGAATTCCAGTAGAAGTAGCTATGATATACAACACGTCTTATACTGAAAATTTACATTCTTACGTAAACAATATTAATACCCACGAAGGCGGTACGCATTTAGCTGGTTTTAGAAGAGGTTTAACAGGTACTCTGAAAAAGTATGCCGATGCTTCTGGAATGTTAGATAAATTGAAATTTGAAATTCAGGGAGATGATTTTAGAGAAGGCCTAACCGCTATAATTTCGGTTAAAGTAGGTGAGCCTCAATTTGAAGGACAAACAAAAACAAAATTAGGAAATAGAGAGGTTACGGCAGCTGTAAGTCAAGCAGTTTCAGAAATGTTGACCAATTATCTAGAGGAAAACCCTGAGGATGCTAAAATAATTGTTCAGAAAGTAGTTTTGGCGGCTACAGCGCGTCACGCGGCGACCAAAGCACGTGAAATGGTGCAGCGTAAAACGGTGATGAGCATTGGTGGTTTACCAGGAAAATTATCAGATTGTTCTGATCAAGATCCTGTAAATTGCGAAGTGTTTCTTGTTGAGGGAGACTCGGCAGGCGGTACGGCCAAACAAGGTCGCGACCGTATGTTTCAAGCTATTTTACCTTTAAGGGGTAAAATTTTGAACGTTGAAAAAGCCATGACACACAAGGTTTTTGAAAACGAAGAGATTAAAAATATTTATACAGCCTTAGGTGTTACTATAGGTACTGAAGAAGATAGTAAAGCATTAAATCTTGCTAAATTGAGATATCATAAAGTAGTCATCATGTGTGATGCGGATGTCGATGGTAGCCACATTGAAACCTTAATTCTTACTTTCTTTTTTAGGTTTATGCGCGAATTAATTGAAGCAGGCCATGTCTATATTGCTACGCCACCTTTATATTTAGTAAAAAAAGGGACTAAAAAGCGCTATGCTTGGAATGACAAAGAACGCGATGAAATTGCCGAAAGCTTCAATGGCAGCGTAGGTATTCAACGTTATAAAGGTCTTGGGGAGATGAACGCAGAACAATTGTGGGATACCACTATGAATCCTGAATTTAGAACATTAAGACGCATAGTTATTGATAATGCCACGGAAACAGATCGTGTTTTCTCTATGTTAATGGGCGATGAAGTGCCGCCTAGAAGAGAATTTATTGAGAAGAATGCTGTTTATGCCAACATTGACGCATAGAAAATAGTGGTTACACAACAAAAACTCGCACCTTAAGTGCGAGTTTTTTAGTTTTAGCGAAAATTATAATAATATGAAATATTTTTTGGCCTTATTTGCGTTTACCAGTATAACATTTGGCAATGCACAATCGAACATCAATGATATTTTAGCCGCAGGGGTTAACGATGCAGAACGTTTTACAGATGCCTATCTTGCTCCTGTTTCTCAAGGGGTTATTTATAGCATTTCTAACGGATGGTATAATTCAGGAAAAGCAAAGCCATTAGGTGGTTTTGAGATTTCCATTATAGGTAATATAGCTTCATTTAAGAATAATGAAAGTAAAAAATCATTTGAACTAAATACCGCCGATTATGAAAATTTACAATTTGTAGACGGTAGTATTTCCAAAATGGTATCTTCTGGTTTAGGGGATTTAGAAGGTATTAGGGTTTTTGTGGAAGGCGAGATAGCGCCCGGAATTAACTCCAGAGAAGAGTTTGTTCTCCCATCTGGTCTCGCAGCAGAAAATGTAAATTTTGTTCCCTCTGCATTTTTACAGGCAAGTGTAGGTATTTTTAAAGGTACTGAAATCAAAGCTCGTTTTTTACCTAAAATAACCACTGATGAGGTTTCAGCAGGGTTTTATGGGGTAGGAATTCAACATGAATTTACAAGTTTATTACCTGTTGATAAAATCTGGCCAATAGCTATTTCAGGCGTTGTAGGCTATACCCACTTAGATGGCACTTATGATTTTACAAATACAAACATAGTTTCTGGTGAAAATCAAAAAATTGACACTAAAATAGACTCGTGGGTTTTCCAAGCCGTTGTTTCCACAAAATTACCCATTATTAATTTTTATGGAGGCTTAGGATACATAACAGGCAAGGCTAAAACTGATATATTAGGTACTTATAATGTACAATCTGGACCATTTCAACAGGTGGTGGTAGATCCTTTTTCTCTTACAACTCAAATTAGTGGACTAAGAGCAAACGTTGGGACAAAATTAAAGCTGGGTTTCTTTAGGCTAAATGCTGATTATACCATAGCGGAATTCAACAGTGTATCTGTCGGATTAAATTTTGGATTCAGGTAAAATGATAATGGTGCTTAAAGTTTATACCAAAAACTTTGCGCGCCATAAGAATAATTTTTTTTTATTCTTCTCTAGTAGCAAAAATAACACCATCAATATTTTGTAGTGTGGTGAAATTAAGTTTAACTTTTTCTTCAGGAAAATCCGTCCCTGGATAGGTAATGGTATAGATGTCCTCTACTTTCTTCCATTGAAAATCGGTCTGAACAGTAAGCGTATTATTAATATACCTATGATGTCTTCCTAAAAAAACATCATTAAAAATCCATTCAAACTCGGTCTGTGATTTAGTATTTTCTATTGCTTTATCAACAAAAGTCTTTGACCAAATACCAATCACTGGATCGTTATTTATTGCTGGTTTTGAACAGCTTGTAATTAATGGCATAGCACAAAGCGCTATGAAAATATAGAAATTTTTCATAGTAAGTAGGTTTTATTTGGGACAGTAAATTTACAAAAGTTGAACGGTTTTAAACAATTCTTTCGATGTATGGCTAGCTTTTAGAACATTTTTTCGATGTATGGCTTTTTTTTTAACATTTCAAGTATTTTTTAAGACAAAATGAAGCTAAAAAATATGATCAAAGCGTATTTTTCTTTTAAAATTCAGTAATTTTGGATGCGATAAAATAAATAAATACTAAAATATAAATATGAAAATTACGGTAGTAGGAGCAGGTGCTGTTGGTGCAAGTTGTGCTGAGTACATAGCTATTAAAAATTTTGCATCAGAAGTGGTTTTGCTAGATATTAAAGAAGGTTTTGCCGAAGGTAAAGCAATGGATTTAATGCAAACAGCTTCATTGATGGGTTTCGATACAAAAATTACTGGGATAACCAACGATTATTCCGCAACTGCTAACAGTGATGTTGCCGTGATAACTTCAGGAATTCCTCGCAAACCGGGAATGACAAGAGAAGAATTAATAGGTATCAATGCCGGAATTGTAAAAACAGTAGCTTCTAATTTAATACAACATTCACCAAATGTTATTTTAATAGTGGTAAGCAATCCTATGGATACCATGACCTATTTAGTTCATAAAACTACCAGTATTTCTAAAAATAAAATAATTGGTATGGGCGGAGCTCTAGACAGCGCACGTTTTAAATACAGATTAGCAGAGGCGTTAGATGCTCCAATTTCTGATGTAGACGGCATGGTTATTGGAGGACATAGTGATACTGGTATGGTGCCGTTAACAGCACATGCCACTAGAAATAGTATTAAAGTTTCTGAATTTTTATCACAAGAAAGATTAGAAAAAGTATCTGAAGATACCAAAGTTGGCGGCGCAACCTTAACAAAATTGTTAGGAACTAGCGCGTGGTATGCCCCTGGTGCTGCCGTTTCGAGCATGATTCAAGCCATTGTTTGTGATCAAAAGAAAATGTTTCCTTGCTCTGTTTTGTTAGAAGGGGAATATGGTTTACACGATATTTGTATCGGTGTTCCTGTGTTATTAGGAAAGAACGGTATAGAGAAAATTATCAATATACCTCTTAGTGATGCTGACAAAGCAAAAATGATCGAAAGTGCTGATGGTGTTAAGAAAACCAATGACTTATTAGTGATATAATTAGCTTATTTTAAAACATATTTGAGGGCAGTTTTCATTTTGATAACTGCCCTTGTTTTTAAATGCAAAAATATATTGTCAATTCCTTACTTAAATGATATATTTGCACGCTTACAAAAAAAACCAGTAATAAATACAGTAACTAATGCAGAATAAAGGTCTTATAAAGCTTTTCGCTTTTTTGTTTGGATTGGCAAGTATCTACCAATTATCTTACACCTACATCGCTAATAATGTAGAAGAGAAAGCAGCAAGCTTTGCTGAAAACAAAATTCCAAGTACGGACAATGATTACTCGAATCTAAGAAAAGATTTGGAAACGAAGTATTTAGACTCTATCGGAGAGCAATCAATTTTAGGATTTACATCTTACAACGATGCGAAGAAAAAGGAGTTAAATAAAGGGCTAGATTTAAAAGGAGGTATTAACGTTACCCTTCAAATATCCGTTAAAGATATTTTAAAAGGATTAGCGAACAATACTACAAACCCTATTTTTAATAAAGCTTTAGCGGAGGCTGATTTGGCTTCAAAAAATAGTAGTGACACTTATGTGGATTTATTTTTTAAGGCTTTTGATGAAATTAAAGGGGATACAAAATTAGCTTCTCCAGAGATTTTTGCCAATAAAGGGTTAAGTGATTTGGTCAATTTTCAAATGACGGATGAGCAGGTAAAACCTGTGATTAGAACAAAAATTGATGAGTCGATCATTTCTGCTTTTGAGGTTTTAAGAGAACGTATTGACGGTTTTGGGGTTACACAGCCAAACATTCAACGCGAAGGTACTTCCGGTCGTATTTTGGTAGAATTGCCAGGAGCAAAAGATATTGCAAGGGCGCAAGAATTACTTTCAAGTACTGCACAGTTAGAATTTTGGGAAACCTACAGACCAGACAATCAATTTTTAAGTAAATTTTTGTTTGATGCCAACGAAAAATTAAAAACAATTGTTGATGTTGATCAACCGGCAAAAATGGTAAAGCCAGAATCTGAAATCGATTCTCTGTTATCGGATGTTGCTCAAGACTCTATCGATTTTGCTGGTGAAGTAAATCCATTAGGAAATTTATTAATTCCTGGTGATCCAAATAGCTACGCTTTTGTTAGAGCTACCACAAAAGATACAGCCCAAATAAGTGCCTATTTACGAATGGCAGAAATACGCAGATTAGTGCCTAAAGAGTTACAATTTGTGAAATTTTTATGGGAAAGACCAACAGAGGGAGCTGAGATAGTTGGTTTATTTGCTGTAAAATCTAACAGAACCGGAGCACCAAGAATTAGTGGTGATGTAGTGAGTGATGCTAGTGATGTTTTTGATCAACGCAATAGGCCAGCGGTGAGCATGAGCATGAATACAAGAGGAGCAAAAGAATGGGAAAAATTAACAAGCGAAGCTAATGTTAACAATACAGGTATTGCTATTGTTTTAGATAATAAAGTTTATACCGCTCCAGGTGTGTCACAAGTTGGGGGTATCTCTGGAGGTCGTTCTGAAATTACAGGGACATTTACTATTAATGAAACAAAGGATATTGCCAATGTACTAAGAGCGGGTAAATTACCAGCCAAGGCAGAAATTGTACAATCGGAAATTGTCGGACCATCATTAGGTCAAGAAGCTATTACAAGTGGTTTCAATTCCTTTGCTATTGCGATGTTATTCGTTTTGGTTTGGATGATTTTCTATTATGGCAAGGCAGGTATATTTGCTGATATCGCCTTATTGTTCAACATCTTATTAATTTTCGGAGTTTTAACAAGTATCAAAGCTGTTTTAACGCTGCCCGGTATAGCAGGTATCGTTTTAACGATCGGTATGTCGGTGGATGCCAATGTACTTATCTTTGAACGTATCAAAGAAGAGATACTCAAAGGAAAAGGAAAATCGCTTGCCATTGCAGACGGTTTTAAAAATGCCTTATCTTCTATTTTAGATGCTAACATAACAACAGGTCTTACCGCAATTATACTTTTTATATTCGGATCAGGCCCTATTAAAGGTTTTGCTACCACCTTAATCATTGGTATTTTAACCTCTTTATTTACAGCCATATTTGTGACCAGATTATTAATTAATTGGTACTTATCTGCTAAAGAAAGAAGATTAGATTTCTACACAGGATTAACTAAAAACATATTCAAAAACGTAAACATTAACTTCTTATCAAAAAGAAAAATTGCCTATGTATTTTCTAGTGTTTTGGTACTTATCGGACTATATTCTTTATTCTTTGGACCTGGTTTACAACAAGGGGTAGATTTTGTCGGGGGTAGATCGTACCAAGTGCGTTTTGCGCAACCCGTTAGTGCTTCTGAACTGGCTTCCGAATTAAATGTTGTTTTTGGTAGTGGTACGAGTGTAAAAACTTTTGGAGAAGATAATCAAGTGAAAATTACGACACCTTATAAAGTTGATGTTGAGGGTATTGAGGTAGATACTGAAATTCAAAATAAGTTATACACTACACTTCAAAAATACCTTCCTGATGGCACATCTTTTGATGATTTTACCATTGCAAGTGACGAAAAAACAGTAGGAATTATGCAATCGGTAAAAGTAGGTCCCACCATCGCTGATGATATTAAAAATAATGCTTTTTGGGCAATTATAGGCTCTTTAGCCATTGTGTTCTTATATATTCTATTTCGTTTCCGTAAATGGCAATTCTCTTTAGGGGCTGTAGTTGCCGTATTCCATGATGTTTTAATTGTGTTAGGTATCTTTTCAATATTCGGTAAAATAATGCCATTTAATATGGAAATAGATCAAGCCTTTATCGCCGCAATTTTGACTGTAATTGGATATTCTTTAAACGATACAGTAATTGTATTTGACCGTATTCGGGAGATAGTAGCAGATCGAGGCTGGAAAGCTGGTGAAAATACCAATATGGCTCTTAATAGCACTCTGGGAAGAACATTAAATACCTCATTAACTACGATCATAGTTCTTGTTTCTATTTTCGCTTTTGGTGGCGACTCATTGAGAGGATTTATGTTTGCGATGATCATAGGTATCGTTGTAGGTACTTATTCTTCTTTATTTATTGCAACTCCTGTAATGTTCGATACGTTGAAAAAAAATGTTCAAGAAGGTAATGAGAAACACTAAATTACTCGATTCTTTCTATTTTAAACTTAAAGAAAAACAAGCCCCAAGAATTAAATTTCTTGGGGTTTGTTTTTAATATCTTTTGATATCCTTATTTCTGTTACTCTCATTTGTACTACAGGATACTATTGCCAAGTATAATAAAAAATAAAATTGGTACATATATATTCTTTTGAGTGCAATTTAGTTTAGAAAAATGTAAGTTTCTAAGAGTAGTTTTTTAGTTTACTGTTTCTTAAAGTTATCAATTTAATTTAGTGCTAAGATGTAGTATAAAGTACTTTTTGAATTATGGAACAGATTTTTTTGGGTTTAAATAGTCAGGAAATATTGAAGAAAAAAAACCCGAAAATCAATATACAATTGAATTTCGGGTTTTAGAATTTGTCAGGTAATTTAAATAGGAATTAATGGATATGTCTGGTAACACTAATACTATTCGACAAATCAAAACATCCTTTTAAGTTATTTGCATTTAAGCCTATTTCTTTTCCTTTTAAACCTTCTTCATAACGTAGATACCAAATTAAGCATACACCTGCACCTGCACCATCAAAATTCACACCTTCTAAAGCCTTTAAAGTAGTTGGTAAACCTAATATTTTACCATCTGCATCAGTAATTAGAAAAGTACTTAAAGAACCGCTTGCATTAGGATTGTTAATACTAATTCCAGAAACGTAATCTGCTTTTCCATCACTAACTTGAAAGTCAAATGGTCCTCCGCTAATAGTGCCTGCTTCTGTTTTGTTTCTTGTCACCGTAATTGCGTTAGATAAATCAAAATCACCTTGTATATCATTAGCATTTTTACCTACTTCGGCTCCTATTATGGTACCATTGTAGCGTGCGTACCAAATTAAACAAACACCTGCTCCAGCTTCGTCAAAATTTACACCTTGTACAGCACTTAATGTGGGTGGTAAGCCTAGAATATTACCTATGTCATCGGTAATTATCCAAGTTCTATTTTCACCGACTGCTTCTGCTGCGTCTAAAGTAATGCCCGAAACCATATCGGCTTGGCCATCTACACAAAAAGTGAATGGACCACCTGCGATTACACCTGCATTAGCACCTTGCTTTCTGGTAACAGTAATAGAATTAGAAAGGCTAAAACATCCATCAAGATTATTCGCATTTAAACCAACTTCGGCACCTACTAAACCTTCTTCATATCGCAAGTACCAAATTAAACAAATACCAGTACCAGCTTCATCAAAATCTACGCCGCCTACAGCGTCTAAAGTAGGTGGTAATCCTAAAATAGTACCTTGATCATCTGTGATAACATAGGTGCTCAAACTTCCACTAGCGTTCGTATTATCGATGCTTAGACCTTGAACCATATCGGGTTTTCCGTCCACAATAAACTCATAAGGTCCTCCTGATAAAACACCTGCATTTGTTTTATTTCTGTTTACTTGTATTGAATTGGAAAGGTCGAATGATCCTTGTAAATTATTAGCATTGGCACCAACTTCGGCACCTAACAATCCATCTTCAAAACGTAAGTACCAAATGAAACAAATGCCAGCACCTGCATCATCAAAATTTACACCTTCTACGGCCTCAAGTGTTGGGGGTAATCCTAAAATAAGTCCTTGATCGTCTGTAATTACCCAAGTTCTGTTTGTGCCCATAGCCATAGAATCGTCTAAGGTAATGCCATTTACCATATCTGGAACTCCATCTACACAAAATGTAAAAGGACCTCCAGCAATGCTTCCTGCTGCAGGTACCACCGGGGGTGCCTGGTTTTCTGTTTCGCTTTCACAATTAACAAAGGTGAGTGCGAAAATGATGACTGTAACTAAATAAATTTTTTTCATTTTTTTCATTTTTTTAAAGTTTCTACAAATCTCTGAAACCTAATTCGTTATAAAATCACACGGAGATAAACTTACTGTGATACTTTTGGGATATTTAAAACATTAACTAAAAAAAGCTAGAAATTTAATCCTGAATTTCTAGCTTTTAATTGAAAATAACGTTTTATAAATTATTTTTTAGCGGCTTAATTTTCTAAAAAAGGCTTTAAAAAATAAAAAAGAGAGCTATTGTTTTTGTATTTTTATCTACCTTAGATATTAAAATTTAGTACGTTTTTTAAAGAGATAAAAAATATTGTCCTTACGCCAAAACATACCTACAAGTTGAGTGTTATTTTAAGATTGGTAAATTGGCAAATTAAAAATAAAACTACTGCCTTCTTTGGGTTTACTTAACACTGTAATTGTGGTTTCGTGTAAATCCATAATTTTTTTTACAATAGCTAAACCAAGACCATACCCTTGTTTTTTGGTTTTTTCGCTTCCTTGTTGCTTATAGCGGTCAAAAATAAAAGGCTGCTCATTAACTGGGATTCCTGTTCCAGTATCTGAAATATTAATTTCAATGTTTTGGTCAAACTTTTTTAACGAAAGTGTTACAGTGCCCTTATTATTGGTATATTTTATGGCATTTTCTAAGATGTTCTGTAAAGCTCTTTCTACAAGACTAACATCTGCATACACCATGCAGTTTTCTTTTGGACGATCTAAGAAAAGTGTTATTTGCTTTTTTTCTGCGATAACCTTAAACTTTGCTATTAAATCATACGACAGTTCCGTTACCGAAAAAGGCTCTTTTATAGGGGTAATTTGTTCCGCTTCTAATTTTGAATATTCGAATAACTGGTTAATAAGATTCGCTAGTTTATCGATATTATTATGGGTAATTTCTAAGTATTCATCTTTTTCATTTTCTGTAAGACTATCTTTTTTTATTTGTAATGTTTCAATATAGCCTTTTAAAACCGCTAAAGGTGTTCGTAAATCGTGGGATACATTAGCTACTAATTCTCGTCTAAGTAAATCAACAGATTTTATTTTATCTATATTATCAACAATAGTATCTGCCATTTCATTAAACGAAAAGGCAAATATTTCCATATCAGAATCCTCAGGATTTTTTATTCTTGCTTCTAAATCACCTTCTCTAAACTTAGTCACTGTATAGATGATTATTCTTAAATTTTTAGTTAAAAACCAAATACTTAATAGGGCTATAAGGGCAGCAAAAATCATGGTTAACAGCGTGGCGCCAAAACCTAATCGTATAAAATATGACTCCAATAAATTATCGCTAATATTTTGAAAATCTTTACCCGCTAAAATAATATATACAAAACCTTTTCGACCATCAACATCATAAGAAGCCGCTGAAAATATTTTAGTTTTATTGGGGTTTCTAGGATCATCACCCTCCATAAAAATTTCACCATTGGTCTCAATAAATTTTTGAATAGGGGCTAAAGAAACCGATTTGGTAGGTGAATTGTCACTATGGTCTAGAACTACCGAATATAAAATTTTACCTGTATCATCTAATAAATATACCTCGATACTTCGGTTTACGGCCATCATATCGTGCATTAAATCACCAAATAAGGGTTTATTGACACTCCCATCTTCTAAAAAAGGAGAAGCATTAGAAAATTTTTCTTGAATTACATGATTGGCCACATTTGCATTTACTTGCTGAATGGTCGCTTTGTTGTATTTATCGGCATAATAACCAGTAATGAAAATATAAGAAACACCCATTAATAAAATTAATAAACCAAAAACTAGCAGTAATTTTTTTATAAGTTTAGGTGTAAGTGTTTTGTTGGTAGCTTTCATTATATAATATCTTCGTTAAATTTATAGCCAACACCCCAAGTGGTTAATATATAATGTGGGTTTGCCATATCAGACTCTATTTTAGCTCTCAATCTGTTAATGTGAGAATTTACGGTGTGTTCGTAACCATTAAAATTATAGCCCCAAATAATGTTTAGAAGCTCGGTTCTGGTATAATTTTTACCAGGGTTATTCGCCATTAAAACTAGCAATTCAAATTCTTTTGGAGATAATTCTATTTTTTTACCCTTAACCAGTACTTTTCTTTTATCAATATCCAGTTGTAAACCATCTATCGCAATCGTCGAGGAATTTTTTTTATCGTCTATTGTTGTATTAGTTCTGCGCATTACTGCATTTATTCTTGCTAAAAGCTCTCTAATACTAAAAGGTTTTGTGATATAATCATCGGCACCAATTTCTAAACCCAAAACACGATCTATTTCTTCCGATTTAGCGGTTAACATTATTATACGAGTATTTTTTTTAGCTCTTAATTTTTTACATACTTCAATACCATTCATATTTGGTAGCGTTAAATCTAGTATGATTAAATCATAGTCGTTTTTTAGTGCCATTTGTAGCCCAAGAAAACCATCTAAAGATTTTGATGTAGTAAAGTTTAAATCAGTGAGATGTATCTCTAGTAATTTTACAATTTCAGGATCATCTTCGATTATTAAAATATTCTTCATAATGAGCTACAAATCAAATTAAAAACTATCACAAAAATATCACAAGCTATATTTTCTTTTAATGGAACTGTGGTTAATTGTCGTAAACGCTGGGGATTAATTACTAAAGTTCTTAAATTTATACTTTATAAGACAGTACCTGTAGCACCTGAATCATTTTTCTGTAATTCAAAAATAAATTTTGGGGTAAGTCCTTCTTCTTTTCGGTGAGACACGTAAATAATAGCCGTATTGGTTTCGGCAGCGATTTTATGGGTTAAAGCAACAAAAAGTGAAGCGCTATCATCATCTAGATTTTCTGTAGGTTCATCTAATAGTAATAAAAGTGGCTGTTTTATCATAGCTCTGGCTACCATGACTAAGCGTTGATTTCCAATACTTAAATCTGAAAATAATTTATCCTTTAATGTCCGCATATTTAAAACCTGCAACCATTCTTTAGCAAGATGTAATTGTTGTTCGGTTGGTAGTTGATATAAGCCAATAGAGTCTGTTAAACCAGAAATTAGCATCTGTTCTACGCTGTGATTGCCTTTAAAATTATGAGTTAAGGTAGGAGAATAATAGCCTAGATGTTTTTTGATGTTCCAAATACTTTCTCCACTTCCTTTTTTGTTTCCGAATAGGTATAATTCTTGTCCGTAGCCTTTGCTATTTTCTCCTGTAATCATAGAAAGTAGGGTAGTTTTACCACTTCCATTTGCTCCTTTTAAATGCCAAAACTCTCCTTTTGAAATCGTCCAATTAATGTTTTTTAAAACAGGATGATTGTCAAAACTAACGCTTACATTTTTAAATTCAATCAAGACTGAATTTTTGTAGTTGTTAATTTTTAAAGGTTTTGGAATTTCATGTAAAAACAATTTTGCTGATGTATTATTTAAGTCGAGGGGATCAACAGATTTTTTTTCGAAATTCCCTTTAGGATTTATAAAAGCGTAGTTTTTTATAAAGTCCATCGCATCACTATTTCGACTGATGATTAAAAGGATACTTATTTCTGAGGAAAGCTGCTCTAGTCTATTTTTGAGATTTTTTCTTGAGGCGATGTCCAAGTTATCAAACGGATTATCTAAAATTAGAAAGTCGGGTTTTAGGCCTAAAAGGTATTCAAGAACTAATTTACGCTGTTCACCACTGGACATTGATTTTAAAGATTGTGCCACATTCCTAGTAACAATTTTATGATCGTGAAGCTCCTCTTCTTTAATTAAAGCATCAATTTTTGATTTGGATAATACCCCACCCTTTAAATTTTGTAAGTACTTTAAAGCAGGAGAAATTTCACCTTCTATGACTGAAGTGATAAAAGTTTGGGTATCCGAACTATTATCAATATTAATAGTCCAATGTTTTGTTTTTATCATTTTTAATAAAATCAATTTTATAGTTTAACCCTATAAATATACACTGAGTTGTTGGCGTAAGTGGTTTTACAATCTATTTGCATTCCATTATTAATAGCTACTTTTTGCGAAGGTATATTATCAACACTAATAATAGCGATTAAAGTAGTTGCTAAGTTATTTGATGATGCATGTAATTTACATCGCTGCGCAGCTTCGGTGGCATAACCAAAACCCCAAAATTTTGGCAATAAAGAATATGCGATTTCGATTTCTTGTACTTGGTTAATTTCATGAACTAATAAACCACATAATCCTATAAGTTTGTTAGTATTTTTAGAAATTAAGGCGACCTTGCCTCCTAAATTGTTTTGATATCTAGAAAAAGTGCGGTCAAAGTCTGCTTGGCAAGCTTTTTTAGAATTTTTATGGATGTCTGACCAGTATTTAGAGGTATTTTTATCTTCGTGAAAAGGCAGCCATAAGCTAAAATCTTCAGGAGTTAATTTTCTGAAAAGCAATCGTTTTGATGAAACATTATCTATTAGATACTTCATCTCTAAGGGTAATTATTGTCTTATAAATACAATACTATCTTTAACCTTTAGCAGAAATTTTTCAGCAAGACCAGCATTGAGTTCGAGTACATATTTTATAGGTACTTGTGATGAAAGTCCGTTTTCATTAAAAGGTTCTGCATTTTCTTGAAAACTAGCTATTTTAAGATTTTCATCTAAAAAAACAATGTCTAAAGCTATTTCAGTGTTTTTCATATAGAAGGAGTGCATTTTTACATCAGGAAATATAAATAACATACCGCGATTGGGCAGCATAGAGTTTCTATACATTAATCCAGTCTCAGTTTCATAAGAGGTTTCGGCAATTTCTATATCAAACTGAGCGGCTATAGAATCCGTTTTTGCTTTGTAAATTGTTAGTTCACCTTCCTTTTTAAATTCAATAGGAGTGGTTTTAACAATTGTTTTGTTTTCATCTTTACAGGCCAAAAAGAGAAAAGAAAAAAGTAAAAAAAGAATATAAAACAATTGTGAAAATCCTTTCATAGTTTATACCTTTTTTGTTTTTCTAAACATAAAATAAAGTCCGATGATGACAAAAGGAATACTCAACCATTGACCTATAGATAACAACTCCATAGACTCATCGAGCGAGTTTTGACGCTCTTTCACGAATTCCACAAAAAACCGAATAGACCATAAAAGCACTAAAAAGGTTCCGAATAAAAAGCCTGGTTTATCTTTTTTATCCGTTTTCCAATAAAAATAATAAAGAATAAGAAATACAAAAATATAGCTAATACCTTCATATAATTGTGCGGGATGGCGGTATGGTATTTTTTCTAAAATTTCTGAAAAATTTGGATTGTTTTCAATGAGTTTGTAAGCCACATTTACTGTTTTTGCTTTAGTTATTTGTAAGGCTTCACCAGCAGATAAATCATCAGCATTACGAACAAATCGAGTAGCAAATGCAAAGGATTGATCTACTGTTTTACCGACAATTTCTGAATTAAAAAAATTACCTAAACGTACAAAAAATGCACCGATAGCCACAGGAATTACAATGCGGTCTAAAATCCATAATACTTTGAATTCTGGATTTTTCCGAACATATAAATACATGGCTATAATAATACCTATGGCAGCTCCATGACTTGCTAGACCCGTAAAGCCAGTGAATTCATAGCCTTTAATAAAACCTAAAAGTGTTCCGTTTGCACTTTCACGAATAGGTAGTAATATTTCTAATAAATGACTTTTATAATAGGGCCAATCATAGAAAAAAACATGCCCCAATCGTGCACCAAGCATGGTCGCTAAAACGGTATAAATAAAAAGGGAGTCGAGCTGTTCGACGGTTTTTTTCTCTCTTAGAAAAATCTTTTTCATAATATACCAACCCACGGCAAAAGCTGCAATCCATAGGAGATTGTAATATTTTATTTGAATAAATCCGATTTTAAAAAGCGTGTCATCGAGATTCCAAGTAATACCTAAAAAGTACATGCACTATAGTTTTGAAAGGCTAAGATAAGAAAATAGAGAGTAGGCAACCATGAGCTTTAAAAAGAAAATGAAAAAAAAGGTGTCAATTTTAAATTCATGGTACTGGATCGTAACCGTTTCCGCCCCATGGATGACAGCTAAAAATACGCTTTATTCCTAACCAAGCGCCTTTAATTAACCCATGTTTTTTTAAAGCTTCAAGCGTGTATTGTGAGCAAGTAGGGGAATACCTGCAACTAGAAGGCGTTAAAGGCGAAATGATTAGTTGATAAAAACGCACTAAAAATACAAAAGGGGCAATCAGTATTTTTTTCATGGTTTTTATCTTTTTTAACGTACTGCCTAAAATGAAATCAATTTAAACTAAACTAAACGTAGTGCCATCTTTACCATCCTTTAACTGGATTCCGAGATCAGCTAATTGATCTCTAATTTTATCAGAAGTGGTAAAATCTTTATTATCTCGGGCTTCTTTCCTCAGTTGAATTAATAAATTGACCACATCCGATAATTTATCAGTATTTGAGCCAGTTTCATTTTTATTTTCAATACCTAAAATATCGAAAACAAAAGCGTTTATGGCTGCTGTTAAAAGATTTTTATCATTTTCAGTGATGCTTTCTTTACCTTCTTTTATGGCATTGATATGCTTTACCGCTTCAAACAAATGAGCAATTAGTGTAGGTGTATTAAAATCGTCATTCATGGCGTCATAACATTTTTGCTGCCAAGATTGAACGTCAAAGTCGCTGTTGGTATTGGTGCTTAAACTAGCTATAGTGTTGATAGCTTCCATCAATTTTTGATAGCCTTTTTCAGAGGCTAGTAAAGCATCATTACTCAAATCTAAAATACTGGTATAATGCGCCTGCATCATAAAAAAACGCACCACAGCAGGAGAAAATGGTTTTGAGAGCATAGAATTTTCTCCAGAGAAAATCTCATCTGGTAAAATATTATTTCCGGTGGACTTCGCCATTTTTTTACCATTCATCGTGAGCATATTGGCATGTAGCCAATATTTAACTGGGGAAACTCCATTTGTGGCTTCGGCTTGCGCAATTTCGCATTCGTGATGCGGAAATTTTAAATCCATTCCCCCCCCATGAATATCAAACGATTCGCCTAAATATTTGGTGCTCATGGCAGTACATTCTAAATGCCAACCTGGAAAACCATCACCCCAAGGAGAAGGCCAACGCATAATGTGTTGTGGTTCAGCTTTTTTCCATAAAGCAAAATCTTGTGGACTTTGTTTTTCATCTTGGGCTGTCAATTCGCGGGTATTGGCGATCATGTCTTCTAGTTTTCTGCCACTTAACTTACCATATTCATGGGTTTCGTTAAATTTCGAAACATTAAAATAAACAGAACCGTTCACTTCATAAGCGTAACCTTTGGCAAGAATATCTTTGATGATTTCTATTTGCTCAATAATATGGCCCGTTGCAGTGGGTTCTATACTCGGAGGTAAAAAATTAAATTTTTGAAGAATAGTATGAAAGTCAACCGTATAGCGTTGTACAACTTCCATAGGTTCAATGCGCTCTAAACGTGCTTTTTTAGCAATTTTATCTTCGCCTTCTTCACCGTCATTCTCTAGATGGCCGGCATCGGTAATATTACGAACATATCGCACTTTATAGCCTAAATGCTTTAGGTATCTAAAAATCATATCAAAAGACATGAAAGTTCTGCAATTTCCTAAATGCACATTGCTATAAACAGTGGGCCCGCAAACGTACATGCCAATTGCACCTTGAGTTATGGGTTCTAAAACTTCTTTTTTCCCTGAAAGAGAATTATAAACTTTCAACTTTTGGTTTTTATATAATGGCATCCGAAAGGGTAAAATATTAAAATTTGGTCTCTAGCTTGATGAAATTTAGGAATTCGCGACGTGTGGCTTCTTCTTTAAATTTACCGCCGTATTCCGCAGTAACTGTACTACTCTCAATATCGCGAATACCTCTTGAATTTACACATAAATGTTTCGCGTCAATGATGCAAGCTACATCTTCGGTATTTAATACTTTCTGAAGTTCACGTACAATCTGAATATTCAGTCGTTCTTGCACCTGAGGCCTTTTTGCAAAATAATCTACAATGCGGTTCATTTTTGAAAGCCCTACCACCGTTCCATTAGAGATATAAGCAACGTGTGCTCTGCCCACAATAGGCAATAAATGGTGTTCACAAGTACTGTAAACCGTAATGTTTTTTTCCACCAACATTTCGCCGTACTTATACTTGTTATCAAAGGTAGAAGACTTAGGTTTTCTTTTGGGATGGAGACCAGAAAAAATTTCATTTACAAACATTTTAGCCACGCGGTTTGGTGTACCTTTTAAACTGTCGTCTGTTAAATCTAAGCCTAATGTTTCCATAATTTCGGATACATTTTCTCTAATTTTTTCAATTTTTTCTTCATCACTTAATTCAAAAGCATCTTTACGCAAAGGCGTTTCTTCTGAAGACGCTATATGATTGTCTCCCATTTGCTCAAAATGCTCTTCTACTGTACTGTCAATTTTCATTTTTTAATTCCTCTCTTATAGGCTGCAAAGATATACATTATCTAACATTTAATAGCATGTTTACTTTGTTCCGCATCATTAATTAGTGCTCTTTTGTCGTGTTTTTTTACTTAAACTTACTCAGCCTTGATGATAAAACCAATTTCAAAACAATATTAATTGAGCATCAAAATGTCGCCTACAATGTTTTTCACTTGAATTGGTGTCGTCTTGCTCAAGATGGGTTTGAAAATAATTTGAAGCCTTTACCGTTTCATTACTCAATTTTTGATTTTAACTAAACAGATACGAGTTGAAATCAGTGGTACAAGGCGTAGTATCTAAATTTTGGCAAATAGGTTTTCATATCCTACCTTCTGTCAATTTAAAAACAATCTAGTAAGGCCGCAAACGGTATATCAAAAAGTAAATTTTGCATTTCATCGATTAAATGCAAATAAAGCCGACCAAAAATACTAAAATAACGTAATTGGAGTTAAATCTATTAGATATTTTAAAAATGAGAGCACTTTTATACTATTTGTGTTTTATAGGATTTATTCTACCTGTACATGCACAATTTTCTCCAGATTGTAGAACAGCCATTCCTGTCTGTGCAGATGTGCCATTTTCAGATAGTACCAATGGTCTAGGTGATATTGAAGATTTTGATCCTAATGTCATTACAGAAACAGGCTGTTTAGAAAAAGGAAGTGTCAGCTCAGCAAATATAGAGCACAATACTTCTTGGTTTGTATTTAGAGCCTTAACAGATGGACAAATTGGTTTTGATATTGAATCATTATCTCTTAGTGCAGAATGGGATTTTGCGGTTTATGGTGGGACTTCTGATGTAGATTGCCTCGCAATAAGTAACGGTACCGCACAACCAATCCGGTGTAATTATGAAGTAAATAATACTGATTTTACAGGCTTAGGTGTTAATCCTGAAAACGGACAAGTAGGCGCGCCAAGTTTAACGCAGAATTTGAATACCTATGATGAGTGGCTGGATGTAACTGCTGGAGAGATTTATTACATACTTATCAATAATTTCAATACTAATTTTGATGGTGACCCAGAGCCTTTTTCATTTACTTTTACTGGGGATACAGCGGCCCTAGATTGTACATTTCGAGATCAGTTTTTAGGCTTAGATATTATCGCTTGTGAAGCGGATCCAGCTATCACGCTAAGCGCATTGCGCTCTATTGCAGGTAATGACATTGCCAATGTAACTTGGTCTGTAGATTATACTGACCCAAATATACCTGATAATGCAAATCTGTTAAGCGGAAACTTGGCAGCAGCGGAAGAATTAGTAATACCTGCATTGATTTCAAATTCAGGACGTTATTTTATTGAAATTACAACCAATATGGGCCGTATTATTTTAGATGATATTTTAATTACCTTTTTCGCTGCTCCAGTTTTAGATGAAGTAATTACTTTAAACACGAATTTAACTAACAATCCCGATCAGAATAATATAGAAATCATTCCTCAAGATCCAAGTGGTAATGGCTCTTTTGAATATTCCATCAATGGTGGAGAGTTTCAAGACAGTCCTATTTTTTTAGATGTACCGCCTGGCGTTAATACCGTAATAATTAATGATAAAAATGGGTGTGGAACTACAGATGCCATTGAATTTTTAGTAGTTGGTTATCCTAAATTTTTTACGCCAAATGGAGATTTGGTGAATGATGATTGGAATATCAAAGGAATTGAAACCCTGTCAAACCCCGCAGTTTTTATTTTTGACCGTTATGGTAAGCTTTTAAAACAGTTAGATGCCTTTAGTAGTTGGGACGGTACGTATATTGGCAGAGAAATGCCAGCCACAGATTACTGGTTTAGGTTTGAATATAACGAGGATGAAAGCGGAATTATAGTCGCAAAAACAACTCAAAGTCATTTTACCTTAAAACGATAAAAGACCCTCGAATTACAGGTCTTTTCATTATTAAAATCATCTAAAACCCACCCGAAGGGCAGAATTAAATACACTAAAAGTTTACAGTATAAGTTAAGGTGGCATTTGTATTTCTCGCTGCTATATTTAAAGACGGATTAGCGTCTGTGCTTAAAATTCTTGTACTTATATCTTGATTATTGATGCTCATCGCAAAATCTAATCTGCTAGGGCCAAAATCATAGCCTAAACCACCTGAAAATCCGTTTAAATCGCCAATAATATTATTGCTGTACGGACTTTGTTCGTATCTGTAGCCGCCGCGTAAACTTACCCTATCTATTCTGTATTCACCGCCAAGCCTTACAGTAGAAACAGCTTGCAGTTGATTACTGATGAAATTATTTTCAGAAGCAAAATTCGGATCTGAATTTGGTCTTAGTTCTGCTTTAGACATATCTTGAAAACCGTAATCTACGCTCAATAAGCCATTTTTTCCAAAAACTACCGCCAAACTGCCCGTAAATTTTTCTGGCGTTTTAATGGTGTATCTTTCATATAAGTTAATGGTATTAAAGTTGATAAAATCAATATCAACATCCGCTACGTTCGAATTTATTCTTTGTGAAAATTCATCATTTAAGCGATACCAAGTTGGAGATTGGTAGCTTCCGCCCACCCTAACCTTTTCACTAAGTTTGGCAATGGCGCCTAAACTATAAGAAAAAGCAGATCCCTGCGTTCTTAGTAAATTATCAAAATTAGCAAAACTTACTTGAGAATCAGCATTATAACCACTTTCAGAAATTTCAGTTAATTGTTCTGAAAAAATACTGTGGAAATTTAGTGATGCTCCAAAGAAAAGATTGTCTTTATATTGTTGCGCTATGTTGGCAGTAAATTTATCATTGTATCCTGTGCTTATTTTTCTATATGTTTGGTTAACACTATTCGCATATTTTGTTAAGCTTACATAATCAGTGTTGTCATCATCATTTGGATCAACCGCATCTATAATACCTCCAAAAATTCCTAAAAACGCTTGCTGATCCACATAGCCAAGTTCAGAACCGATATTTAAATAGGCATCTTCAATAAATTCTCCATCTTGCAATTTCAAAGGTCCTAATGCCGTTCCTTGAGCAAAGTCTAGAAAATAGCGATCTATTCCTGTTGTTGTGGAATATGAGGCATTAATTTGACTATCAAAATTTTGAATACGATCATAATTAATGGCAAAACTAAGTTTTTTCCAGTTGGAATCTTTGTTGGTATTTTTAAAAACAAAAACACCACCAACTTGGTTTATCTCGATATTGTTAGTTGCAGTTTCTAAAAACATGCTATTGCCCATGCCAGCCGTATTTCTAACGTTAAAGTTGCTGCCAGAAAAGCTGACCAAACTATTATTAAAAATTGCTGAACCTGCGGGGTTAATATTCAAAGATGACAAATCCCCTCCTTGGGCTCCAAAAGCACCACTCATGGCATGAAAACGTGCAGTACCTAGCGTATTATCGGTACTGTATCGCAACACATCATTTATATTCTGAGCGGTACCGAAAGAACATACCGATATCGCTATTAAAATAAAATATTTTTTCATTTCAATTTTTTTAATTTCTTAAAACTAATTAATTTCCTCGGCTACCACCTCTGCTGCTGCCACCTCTACTGCTACCACCAGAAGAAGATCTTGAAGAACCTCCGCTGCTACCACTGCTCATTCTGCTACTACTGCCGCTAGAAGATGATCTGTAGCTTCCGCTTGAAGATCTACTACTAGAGGAGCTTCTCATTGCTGGTGATGAACCTCGAGAATTGCTGCCAGAACTTCTATAGTTTCCACTGGAAGAACTTCTGGAACTATTACTCGGAGTGTAAGTTCTGGTCGTGGGCGCCGCACTTCTTGAGCTTCTATAGTTTCCGGTGGAAGTTCCTCTTTGGTAAGTATTATTAGGAGATGCATTACCTCTATAGGTTGAAGTATTTCTAGAGCTAGTGTTATAGTTTGGTTCCACTCTTGAACTTCTTGCTGTTCTATAACTCGTATTTCTGTTCGTAGTTGTTCCTGATCTATAAGCGGCTGAATTCCTAGAAGTAGCAACAGTAGAATTTCTAGAGGCATTATTCGATGTTCTATAACGCGAATTTGCTACATTAGATGATCCTCTTAATGGCGTATTTGTATATGATCTACCCATAACTCCTGAGCGATAATCGCCTCTTCTTCCTTGCGTAACGGCATAGTTTCTTTGGTAAAAAATATTATTCCAACCCCAGTTGTTCCAGCCGCCACCCCAGCCCCAATTGTTCCAGCCAAAACCGCCGCCCCAACCAAAGCCACCGCCCCAGCCAAAGTTATTGAAACCGCCGCCCCAGCCCCAGTTATTAAAACCGCCGCCCCAGCCCCAATTATTGAAACCGCCGCCCCAGCCAAAATTATTAAAACCGCCACCCCAGAATGGGTCGAAACCCCAGCCACCAAAGCCGCCGAAATTATCGTAGTAATTTATAGATATACTAGTTGGGTTTTGTCCCCAACCACCTTGTCCATTATAGGTGTTAAAGTTGTTATCATAATTGTCGTTTTGAAAAGCAACTCCTGAACCATCATCGATAGGTTGACTATAATAGCCATCCACATCTGTGAAAATTTCACTATTTAAAATATCTTGATACTGATCCGCTCTTCGGCCAAAATAATCAGCATATTGATTGCTATTATTTTCTAGTTGTTGCACTTGTCTTTGTCTAGGATTATTTTCAACCCTTACGCGACTGTTGTTGGTCGAATATATGCCGTCATTATCGTAATAAGATGATTGTTGGTATGAGCCGCAAGAAACAAATAACAAAGAAGTTATTGCCATATAAACTACGGTACTAATTTTGCTGTGGAGTGTGGGATGTATCATCATTATAAATTTAATTGTTGAACAATGTAAAAATAGTTAGTTTTACAAACTATTTTAAATATAAAGATACAAGATTTGTGCCAAACTAAAAAGTATGAGTAAAAACTTAACAAAAAGAAGCGAGGATTATTCTAGATGGTATAATGAATTGGTAGTTCAAGCTGATTTAGCTGAGAATTCGGGCGTTAGAGGTTGTATGGTGATTAAGCCCTACGGATATGCGATTTGGGAGAAAATTCAGGCGGCTTTGGATAAAATGTTTAAAGAAACTGGTCATGAAAATGCCTATTTTCCCCTATTAATTCCTAAATCTTATTTAAGTAAAGAAGCAAGCCATGTAGAAGGTTTTGCTAAAGAATGTGCAGTTGTGACGCATTACCGACTTAAAAATGCTGAAGATGGCAGCGGTATCATTGTTGATCCGGATGCAAAATTAGAAGAAGAATTAATTATAAGGCCAACTTCTGAAACCATCATTTGGGATACCTATCGAAGATGGATTCAATCCTATAGAGATTTACCGATTTTAATTAACCAATGGGCAAATGTGGTGCGTTGGGAAATGCGTACCCGTTTATTTTTGCGAACTGCCGAATTTTTATGGCAAGAAGGACACACGGCACATGCCACTGAAAACGAGGCCATACAAGAAGCAGAACAAATGATGAATGTATATGCCGAATTTGCAGAAGACTTTATGGCAATGCCTGTCATAAAAGGAACAAAAACCGAAAGTGAGCGTTTTGCAGGTGCTTTAGAGACCTATTGTATTGAAGCCTTAATGCAAGACGGCAAGGCCCTACAAGCTGGAACGTCACACTTCTTAGGACAAAATTTCGCCAAAGCTTTCGATGTTAAATACGCGACTAAAGAAGGTACTCAAGAATATGTTTGGGCTACTTCATGGGGGGTTTCTACCCGATTAATGGGTGCGCTAGTTATGACACACAGCGATGACAATGGTTTGGTTTTACCTCCAAAACTAGCGCCAATTCAAGTAGTGATTGTACCTATTTATAAAGGATTAGAGCAACTTGATTTAATTTCGGAAAGAGTAAAACCTTTAGTTAAAGAATTGCGCTCCAAAGGTATTTCCGTAAAATATGACGATAGAGATACCTATAAGCCTGGCTTTAAATTTGCGGAATACGAGTTAAAAGGAGTGCCTATTCGTTTGGCCATCGGTCAAAGAGATATGGATAATAATACCTTTGAAGTTGCGCGTCGTGACACTTTTGAAAAAGAAACGGTAAATGCTGATGCCGTTATTCGAAAAATTGAATTTTTATTGGAAGATATTCAGCAAAATATTTACAAGAAAGCATATAATTTCCGCGAAAATCATATCACGGAAGTAAACAGTTATGAAGAATTCAAAGAAGTTTTAGAAACTAAAGGAGGCTTTATTTCTGCTCATTGGGACGGCACTGCGGAGATCGAAGAACAAATAAAAAACGATACTAAGGCTACCATACGTTGCATTCCTATTGATGCTGTGTATGAAGAGGGTGCTTGTATAGTTACAGGTAAGCCTTCAACAAAAAGAGTATTATTTGCTAAGGCATATTAAATTTTTAAAAAATTTTAATTAGCTATTGCAAAGGTTAAAAATAGTTGTATTTTTGCATCCGCAATTGCGCAAGCGATGGTCCGTTCGTCTAGGGGTTAGGACGCCAGGTTTTCATCCTGGTAACAGGGGTTCGATTCCCCTACGGACTACGAAAAAATTCTGAATTACGAATTCATATATTCAGAATTGGTTTAATGGTCCGTTCGTCTAGGGGTTAGGACGCCAGGTTTTCATCCTGGTAACAGGGGTTCGATTCCCCTACGGACTACAAGTTCACTAAATAAATTGAAAACTATAAATGTTAAGTTGAAAGTTCATAAAAACTAATCTTAATTTTTAATTTTTCATTATCAATTTTAAATAAAAAAATAAAATGGCAAATCACAAGTCAGCATTAAAGAGAATTAGAAGAAACGAAGCAGTGCGTTTACGTAACAAATACCAGCACAAAACAATGCGTAATGCCTTGAAAAAACTACGTGGTGAAGAAGATAAAAAAGCTGCGGAAACTTTATTCCCAACTGTTGTTAGTATGATTGATAGATTGGCTAAACGCAATATTATCCATTCTAATAAAGCAGCTAATTTAAAAAGTAAGTTGTCTAAGCAAATAGCAACTTTGGCATAAAATTATTTTATTATCCTATTATAAAAGCATTCCGTCGAAAGATGGGGTGCTTTTTTGTTTAAAAATCGAGCTTTTAACAGACCAAGACTAATTAGGATCAAGTCCTAATTACTGTCTTTATATATAAATATAGGTAAGTTTCTGCAGACAACATTTTAGATTATTCTTTTTTAGAGGGGAAATATTTTGATTTGAAGCAGGATTTTTCATTCTTCCAACTATCCAACTATCCAACTATCCAACTAAGCAACTATCCAAAAAATACTCCATGTAAATAACGACCTGGCGCTAGTGTAAAACCACCAGCAATGATTAAAGCACCAAAATATAATAAAATCATTTTACGTTTGTGAGTTTTGATTTTTCCTTTCTTTATCGCCAAAATAGCTGTTGGTACCGTATAGAGCGTTAAAAAACTAAATAAGTGAATCCAGCCAAAATGTCTCATGAATTGACTACCTACATGTGCAGGTAAAAATAGACTTACAATAGCGGTAAAAAACATTAACGAAAGATAAACTTTACCAATGATACGGTGCTTCGAAGTCCCTTTTTGAAATAATAGTAAATAGGCACCTATAAATAAACAAGGTATTACCGTAACTAAATGCGTAAACATTAAAATTTTATAGGTTGTCATTTTTTATATTTTGGACTAAACTACCCTATATCTGGCAAATTAATTTTAATAGTTTACTGAATTGTTGATTTTTTGCGCCGAATTGAGCTAGGTCTTTTAAACAAGAAACTTCTAGTTGTCAGTTTTCAATTTAATTTTAGTTTTCCTTTCATTTGAATAAATCCATAAATAATAAAACCATACATTAAACCCACAAGAGAAAGATGTACTCTTCTGATATTATAGTATAATGCTATATCGGCAAAGTCCGAAAATGAATAATAAATTTTTATTGGAATATACCCAAGGTGAAAAATTAATAATCCAATACTGATCCAAAATAGTAAACTTAGTTTTGCAATCTTACGTCTTAAAATGCCACTATTTTCTTTTAAATATATAATAATACCATAAATAATTGAAAGACCACCAAAGCTATAAGCATATACCTGCGATTTCAATAAAAAGTTTTCGTAAAATAGATTTGCAATACTTACTATTATAAAACTAAAAGCTAAAATTAAAACTATTTTTTTATGTGTTTCAGAAATAATAAAACTTCTGAAAACATATAGGAAAAACAGAAAAAAAATGAAATTATATACATTGTAAAATACCACATTATTTTCTAAGAATTTTTCTGAAAATATAGGATTAAAACCAAAATCAATTTTAATTAAGTATCCTAATAATTCATTTATAAAAGTGTAAATTAATAAAATTGGGTAGTATTTTAAGGGAGTATCAAAATAGTTCGGGTATTTAATTATAGCTATAATTAAAGCCACACCGTAAAATAATATAAATGAGTTTTCTAAAAAAATATCAAGTAATCTTAACATGTTAATTAAAAATCTGAACCTTCTTCAGGTGGTGGCGACATGTGTGAGTCATTCAATATTAAACTTTCATCACCTTGAAAAGTATTCGAATTAAAACCAGGCAATAGGGAAGCAAAAGATTTTTGAGTGGTTTTTGTATTGCCCATGCCTTTTTCTAGCAAACCAGGATAATCACGAATTAAAGCTGCTTCTTTCAGTCCATCACCTAAATTCTTAATATAAAAACCAAGATTCATGGTGTCAACTTTCATCGTCGGAAGTATAAAAAAGGTATTTTGACGTGGATGTTTAATTTTTTTATTTTTCGAATATTCTTCTTTGTCTGGGTAGGTAGAAAAATAAAAACGTAAGGTTTTAATCTCAACTCCAGCTGCTTTTGCTTCTTGTTCTACATAAGCAATATAATTTTTTACCGTTTCAATATCATAATCCCCGTAACGTGAAGCTATAAATTTTGTACCGTCTTCAAAGTTTTCTTCCGCAGCTTCAATTAGATTTACCCTTTTTTTAGTGTAATTATCATAACCATTTTTAGCTTCATCAATAGTAATTATTTTTTCAGGTTTTTTTATTTCTTTGGGTGTTTGGGGATTTTCATCGTTGTCGTTCGTGTGTCTTTTCTCGGTGTTACAGGCTGCAACTAAAAATAAAGTAATTAAGGAAAGCCCTAAAATTTTTTTACGGTTCATAGTATTAAGTGTTTAGGTTACTAAATAAAATAACGCATATTCGAATTTAGGGGGGAGGTATGGTTCGAATGCTTTGTAAATATATCTGAAATTTTGCTACAAAAATAGTAAATCTTAAAAAAACAAAAAGCCCGATATTGTTGACTATCGGGCTTTTGAAATTTAAAGTATGAAGTTTACTGACTCATCGTCAATAAAAACTCTTCATTATTTTTAGTTTGTTTGATACGTTGCTCAATAAATTCCATGGCTTCCACGGGGTTCATGTCTGCTAAGTATTTACGTAAAATCCACATTCTTTGTATGGTAGTTTCGTCTAACAATAAATCGTCTCTACGAGTACTTGAAGAGGTAAGATCAATAGCAGGGAAAATTCTTCTATTCGATATTTTACGATCTAATTGTAATTCCATATTACCTGTTCCTTTGAATTCTTCAAAAATAACTTCATCCATTTTGGAACCAGTTTCGGTTAAAGCTGTAGCTATAATGGATAAAGATCCGCCGCCTTCAATATTTCTTGCCGCTCCAAAAAAGCGTTTTGGTTTGTGTAGCGCATTGGCATCAACACCACCACTCAATACCTTTCCTGATGCAGGTTGTACGGTGTTATAAGCTCTTGCCAATCTGGTGATGGAGTCCAATAAAATAACTACATCATGGCCACATTCTACCAATCGTTTTGCTTTTTCTAAAACAATATTAGCAACGCGAACATGTTCTGATGCTTCTTTATCAAAAGTAGAAGCCACTACCTCACCTCGCACATTGCGCTGCATATCGGTAACCTCTTCTGGGCGCTCATCAATCAATAAAATTATTTGATATACTTCTGGATGGTTGGCTGCAATACCATTGGCTATATCTTTCAATAACATGGTTTTACCTGTTTTTGGCTGGGCTACAATCATACCTCTTTGTCCTTTTCCTATAGGAGAAAACAAATCAATAATTCTCGTAGAGATTGTACCTTGGCGGTCTGATAAATTGAATTTTTCTTGGGGAAATAATGGCGTTAAATGTTCGAATGAAACGCGGTCACGAACCACTTGAGGGTCAATGCCATTAATTTTATTCACCTTTATTAAAGGAAAATACTTTTCACCTTCTTTCGGAGGTCGAACATTTCCTAAAACAGTATCACCTGTTTTTAAACCAAATAATCTAATTTGCGATTGCGAAACATAAATATCATCGGGTGAAGACAAATAATTATAATCTGATGAGCGCAAAAAACCGTATCCATCAACCATAATATCTAAAACTCCTTCGCTGGCAATGATGCTATCGAACTCATATTCTGGTTCTTTATACCTGTTTTTAAGATCTTTATCAAAATTATTATTCTTTTCCTGCTTTGGGCGCGGATTAGGTTTATTTTGATTGGGATTATTGTTAGGGTTGCTATTGGGGTTACTATTCGGATTGTTGTTGGGACTATTTGGATTACTGCCTTGATTTTGGTTGGCATGAACAGGCGTCTTTTTTTGAAAATCCTTTTTTTGATTTGGATTATTCGTGCTTTTTTTAGGCTCAGGCACCATTTCTATTGGAATTTCAGCCTTTGGCTCTTCCGTAATTTTCGGACTAAAATCTTTAGGGACTGGTCTCGGATTAGGTTTGTTCGGTTTGTTTTCTATCGGCCTTTCTTTTTCTTTCACTTCCATTTTTTTATCTGAAGTGTCAGCATTTTTTTGAATTCTAGGCTTTTTAGATCTCGGAGCTCTGGGTTCTGGTTGTAGCGTTTTTTCTGAGGTGTTTTTGCCAAGAACTTCTTGAACAACCCTAGGATTTGCGGCCTGAACGTCTAAAATTTGATAAACTAGGTCTAATTTTTTCAAGGTTTTGTACTTGGGTACTTGTAAACCTTCGGCAATTTCCTGCAGCTCAGGAAGCTTTTTTAATTTTAAATCTGAAATCTCAAACATTAATTGTTGAATAAATTATACGTCTCTAAATAATTGAAGTGTAGTGTAAATCTAGATATATTTTTGGAACGATGTCCTTAAAATTGGTAAGTGTTAGATTATAACGAAGCAATATTACAAATTATTTTCAATATTTCATTGATATTTCTCAAAAAGACGCTTAATTTTACACTTCTTAATTAATTCTTTTATAATGATTCAGAGAATACAGACATTATATTTATTAATAGTGATACTTTTAAATGGTGCTTTACCATTTTGGATAAATTTATGGTCTGATGCTAATGGAAAAGAATTTTTTGCTCAAAACGACGTATTAATTTCTGGCGCTTTTACCCTTGCGGCTATATTGGCTTTAGTCGCTAGTGTATTATATAAAAAACGACAAAATCAATTTGTGGTAAACAGGTTGAATATGGTATTGAATCTTTTTTTACTAGGATTTTTCGTTTATCGATCGCTAAATTTATCTGGAGAAATTTTGGTTTCTGAGAAGGGTATTGGGATGCTGATTCCTATTTTTTCTATCGTGTTTTTAGTCTTGGCCAACAAGGCTATTAGAAGGGATGAGGATCTTGTAAAATCTGTTGATCGCTTGCGTTAAACCTAACATCTTAGTAGTATTAGTGCGTTAAACCCAGGGTTGTTCCTGGGTTTTTTAGTGAAACGATTTTTTTACAAGTTGCGTAGCAAGGAAGACAAAACAGCTAGTTTCACTAATCCCGTTTTTTAGCGGGATCTATTTATCGAAAGATTTAGTTTTATTAATCCCGCTTGTCACCGAACGTAGTCGAAGTGTAGCAATATTATTAACTTTTCATTTTTAATTATCTAGCCCCTAATTCAATCACCACCAAATCTTTAATATTCTCGCCATCAATTACAAATTGTAGCATCGTTCGCACTTGATGAAAGCCATGTTTTCCGCAGGCGCCAGGGTTCATATGTAGTAAGTTTAGTTTTTTATCCCACATTACTTTTAAAATATGCGAATGCCCTGAAATAAACAGTTTAGGCGGATTTTGTTTTATTTCTTCTTTTATTCTAGGGTTATATCGGTTAGGGTAGCCACCAATATGGGTCATCCAAACAGCAACATCTTCGCATTTAAATTTATGGTCAAGGGGAAATTCTAATTGGGCCTTATTGTCATCAATATTCCCATAAACCGCTGTTAAAGGTTTTATTTTTTGTAAACTGTCCGTAACGTTTAAATCACCAATATCCCCTGCATGCCAAATTTCGTCTGCTTTTTTGGCATATTTCAATATGGTATCATCAATATGACTATGGGTATCGGAGAGTAAAAGAATTTTTTTCATGTGTAAAATAAGTGAAAGAGTAAATAAGTAAAAAATTAAATCAGTAAATGAGTAAAATGATTGCCAAAACGTTTAATATCAAATTTCGAAAGATGTTTTTTGCTTGCCACTTACCGCATTTTCAATTTTTCATTTTCATTTTTCATTTTTTACTGTCAACCAACAACTATCATCTAGCAACAAAAATTCCTTACCTTTGTTTTTTCACAAAAATAGTATATTCAATTGAGATATTTTGTTGTGTTTTCGTACTTCGGAAAACAGTACCATGGGTGGCAAATACAGCCCAACGCCATTACGGTTGAAGAAATTATGGAAAATGCTTTTTCAATACTTTTAGGCGAAAAAATTGACTTAGTAGGCGCGGGTAGAACTGATACAGGCGTGCATGCAAAACAAATGCTGGCTCATTTTGATGCCGAAATGATAAGTGAGATTAAAGATGTAATCTACCGTTTAAATGCTTTTTTACCTTCTGATATATCGGTTCAAGATATTTTTGAAACCCATTCCGAGGCTCATGCACGTTTTGATGCGATTTCCAGAACTTACGAATATTGGATTGTTCAAGATAAAAATCCGTTTTTAGAGCATCATGCTCATTATATAAAATATCCTTTAGACATTGATAAAATGAACAAAGCGGCACAAATTTTGTTGGAAAATACTGACTTTGAATGTTTTTCAAAGTCCAATACCGACGTTTATACCTTTTTATGTACCCTATCAGAAGCAAAATGGGAGCGTAAAAATGATGTTTTGGTTTTTACCATAACCGCAGACCGTTTTTTACGAAATATGGTGAGGGCAATCGTGGGTACCTTGCTCGAAGTCGGTTTAGGTAAAATAAATTTGGAGACTGTTAAAGCAATTATAAAAAGTAAAAATCGGAGTAATGCGGGAGTGTCTGTGCCTGCAAAAGGCTTATATTTGACGCAGGTTATATACTCAGAAAAAATAAAGAAGATTGATGGATAAAACATCGGGAAAGCCATTTGATTATGGCTTGTTTAAAAGGTTAGTAAATTATACAAAACCCTATAAAATTACTTTTTATGGGGTCGCTTTAGCCGCTATATTATTATCTGGTTTTTCTGTAATGACGGCTATCATTGTTGGGAATATTGTAGATGAAGCCATTACCTTAAAAGACGCAGATAAATTACTGTATTTAACCATGGCGATGCTTGGTGTTTTAATAGGGCAGGTGGTGAGCCAATTAGGATTTAACTATTACGCCAATTGGCTAGGAGAGTCTGTGATTAAAGATATTAGAATAGATCTATTTACAAAGATGATGGGATTTAAAATGAAATATTTTGATAACTCATCTATAGGTGTTTTGGTTACAAGGGCAGTGGCGGACATGCAGCGCATTGGTGAAATTTTCAGTCAAGGTTTTTTCGTGATCGTAGCGGATTTGCTAAAAATGTTCGTAGTTGGTGGGGTTATGTTGTATCAAAATTGGAAATTGGCTTTGATTGTTTTTGCTTTGATGCCAATTATCGCTTATGCAACTAGGCTTTTCCAAAAGGCAATGAAAGTGGCATTTACTGAGGTTAGGGCAGAGGTATCAAACTTAAATTCGTTTGTACAAGAGCGTATTACGGGAATGAAAATTGTACAATTATTTAACCGTGAGGAAACGGAAAAAGAAAAATTTAGAGTTATCAACGAGAAACATCAAAATGCTTGGTTAAAAACGGTATGGTACAATTCTATCTTTTTCCCGATTGCTGAAATAGTGTCTTCGATAGCCATTGGTTTAATCGTTTGGTATGGTGGATTATTGAATATTGCCAATGTCGGCCCAAACGAATACGGTTCTATTTTTGCATTTATTTTACTTTCTGATATGCTTTTTAGACCACTGCGCCAAATTGCCGATAAGTTTAATACCTTACAAATGGGTATGGTCGCTGCAAATCGCGTATTTAAAATATTAGATACTGACAGCCAAATTGAAGATTCTGGTACTTTGGAACAGGTAGCCATAAAAGGAAATATTACATTCAAAAATGTATATTTTGGCTACGTAGAAAATCAAGAAGTATTACACGGTATTTCTTTTCAGGTTAAAGCAGGAGAAACCATTGCCATTGTTGGCGCAACTGGAGCTGGAAAATCGACCATTATAAATCTATTAAATCGGTTTTATGAGATAAATTCAGGTGAAATTTCTATAGATGATATCAATATTAAGGAGTTTACATTAACCTCCTTGCGCTCTAAAATTGCGGTTGTTTTACAAGATGTATTTTTATTTGCGGATACGATTGCCAATAATATTTCTTTGAAAAATTCAAGGATTACTAATATAGAGATTGAAGCTGCCGCAAAACAAATAGGGGTTCACGAATTTATAAGTAGTCTGCCAGGAGGGTATGATTATAATGTAAAAGAGAGGGGTGCTATGCTTTCAAGTGGACAACGACAGTTAATCGCGTTTTTAAGAGCTTATGTGAGCAACCCAAGTATTTTAGTTTTAGATGAAGCTACCTCCTCTATAGATACTTATTCGGAACAATTAATACAGAAAGCAACTGAAAAAATTACCGAAGGTAGAACATCAATTATCATTGCGCACCGATTGGCGACCATCAAAAAAGCAGATAAAATTATTGTAATGGATGCTGGTAAAATTATGGAAATAGGTAGCCATAAAGAACTGCTAAAAAAAGGCGGTTACTACAGTAATTTGTATGAAGCACAGTTTTTGTCGGAGGAAGTGGCTTGATGCTGTCTAATGTCTAAAGTCGAAAAAGAGAATCCTCAAAAAATAGTTTAAGGTTTGGTAAATAAGTGAAAAAAGGTTTTTAACAAATTCTCACTTATTTCATTGGCTAGATTGTTTGCTGTAATTCTATTACATATAACTTTCGCACTACAAATTGAGCAATAGAAATCTTCGTTTTTTAGTAAATAATTACAGTTTTTACATTCCATGGTTATTGATTGGCATATAAATTATTAGTTAGAAGAATTTTTTGTCAAAGTATTTTTTTAAAAAAGCGCCATTACCTGTGAAACCTCGTCTACTTTCGTAAACTTATCCGTGAATAATGCCATATAAATTATCACAATTATTATCGCCATAATTACGATAACGATATATAAAACTAATACTATGAATACAAATAACAATAATTTTAGTAAAATTTGCTTCCAACTTAATTGGAATAACTTTTTATACACAAAAGAGAAATATCCAACTAAAAAAAACATATTTAAAGAGGCCTCCAAGAAAATAAGTTTACTATTCCATATACTTAAGATATAAATAATATTTACAGTGATGGACATTTGAGCATAAGCATATATATTAATCACAAAATGTTCACTTAAATTAAATTGTTTTTTATTTAAAAAGACTAATCTTGATATAATAGCAAGTATAGGTATAGATGCCATATAAATAAAACTTTGATACTCTTGTGCAAAATCTTGATATTTTTTCATGAATTCTAGGTTGAATTGTTGAGCTTCTTTAGTCCCCACGTTGGGTATGAAAATACTCTGAAAATCCATAGCTTCTGGAAAAAACTTTTTATTTAAGAAAAAGAAAATACCACCTAAAAAAACCGCAATTGTAAAATAGGAAATAGGATTCATATATTTTTTACGAACACCATTAATATATCCACCAATAACAACATCTGGTTTCGTGAGTAAGTGTTTAAAAGTAATAATAAAAGTATTGTCCAGATTAAAGAATCGTTCTGTAAAATCGTACCAAATATTTTTTACCGTTAATCTATTCCGTATCACTTTTGCACCACAAGTAGGGCAGTAGGAGTAATCTGTTCTTAGGAAGTAGTTGCAGTTTTTACATTCCATTGGTTGGTGGTTTTTTGGTTGGTTATTTTTCAGTTAAAAGTCTAATGTAAAAAGCAACATGAATCTTTAAATTTTGACTAATTCTGTTTTCTTAAACTTGTAAACCCATATACATTTTCCTCAGTCACTAGCTTCTAAAGTTTACAATCTAAATTTCACAATATTTTAAAACTTAGAATTTAACACTTAAAATTTTTTTATAAGAGATCTTCCTTAATCATATTAGAGAGCTCATTTAAATCTTTATACAGCATAAACTCTCCGTTTTTAATATAAGTAATCATGCCTGTTTCTTCACTTACTACTAGCGCAAGGGCATCGGTTTTTTCCGTGATTCCTACTGCGGCTCTATGGCGTAATCCAAATCGTAAAGGAATATTTCGTTCGTTAGATACGGGCAAAATTACGCGTGTAGCTACAATCGTATTATTTTCAATAATTGCTGCACCATCGTGCAAAGGGCTGTTTTTGTAAAAAATACTTTCAATAATAGGTTGCGAAATTTCAATATGCATTTTATCTCCGGTCGATTTCACAAAATCTAAAGCGTTATTTCTACTTATAATGAGTAGTGCGCCAGTTTTAGTACTACTCATTTTTTCACAGGCGTTTAAAATAGCGTCAACATCAGTGCTTATAGCACCAGCTTCTTGTTTTAAAAATTTAAAGTGTTTTATGAAATTTCGTTTATTGGCGAAATTGGTAGAGCCAATCATCAATAAAAATTTTCTAATTTCTTGTTGAAATACAATGATAAGCGCAATTAAACCCACTTGCATAAAGCCGCCGACCATACTGCTAATCATTTTCATTTCGAGTAATTCAGTGAGTTTCCAAAAGCCCCAAACAATAACAATTCCTATAAAAATGTTGATGGCAACAGTTCCCCGAACTAATTTGTAAATATAATAAAGCAGAATTGCGACAAGAATGATGTCGATGAGGTCTGTAATCTTAAAATCTAGAAAGTCTAAAAAATTCAAACTAAATGGTTTTGGTAAAATTAGTAAAAATACATGTACTTAAAACTATCTATTTGCAGCGTTTAATTGCTCCACTATTTTTATACATTCTAAGGCCTCTTTAACATCATGAACTCTAAGAATATTTACTCCTTTTAAAAGTGCAATGGTATTCAAGGCAGTAGTGCCATTCAAAGCGTTTTTAGCATCGCTTTTCAATACCTTATAAATCATAGATTTTCTGCTAACACCCACTAAAATTGGTTTTTTTGTCATTTTAAATAGTTCTAATTTTTGCATCAACTCATAGTTTTGGGCTAAATTCTTAGAGAAACCAAAACCAGGATCAACAATAATATCAATAATACCTTTTTCATGTGCATCTGCAATTTTTTCAGAGAAATAGTATAAAATATCCTTCAAAAGATGCTCATAAGTGGTATTTTGTTGCATGTTTTGTGGTGTACCTTTTAAATGCATCATTACATAAGGCACCTTCAATTGAGACACGGTTTGCATCATTGCGTTATCTAAGTTACCTGCTGAAATATCGTTAATCATCGCAGCTCCAGCCTTAATGCATTCTTTTGCCACGCGCGCTCTAAAAGTGTCAATAGAAAGTAGTATTTCAGGAAATTTATTTACCAATAAATCAACAATGGGGATTATACGATGTAACTCTTCTGTTTCTGAAACATGGTCTGCACCAGGTCTTGAGCTATAGGCACCAACATCAATAAAAGTAGCACCATGAACTAGCATTTTTTGTACTTGCGTAATAATGGCCCTACTATCTTTATATTTACCACCATCATAAAATGAATCTGGTGTAACGTTAAGTACGCCCATAATTTTTGGACTATTAAGGTCGATAAGATTTCCTTTGCAATTGATAGTCATTTTTCTACTATAATTTAATAAGATTTCAAGTATTGACTTAACTTTGAAGCGCGATACTTGAACAATTAAAAATTTTGAACGAAATTTACACAAATTAGAAACAATTCATGCAGAAAACGTCAGAACAATATGATTTGGTTATTAAAACATGCAGAGATTTATTCTCAAAAAAAATGAAGGATTATGGAAGTGCCTGGCGAATACTTAGACTTCCTTCTTTAACAGATCAAATTTATATAAAAGCACAACGCATTCGTAGTTTGCAAGAAAATGAAGTTCGCAAGGTGGACGAAGACGAGCAATCTGAATTTATAGGTATCATCAATTATGCGCTCATGGCCCTCATTCAGATGGATAAAGGTGTGGTAGATCAGCCAGATATGGCAGAAGAAGAAGCCTCAAAATTTTACGACAAGCACTTAGCGATTACAAAATCTTTAATGGAAAATAAAAATCATGATTACGGTGAAGCTTGGCGCGATATGCGTATTAGTTCTTTAACCGATTTAATTTTGCAAAAATTACTACGTATCAAACAAATAGAAAATAATAAAGGTAAAACTCAGGTGAGTGAAGGTATCGATGCCAATTATCAAGATATTATCAATTATGCGGTATTTGCCATGATTCATTTAACATCAAATTCTAAATAAAAAAATGATGTATTTAGTAGCCATAAGTAGAATTTTTGTCGGCATTTTGTTTATTATTAGTGGATTTATAAAATTGAATGATCCCGTAGGATTTTCTTTTAAATTAGAAGAATATTTTAGTTTTAGCGTACTTAACTTACCATTTTTAGAACCTCATGCCTTGAAAATTGCCATTGTAGTGGTTATCTTTGAAGTGCTTTTAGGAATTTTGTTGTTAATAGGTTTCCGAGTACAATTTACAATTTGGAGTTTGTTAATAATGATTATTGGCTTTACTTTCTTAACTTTTTATTCGGCTTATTTTAATAAAGTGACCGATTGTGGCTGTTTTGGTGATGCCTTAAAACTAACGCCTTGGGAGTCTTTTACAAAAGATATTGTTTTACTGGTATTGATATTAATTTTATTTAAAGGGCAAAAATATATTACGCCAATTTTTAGTGCAAATCTTAACAGAATTGTTACCTCATTAGGTATCGTAAGTTCGTGTATATTTGCATATTATGTACTAAATCATCTGCCAGCCATAGATTTTAGACCTTATAAAATTGGTGTAAATATTGAAGACGGGATGTCTGTACCAGAAGATGCGCAAAAAGCTGTTTTTGATTATGCTTGGAAATTTAAAGTCAATGGGGATGAAAAAGTAATCGTGACCAGGGGCGATTATCCAACGGTGGACGGCGAATTTATTGATGTGGAAACTACCGAAATAGAAGCTGGCTATGAGCCGCCAATTCACGATTTTACAATCGAAAAAGATGGCGTTGATATGGCATCGGAACTATTACAGGAACCAAAATTGGTTATGGTAGTGGCTTATGATTTGGCAAAAAGTAACTATGAAGCTTTCGAAGAAATTAAAACAATGTCCGAAATAGCCATTAAAAGCGGATATAAAGTGATTGGAATGTCCGCTTCTAGTCAAGATTTTACTTTAAAACTAAGCAAAGAATACAGGTTGGCATTCGATTTTTATTTTACAGATCAAACCACTTTAAAAACTATTGTGAGGTCTAATCCGGGCGTTCTTGTTTTGGAAAAAGGTACCATACAACAAAAAGTACATTTTAATGACATAGATGAATTGGAGTTCAATTAAATCTATTTCAAATTTAAATATCAAATAAATAATATCATAATGAGAAATAAAATTGTAGCAGGAAATTGGAAAATGAATAATAATCTTCAAGAAACTGAGGATTTACTCACTGAACTATCTGCTAAATTACCTGATACTAATGCAGAAGTTATGGTAGCGCCTACCTTTGTGAACCTTGCAACGGCAGTTCGTAGTTTACAAGAGTCAACCATTCAAGTTATTGCTCAGAATATGCACTTTGCTGAGAATGGTGCTTTCACGGGTGAAATTTCTGCGGATATGTTGTTGAGTGTTGGTGTTGATACCGTAATTATCGGACATTCAGAACGTAGAGCATACTTTGGTGAAACAGATGAAATTCTGGCCAAAAAAGTAAAAGCAGCTTTATCAAGAAAAATGAGAGTTGTATTTTGTTTTGGCGAAGAGTTGCAGGATAGAAAATCTAACAACCATTTTTCGGTAGTAGAAAGTCAATTGAAAAATGGTTTGTTTGATTTGGATTCTAGCGCTTGGCAACGCATCATTCTAGCTTATGAGCCTGTTTGGGCTATTGGTACGGGAGAAACTGCTTCGCCAGAACAAGCACAAGAAATGCACGCTTTTATTCGTAACACGATCACCGAAGCTTTTAATTCCACCATTGCCAATAACGTATCTATTTTATATGGTGGCAGTGTTAAACCAAACAATGCCGTTGAAATTTTCTCTAAACCAGATGTTGATGGCGGATTAATTGGAGGAGCGTCATTAGTGGCAGACGATTTTATAGCCATTGTAAAAGCGATCTAAATGAGGCGAAAGTCTAAGGTCCAAAGTTAAAAGAGTATTTAGTATCGAGGTTTTAGTGGTGAGTTGAAAAGTTTTAATACTTCTGCTAAGATTAATACAGGATTTTAATTGCTAAGTTTTAATTTAAACATTCGAAAAACGAAGGACAAAAAACGAATAGCGGAGAACTGATACCGAAAAACGGACGACAATTAATTTAGAAATGGAATACGACAATACTTATATAGAGTACGATTTTAAAGTGACCCCTTTGCAACCCGCTTCTGACATTTTGATAGCACAATTAGGCGAAGTACTTTTTGAGAGTTTTGTAGAAACTGAGGAGGGAATTTTAGCATACATTCAAAAAAAAGATTGGAGCGATGATATTTTAAGTGGGATTGAGATTTTAGCCAATCCTAATTTTGGGATTGATTATCAATATCAAGAAATAGCGCAAGAAAACTGGAATGCCACTTGGGAGCAGAATTTTAATCCCATCCAGGTAGATGAACAATGCGTTGTTCGCGCTCCTTTTCACGAGAAACCTAATGTGTTATATGATATTGTGATCGAACCAAAAATGAGCTTCGGTACAGGGCATCATGAAACTACCCACATGATGCTACAGCATATTTTAGAGATTGATTGTAAAAGCAAGTCGGTTTTAGATATGGGCAGCGGCACAGGCGTTTTAGCCATTTTAGCGGCTATGAAAGGGGCTACAGATGTTGATGCCATTGATATTGATAATTGGTGTTACTTAAATGCCAAAGAAAATGTAGAGCGAAATAATTGCAACCATATTAATGTACATGAGGGCGATGCGAGCCTCTTGGGAAACAAAAAATATGATGTAATTATTGCCAACATCAATCGTAATATTTTATTAAATGATATTCCTGCGTACGTAAAATGTCTAAAAAAAGACGGACTTTTATTCTTAAGCGGATTTTATACTGAGGATCTGCCAGTAATTTCTGAAAAATGTGAGGAAATAGGTTTAAAATTCATTTCTAATCTGGAACGAAACAATTGGGTAGCGGTAATGTATAGTTTTTAAACTAAAAAAAGATTTGTTTTTAAAGAATTTGTATATTAGTATAAAAATGTATCTATGAGCACAAGAGAAAAGGTCTTAGAGGATCTACTTGTAGAAGAAGAGACCCAACAACAAAACGAAATTGTATTGTATAATGATGAGGTAAATACGTTTGACCACGTTATTGAAACCTTAATTGGCGTTTGTGACCATACACCTGAACAAGCCGAGCAATGCTCAATTATTGTGCATCATAACGGTAAATGTACTGTAAAAACAGGCGATTATGATGATTTAAAGCCAAGATGTAGTAAACTATTACAGGCAGGTTTGAGTGCGGAGATAGTTTA
>JBGSQM010000121.1:0-26365 GCA_041738035.1 Cellulophaga sp.
TCTACTAAAACATTTTAGAGAATGATATTAAAGCGATGAAACGATTTTAAAACGATGATGATGAAAATGTAGTATTCATAGGTGCTGCGGAGAATTTTGAACCATTCTCTAAAAATATGCTAATGAAAAAGAAAAAAACACACTTTATAATATACTTTATTTTGATGAAACGATGATATATAGAGTAAAGATTAGTAAAAATAAGGTTTTAGACAGTCATCGATTCTTCATCATTTTGTCATCAAAATGGAACAATCATACAAATTGGTACTAAATAATATACTATGGATAAGAAAAGAACAACAAAACTATCGTGTGAAAGAGCTCGAGCTTTTCCCATCGAAAAGGCGCTGGCAAAACTCGGGCACTTTCCGACCATGACAAACGAAAAAGAAGCTTGGTTTCTGAGTCCGCTGCGCTCAGAAACCCAAGCCTCTTTCAAGGTATCCAAGAAACTAAATCGGTGGTACGACCATGGGGAAGGAATCGGAGGTAATGTGATTGACCTAATCTGTAAGATAAACCAATGTAGCGTAAAAGAAGCCTTAGAATTTATTGGAGAAGATAAGCGCTCTTTTTTCTTTCAACAGCAGCAAAGTTTTAAAGTAGAACAGCAGGATAAAATAGTGATCAAAGAAGTCAAGGAACTTAGCCATTACGCCTTGAAGGGATATTTGAAATCCAGGTATATTTCGATTGAAAACTCAAAAAAGTTTATCAAAGAGGTCTATTACCAATTCAAAGACAAAAAATACTTTGCCATTGGTTTTAAAAACTATTCTGGCGGATGGGAACTACGGAACAAATATTATAAGAATTGTAGTTCTCCTAAAGATATTACATATGTCAAAAATGGAAATGACAAACTTATTGTTCTCGAAGGAATGTTTGATTTGTTATCCATTATTAGCTTGGAAACAACTCTTGTATCTGAATATGATTTCTTGGTGATGAACTCCACTGCCTTTGTTTTAAAAGCAAGAGAAATAATGAAGAACTATATACAAATTCATCTCTGTTTGGATACCGATGCTAATGGTCAACGAACGACCAAGAAATTGATGGAGCATTCCAATAATTGTTTTGATAAATCAATTCTTTATCATGGTTTTAAAGATGTAAATGATTGGTGGATGGATTGTGCTAAAAAGGGACTTGGTCAGAAGGCGCAAGATGTGTTTTTGTTGCCACAAAAACAAACTTGCTTTACTCCCGATGGTCGCAAAGAAAACAAAAAATGAAACGAACCTATATCAAATTTCGATGTTCCATTTATGAAAAAAAGCTACTTAAAAAAAGAGCTGAACGGGCAGGAATTTCTTTATCAGAATACTGTCGCAATACTGCTTTTGAGCATTCGATTGTTGAACGTTTGACTCCTGAGCAATTAACGCATTATCAAATATTGGTGAAGTATAAAAACAACTTTACAAGCATTAGTAATATGTTTAAAAAACATAATCCTAAACTAGCTAATGAGGTCATTCAATTAGCCGAAGAAATAAGAAAGCATCTCTACAATTTTAAAAAATAAAACCATGATTGGAAAAGGGCAATCTATAACACATACAGGCGCGTCAATATCCTATGGATGGAATCAAGAAAAGGATGGCGAAATGGTTTTTAAACAGCATATAGCAGGAGAGAATGTAGAGGATATAACAGAAGAATTTAAAATGATTCAAGAGCAGAATGTCAGATGTCAAAAGAACACGTTCAGTTTTATATTAAGTCCAATTCAAGAGGAGGGTAAAAAGCTTAGTAAAAAAGAATTAGGAGAATTGACTCAGAAGTTCATAAGGGAAATGAATTTAAAAAAGCATCAGGCTATTGCTTTTGTCCATAGAGATAAAGCACATACCCATGTGCATTTGTACGTCAATAGAATAGGTTTTGATGGAAACGCACACAACGACAGCTTTATCGGAAAACGAAGCCAGGTAGCGGCTGAAAGCGTGGCTAAGCAAATGGGACTTACCACCGTCAAGGAAGTACAACAAGCGAAGAATTTAGAACAAGGACCGATACGCTTAGAGATTAAAAATATCCACCAGAAAGTCATGGAAAATGAAAGACCAAAGAATTTAGACGATTACATCAAAGCGATGAAGCAACAAAATGTAAAAGTAATTCCAACTATCAACAAGGCGAACAAACTACAAGGATTTAGATTGGAATATAAAGGACATAATTTAAAAGCAAGCGAAGTACATCGCTCTATGTCAGGCGGAAAAATTATAGGGCAACTAGCCCAAAATAGAGGTGTCGGAAATCAAATAAAACCAATTAAGACCGTTCAACTTCTTGGAAAGACCACAGTACTCACAGTAAACTTTGCAGGGAGTATCGCCAAGAGTATAATAAAAAAAGTAATTAAAAGAAGTATTAGTAAGGGAATAGAATTTTAAAGCAAGAAATAATGCGCTATAAAAAATTAGATGAAGTAATGGAACTTCTAAGTGATGAATTAGACGGGTTCAACAAGAGCATATTAAAGTTAGAAAAGTTAACTCAAAATGTAGATAATATAAATATCAAAGCGGACACTTCAAATATTGAATATTGTATTCAAGATCATCTAAGAACAGAGAAAGAAAAAAGTCAAAAATTACACGAAGCTTTTCAAAGAATGGAAAAGCAACTTTCCAAATCACAAGTAGTTCCGAAAATACAGCTATGGCTTCATTATAGCATGTATATGATTTGTTTAATCATCATAGGCTATTTGGTTTTTAAACTAAAATAACTCAAGGAAGTGTTCCAAATCAAAAGTAGTATGCGCCCTATGCGGTTTTTGCTTTACGCTAATCTTCCCGAAAACTACAAAAACCGCACAGGATCCACGCGCAGATAAGTTATGGTAAGATTTGGGGAAACTTTGTCCCTTAACGAACATTTAAATAACAACTCAGAATTGAAATGAACAAAACTTCTAAAATTCTATCTTTTTAAAATATTAAGTACTAAAGTTTTATACGTTCCACCAATAGGTATTTCAAAATTACCTATCTCAACATCTTTCGCCGTATACGCCGAAATTTTTTTAGTGTTTATAATGTATGAGCGGTGCACCCTTAAAAAGGTATTCGGCAAACTTTTCAATATTTGACTAAGATGTTCTTTTACAATAATTCTTCTGTCAATAAAGTGAATCTTAACATAATCCTTCAAACTTTCTATGTATAAGACTTCTTCAAGTACTATTTTAATCTGCTTCTTATTCGCATGAACAAAAATTGATTCAATCTTACTTGTTGTTGTAGCTTTATCCAATTCTAAGTTATTCATCTGTAATTTGTTCACGGCCTTAAAGAAACGATTGAAAGTAATTGGCTTTAATAAGTAATCCACTACCCCATATTCATAACTATCTATCGCATACTCACGATAGGCTGTTGTTAAAACTACCTTCGGAGGATTTCTAATTGATTTTAAAAAGTCAATCCCAGTTAATTTCGGCATTTGGATATCCAAAAAAATAACATCTACTTTATTCTTGTTCAAAAAAGCAAAGGCTTCCATTACATTTTTAAAGGAAACTAGATGTTCCAAAATCGGAACTTCAGCAATGTAGCCTTCTAACAACGAAAGAGCCAAAGGTTCATCGTCTACAACTATACATTTAAACATAAACTGATAAGGTATTTATTCTAAGTTCAACATGATACCAATTGCCAGTGTCTTTGTGATGAAAATCCGCATCTCTGTAGAGTTGTTCCAGTTGCTGTTTGATATTAGTTATTCCTAGCCCATTAGTATAATTCATTTTGTCATCAAGTTTTTCTGCATTTTTAGTGTTTTTCACAACAAATAAAATTTCATTATCAACCACCGAAAGATGAATTTGAATTTCTAAACCAGCAACTTGATTACTTACCCCATGTTTAAAAGCATTTTCAATAATGGAAAGCAATAGCAAAGGTGCTATTTGTTTGGTTTGGTCTTTTGTCATTTCAATATCAATTACAAAATCAATGATAATATCTTCACCATATCTCAATCGCTCAAGCTCAATATAGTCTTTTACCAAATTAATTTCTTTGGATAATGGCACAAATGTATCGTTGCATTGGTATAGAATATAATCAAGTATTGATGATAAAGATTCAACCATTTTAGGAGCGTTATCCGATTTCTGAACTGTTAAGGCATAGAGGTTGTTCAGCGTGTTAAACAAAAAATGCGGATGAATTTGAGCTTTTAATGCATCAAGCTCAGCCTTGTTTTTATCTCGCGCCAATTTTAGATTTTGTCGCTCGTATCTTATTTTTTCAATCGTGATAATGTTTAATGAGAGTGCAGAGGTTGCAATTAGAAGGGGTGGCATATATCCAGAAAAGAGATAACCGATATTGGTAAAGATTTCTTCAAAGGATTCTTGCTCAAAAGCTTCTTTTCTAAAAAGAGGTTCGTAAAAGTAAATGTTAACTACCCGATCAAAAGCGCTGGCAACATAAAAAATAACTATTGACAATAGTAGGAAGAACAGGTATTTCTTTTTTCTTAATACCAGTGGAATAGCCAAATTAAAAGAATAAGCAGCCAAAAGCATAGCAGGTATGCGCTTCAAGTTTTGACCAAAAACCAATAGAAAACCTTGTTCATTACCATCCTTAAAGAATTGGATAACCGAGAAGCAAAAAAGAATCAAAAACCAAAACAAAACATGCTCCTGAATACTTAGAGATCTCATGATCTTATGTTGTTTTTGTTTCACCTCAACTTCAATTTATAGTAAATATATAGAAACATTGGTAACATCACGATTATAATAGACCAATAACGGTTTAGTGATGCCTTACTTGCATTTAGAGTATGTTAAACTATTCATCTTCTTTAAACAAGCTTTATTATTCATTAAACATGTATTGGTCTATTTAAAACAAATTGCTTTTTAAAAAAATTTAGTTTTGAAGTATAAACTGCATTTCAACCGAGCATTTACAAACTGTCAGTTGCAACTTAAGAACATCTTTTGCTAATTAAAACTAATTTAAAATGAACAAAACTCTAAGAATTTCAAAGAACGTAATATTATTTTCCTTTACGATAATATTGCTTTTTTCTGTTGCAGGTTGCTTTGTTCTTCGAAAAGGTCAAGAAATGGCGACAAAAAATAAAATTAATATTGGTATAGACTCTTTTGATATGTCTGCCTATATGGATAGTAATAGAAAATCAATTAGAGTGTGGACTTACAAGCCAAAACACTGGAATGATCAAGATAAAATCGTGTTTGTAATGCACGGTGGAGGGCGTAATGCTGATGACTATCTTAACGCTTGGGTTGAATTAGCCGACGAAAATAATCTACTAGTAGTAGCACCTGAATTCGACAATAAGTTTTCAAAATATACAACGAGAGACTATCAAGAGGGAAATTTATTCACCTTTTTTGGAGCTAAAAATCCAAAAAGCAAATGGGCATACGCGGTCATTGAAAATATTTTTGATCATATTAAATCAAGTAGTAGTATTACAAACGAAAAATACGATATTTTCGGACATTCTGCTGGCGGACAATTTGTACATAGAATGGTAATGTTTATGCCTGAATCGAGAATTCAAACTGCCATTGCAGCTAATGCAGGATTGTATAGTTTTCCAAATAAAAACCTTAAATATCCGTATGGTGTTAAAAAAACTGATATCATTCCATTGACAGGTTTACAAAACTCTTATGAAAAAAGATTAATCATCTTGTTGGGAGAACTGGACAATGACCCAAATTTAGGAACCTTTAGAAAGACTAAGTTGGCAATGGAACAAGGAGCGAACAGACTCGAACGTGGAACCAATTTTTTTAATGCTAATGCAAAGCTAAGCAAGCAGAATGACTGGTTATTTAATTGGGAAATGGACACTATAAAAGATGTAGGTCATGACTATAAAAAAATGGCTGAAAGTGCAATTGAGTGGATAAAAAACTAACCCTAAGCCGTGTATAATTAATTGCTTGGTCACTGCCGACTTACGAACATTCCTGCGGAATATTCTATCTGTGATTTATTTACTAAATTAGTTGCTTAACCACGCAACTAACCATACACAATCCCTTTTTATGCAATTTGATTTGTAACAAATTAATCTTTCGTTCGACTTACTAAATTATTAATCAAAAAATGAAAATGAAAAAATACAACTTAATTTTAATACTATTATTTACAATCTCAATTTCAGGATATTGTCAGAATTTCGAAAAGGAATTTGACCTTTTATTGAGTAAAGAATACCCAATTACAGGCCCAGGTGCTACAGCTTTAGTCGCAGTTAATGGCAAAGTCATATACCAAAAGGCTTTCGGGAAAGCCAATTTAGAGTTAGGTGTAGATATGTCACTCAACAATATATTGGAAATTGGGTCAATAACAAAGCAATTTATTGCCGTTTCTATATTGATGCTTGTTGAACAAGGAAAATTAAAATTAGACGATGATATTACTAAATTTATAAAAGATCACCCAACCCATGGACATAGAATAACAATACACCATTTACTTTCTCATACATCAGGTATTGGCAGTTTTACAGCTTCAGATGAATGGTATGACAACAGAAAAAAAGATTTCACTAAAGAAGAATTTTTCAATTTGTTTGAAAAATTACCAATGCATTTTGCTCCCGGGGAGAAATATCAATACAGTAACACTGGTTATTTTTTGCTTAATGCAGTAATTGAAGAAATTTCTAATAAGACATATGCAGAATTTATTGACACATACATTTTTAAGCCTTTAGAAATGAGAAATAGCTATTATGAAAACAGATCAAGAATTATCCTAAACAGAGCATCAGGTTATGATAATATAAAAGATAAAACAGATGCGGATTTTGATGAAAGTGAGACTGTTAATGGAGAGATGATAAACTATTCTCATTTCAATGGCGCAGGTGCAATTCTATCAACGGTCAATGATCTTTTTCTTTGGAATAGAGCAATAAGAAATAACAAACTGATTAGTGAAGAAAGTAAAAGAAAGGCTTTTACTATCTATTTACATAATTGCTCAAATCTTAATTTTTAACCAATCTAATACTCGAATATCTACTATTGAAAATTGACAATATATATTTTGTTAATTTTCTAGAACAGTAAAGATTATAATCAGGTTACCCACAAATACGGTGTATCCTACTTCTTGGTTAGTTCAGAATGGATATTCTCACCAGTAATTGAGCCGATATAACTTAATGTAATTGGGCTATTTAGAAAAAGTTGAGATTTTATTACTGGTAGTGTTAAATTAAGTTTCTTTTTTTTAAATCACTAATTACTCGGTTAAGGCTTCTTTTTGTGATGCCTAAGTAATTAGCTATATCCTTTTTTTGAATAATATCCATAATTTCGGGAAACTGTTTATGCAGGTTTATTATTTTTTGGTCAATAGTGTGAGATTGATTGTATGAATGTCTTAGTGCTTTGTATTTGATTTTTGACGCCAAAGATTCTAGTACCAACATTTGAAATTTCTTATCGTTCGCTATAAGACTAAAAAAATTATATTTGGAAATTTTAAAAAGAACCAAATCTGTGATTGCTTCTACGTCGCATAAGCTCAACTCATTATTAAACATTTCAATTTCTCCAAAAATTTCTCCCTCCCCAAAAAATTCTTGAATAAAATCATTGCCAGTGTCTTGTGTTAAATAACACTTTGCTATTCCACTCTTTATTACAAAAACACTATTAATTTTTGAACCCTGATCCATAATCTTTACAGTGGGCTTTGCTGATTGTAGAATTAAAAGATTATTATTTGGTGATTTTACCAAATCACATAAATATTTTATTAAATTTTCATTAATTCTAATCATAAATTAAGCTTCGGGACAAATGTCCTTATTAATTGAAGAAAACTACCATTACTTTATAATCAATTTAAAAATCTAAACGGAAGTTATTTGCAATATTTTCTGTAAGATATAAATATTTTATCTTTATATATTAACTATTTATATCTTACAAAAAGATAATAAATATACTAAATATATTTTTAGGAAACTAAGTTTTTATTTCAAATTGATAAAATCAATACATTTTATCAATTCAACATCATTTATCTATGTGCGATACAAAACATTATTCTTTATATCCTTTCGCTATTGCAGACAAAGGTGCGGGTGGACTTCCATCAGTATTTCTTAAAGAAGCTCGCTTAGGTAAGAACTTGACATTATTCACTACCGATAGCGAAGATTTTAATATCGGAGACACTGTTGTTAAATCGGTGCATATTGAGGATTTTGTCATGGAGGACCTTTCGCGTTACTGGTACGGAATAGGATGTTGGCAATGGTTACACCCAGATGCCCATATAGATTTATCAGGTGATTTTGAAGCAAATCGTTTGATGCTCCAGCTTGATGAAAATACACCTGAGGTGACTTACCATACTATGGCTGAATTTTGCAATAAAAATGAGTTTAAACCTGAATTAGATTTCTTATTTAATAGTCGATTTGATAATTTATTAGCAAGTGTCGAACCTGGAAGTATTTTGAATTGGCAAGATTACTTTTTTGCAACTTCTATAATTAATCATTCCCAAAAACTGAGAGAACTAGATGTATACCAGACATTTCATCTTCATACTTCGTTACCTAGTTCCTTAATAAATTCGACTTTTGGGCAAAACTTATTAAAAGCAATGAGTTGCGTTGATACTGTATATCTGCATACGGATGAATACATAGAAAGAGCCAAAAAACAAATGAAAGCATTAAACCTAAACTTACCAATTATGCAGCGTTTTGATTTAGGAATTGATGAGGAGGCTTTAGATAAAGATGTCGGTCTAGTAAAATCTTCTAACGAGCAATTAATCAAGATTATTGGCCATATGGCATCAAACCAAGAAAAAGATTTAGTATTAGAAATTTTAAGTACGCAAAATATTATACCGCATAGATTCATATCGGTGGATAGAATAGACCCATCAAAAGGAAATATAACTGTTATTAAGGCTGTTCTTCGTTTTTTGGAAAAACAATTGAAATTGGGCGTGTCACTGGAAAAAATGAATGACAAGTATAGATTTTATTTTATTCAACCTAATGTTAATAAGCCTTTTGATGCAAATCACATGAAAAATGGGTTCTATGGGCGCTACGCCCTAAAACTCTTTGTACACGCCAAAAATCGATTTCCAGATATCGTTTATTTCTCCGATTCTTTAAGCGGAAATAATAGGCAATTAATTCCAGGATTGATGCTCAAAGCTCATGGAATTACTGGCGGTTCACAAGATGGTTTGAACTTAGCAATTCAAGAGAATATATATATCAATCGAAAGGAAAATACCTCAGCCATTTGTGGAGATGGAGCTGGATTTTTTATGCATGTCAAATCAATAGGATTGAATGATTGTGGATTTTTTCCAAAAGCTGGAAATATAAGGGAATTTACATCATGTATTGAGCAGATAGTTTCTTTACAAATACAGGATAACCATAATTTGAAAGAAAAGAAATTGCCATTAGTAGAACATATTACCCAAAGAACGGCTTCAATCGTAGTAGATGAATAATAACACTAAAATAGCAACATTTCGAGACTATAGTTCAATTGGTGTGACTACGGTCTATTTTCTATCCTTTATTATTTTGGGAGTTGTAACTGGCACTCATGGGCCATCAATACCTCAATACTCAAATATGACCGACGTTTCGATAGAATCGGTGAGTATTGTATTCTCCTCTATTTCGGCTGGGCATCTTTTAGGGAGTTATGTGGCATCGCGTCTATATGATAAATTTAGAGGCCACATAACAATTGCAATAGCATTAATATTGATGTCTATTTGTCTTTATTCATCCGCATTAGTTACGAGCTTATATATGTTGGTGCTTTTTACATTTGGCATTGGTTTGGCCAAGAGTGCAATAAATGTTGGATGCAATACTCTATTAGTTTGGGTTCAAAGCAAAGCCGTTGCTCCCTACATGAACGCTTTACACTTCTTTTTTGGATTCGGCGCATTTTTAGGCCCTTTAATAGTAACCTACTCACTATCTAAAAGGGATAATATTTCTTGGGGATTCTTACTACTTGGAATAATAACATTTGCTGTAGCTATTTGGTGTTTTTACCTTAAAAGTCCGACAGCACCCGAGAAAGAAATGAATTCCCATGTTGAAAACTCCTCTCCTTATTTTGCCTTTCTTTTAATAACTATCATATTTCTTTATGTTGGAACTGAAGTGAGTTTTGGTGGATGGATTTACACTTATGCAGAACAGATGGGAATTGCTGATACACAAACTAAAGGATATTTGACCTCATCGTTTTGGGGTTCGTTAACGGTTACAAGATTGATAATGATGCCTTTGGTTTCAAGAGTACGACCACAAATTATATTAATAGGATCCTTCCTGTTTGGACTACTCAGTTTGTCTATCATAATATATTTTAATTCAATAGCGGGCGCTTTTACAGGAACTATAGGACTTGGAGTTGGAATGGCTTCTATTTTTCCAACGATAGTAGTACTAGCTCAGAATAGATTATCAATCACTGGAAGGTTCATGGGGAACTTGAGTATTGGAGCTAGTCTTGGCGCAATGCTTATCCCATGGATTGTAGGACAATACATAGTAAATAATCCACCTTCCTTCCTTTGGTTAAGTCTATTAACCTTATTAGTGGCCTTGATTATTTTGTCATTAGCACTCATCAGAGAAAAACGAATTAATAACTAAGCAATCTGTTAAAATGAAAATAAAAAATTGTCTTTCTGGTATGTTAATAGAGCAGATTGAAAATCAACCTGATCAAATTGCAGTAATTTCTGATAAAGAATATCTGACCTATTCAGAGGTAGGAGAAAAAAGTAAGAGTATAGCTCTTTATCTCCAAGCTTTTGAACTTAGTAATGAAAAGTGCATAGGCATATATTTAGATTCTTCAATTGATTTAATAATCAGTGTGTGGGGAATTATATTGTCTGGAAACGCCTATTTACCGCTTTCAACAGAATATCCAGAAAATAGGTTAAAATTTATGATTGAGAATGGTGATTTAGAGTACATCATTACTAATCTAGAATTTAAAGCACAATTGAAAAAGTTGATTCCGAAGGGCATTGTAATTATTACAACTGAGGATATAAACAAATTTTGGAATGGAAAAAAGAAAAGCCTGTCTAAACTTATTGACAGATTGGAATCTGATAGCCTTGCTTATGTGATATATACATCCGGTAGCACAGGAAACCCTAAAGGAGTTATGATTGAACACGGTTCGATTGTAAGTCAGATGCGTTGGTTGAGTTCTACATATTTCATAAATAGTACCAAAACAATTTTACAAAAAACACCTATAAGTTTTGATGCCGCTCAATGGGAGATATTAGCGCTTGCTTGCGGGAGCAAAATTGTTGTTGGAGGTTTGGATATTTCACGCGACCCTGAGAAAATAATATCCTTAATTAAATCACATGAAATAACCTCACTACAGTGTGTACCTACTTTACTACAAGCACTTCTCCAATCTGTAAAGTTTGGCGACTGTAAATCACTTGAACAGGTTTTTAGTGGTGGAGAAGCACTTTCGAGAAAATTGGCAATTCAGTTCTTTGAAAAATTACCAAATACAACGCTTATTAATTTATATGGTCCGACGGAATGTTCAATAAATTCATCTTCCTATGTAGTTGACCCAACTAATTTAGAATCGTTGCCTAAAATGATTCCAATTGGCTTTCCAGTTGATGAAACGGATTTTTTCATTCTTAACGATAATTTGGAAAAAGTTGAAGCCGAGGAGGTCGGAGACTTGTTTATTGGAGGTATTCAGCTGGCTCGTGGATATATGAAAAGAATGGATTTGACTAAAGAGGCATTTTTGAACTTACCTCTCGGGATAAATAGTTCCTCTATAAGGCTCTATAAAACTGGTGACCGAGCTTTATGGAATTCAGATGGGTCTGTCCAATTTAAAGGAAGAACAGATAACCAAGTTAAGATTCGGGGTTACAGGGTTGAGTTGGATGAAATAAAAGTTGCTATTGAAAATCATAATTGGGTAAAACATTCGGCAGTAATAGTTGAAGATAATAAGGTTTCAGGAACTCAAAGTTTATTGGCATTTGTGGAATTGGATTCCAGAGAGGCCACTGTGATGGATCAGGGTAACCACGGTAGCCATCATCAAAACAAACGAAATAAATTGCAATTAAAAGCGCAGTTGGCTAATCTTGGATGTAAAAATATTGATGTAGCTTCCAAAAATTTAATTATTGAATTGCCTTTTAAAAAACCCCAGAAGGAGCATCTTGATTTGGCTTTTTCAAGAAAGACTTATAGATTTTATAATGGAGGTGAGGCTAAAAGTGACCATATTTTAGAACTTTTAAATTCTAGGTTAGAACAAAAAAAATCTAAAAGCCTTGACTGTATTGACTTGAAAGTCCTAGGTGATTTATTAAGATATTTTGGTCAGTTTACGAGTGAAGAAAGATTACTGCCTAAATATACATATGCTTCTCCAGGCGCTCTTTATGCTACTCAAATTTATTTAGAATTAGTTAATATCCACAGTATTGAATGTGGGATATATTATTATCATCCTATCCATCATCAATTAGTATTAATCCATTCAAAAAAACACTCTAAAAAGACAAAAGTAAAATTACATTTTGTAGGGAAAAGAGCAGCTATTGAACCAGTCTATAAAAACAATATCGAGGAAGTTCTGGAAATGGAAGTTGGACACATTTTAGGTGTTTTTGAAAAATTATTACCTGAATTTGGTTTTGGTATAGATGCTGGAAAGTTTACCCCATCCGTGAAGTCTAAATTGCAATGTTCCGAACAAGATATGTATCTAGGCACCTTTCAATTAACTTCTGATGCTGAAAATCTGGTTGATGATGCCGTAGAATTGTATGTTCATTCTCATAATAACAGTATTGAGGATTTACCGATGGGAACCTACAAAATAAAATCTGGTAAACTCATCCGATTATCCGAAGATATAATTCGCAAGAAGGATGTAATAGCAATTAATCAAGAGGTTTACCAAAGAGCAAAATTTGGTGTTTCTATAGTTAGTAAATCAAAGGATGAATGGAAAAATTTCATAGTTCTTGGAAAAAAACTACAGCATCTACAAATGAATATTTTGAGTTTCGGGTTAATGCCCTCTGGATATAGCTCTAAGTCAAAAAAAGACCTACCCTCTGCAAAACGTCTAAAATTTATATTAGATAAAGTTGGCATTAGGTCCAGCCATTCCTATTACTGTTTAGGAGGACTTGTAAGTGATGACCAAATAAAATCAAAAGGGATGAATGAGGATATAGTGCATATGAAGGGCCCTGCCGAAATGCTTAAAGACGATTTGTCAAATCATCTGCCAATCTACATGATACCAAATAGTATTATAGTAATTGATCAAATGCCAATTACTCCTAACCAAAAGATAGATTATAATGCAGTTAAAAAAATTGGAGAAAGACATTTTAAATTTTTAAATAATAAGGTGATTCCTCCAAGAACGGAAATTGAAATACGCATAGCGAAAATTTGGAAAAGAATATTAAAGGTAGAAAAAGTATCTGTAATTGCAGACTTCTTTGAACTTGGAGGAAATTCATTGATAGCGGTTCCGTTGTTGAATAAAATTAATTCTGAATTTGAATGCAAGTTACTTATGCAAGTATTATTTGAGCATTCGACGATTGAAAAATTAGCAAAACAGGTTTTATTAAAGGATAGCCAAAAAAAATCCCGAATAGTTACTTTACAGAACGAAGGAAAAGAAACACCAATATTTTGTTGGTCTGGTCTTGGAGGTTTTACCATGAATTTAAAGGACTTAGCGAACAAAGTTGGAACTAACCATCCATTTTTCGGAGTTCAGTCTTTGGGTATTAATAAAGGAGAAATCCCTTGTGGTTCAATTACAGAAATGGCAAGTGCGGATATGAAAGAAATTTTGGAAAAACAGGACGAGGGACCATATTCGTTGTGGGGCTTTTCCTTTGGCGCAAGGGTCGCTTTTGAAACTTGTTATCAGCTTGAGCAAAGGGGGGAAATTGTCAAAAATTTAGTATTAATAGCACCCGGATCTCCCAAGATATGGAATGAAAATGAAGCTCCTGATTGTAATAATCCTGAATTCAGCAATAAGGCTTTTGTAACAATTTTATTTTCGGTATTTGCTGGAAGTATTGATGATGCTAGGTTGATATCTTGTTTAAAATCTACGGTCGACGAGAAAAGTTTTAGTGAGTTTATTTTTAATACGTTCAGCCATTTAGATATGGAACTGATAGGAAGGGTTATTTCCATAGTAAAACTTACATATGAGTTTAAATACAATTTCAAAGAGCTGTTGGAGAGAAAAATTAAAGCACCAATTACAATTTTTAAGGCTAAAGGCGATGATTATTCATTCTTAGAAACCGTTCATGGATATTCTTCAAACCTACCTACAATTGTGAACCTTAGAGGTAATCACTACCAAATTTTGAAAGAGCCATTTATTGACGAACTGGTCGAAATGCTTTCATGGATTGTAGACCAAAATATTTCAAATTACAAAACTAAAGAAAACGGAAAAATGCCTCATATAGATATAAAACACTTTCCAGCTAATTTGGATGAAAAAAGTAAAACTGAATTTATCGAGTCGATTACTGAGGCGGTTAAAAAAGCCCTTGGAGCAAAAGATGACGCAATTTCGATTACTATGGAATCAATTGATTCTTCAGATTGGGATAATCGAGTTTATAACCCTGAGATTGTACAAAGGGAGAAGTGGTTGGTAAAAAGGCCAGGGTATGGTTCATTGACGCAATAATTAAGGTATGAAAGTAAATAGATTAAAACAGGCTATTCCTTTAAAATTCACTGAAGAAGTTGCCGACGCCATAAATGAAAGAAGGGCAGTAGTTGCCCTGGAGTCGAATGTTATAACCCACGGGCTAGTATACCCTGATAATGCGTTAACAGCATTTAACGTTGAAAAGGCGGTTAGAAAGGGAGGAGCGGTTCCAGCCACAATTGGTATTGAAAAAGGACAAATTCTGATAGGAATGAATCATGTCGATATTGAATGTTTTGCACAATCTAAAAGTATTCCAAAAGTTGGTAATAGGGATATTTCAGTTGCCCTCGCAGGAGGAGGAAGAGGGGCTACAACAGTAGCGTCTTCAATTATTGCCGCGGAGTTAGCAAATATTGATTTTTTTGCTTCGGCTGGAATTGGAGGAGTCCATCGTGGTGCTGAGAAATCTATGGATATTTCTGGGGATTTAATTCAATTCACAAGATCTAAAATTGCAGTTGTTTGTGCAGGTGCAAAAAACATCTTGGATTTAAGTCTTACTATGGAATTTCTTGAAACTTTTGGTGTACCTGTTATTTCATATCAATTTGACTTTTTTCCAGCCTTCTATTGCAAATCAAGTAATATAAAAAGTCCACATAGAATAGATAATATTGATAATATGGTTATGGCAATAAGAAATCATTTGACACTTAAAGGAGATACATCCATACTAGTTACAAAACCTATAGAGGACAAGTTCGCCATTGAAGAGCAAGAAGTAGAGGAAATCATTGAAAGAGCTATTAGGAATGCCGAGAACGAAAATGTAAGAGGCAACTCAATCACGAAATATCTAATGCATGCAATTGATAAGGAAACCAAAGGTCGTACCTCAACCGCAAATTCGGCTGTACTTGTTAGTACAGCGGAGTTCGCAGGAAAGATTGCGGCTGAATATGTTAAGAATTTAAAAGAGAAGGTATTGTAATAAACTAAAAATTAACAACAGACGTATGAAAGGGCTAGTAATTTTTGATTTAGATGGCACATTAGTAGATACCCCGACTGGTATTGTAGAAGCATTTCAATATGCTTTCAAATCAATAGGGGAAGAAATAAGAGAACCGGATTTAATAAAATCAACTATAGGCCTTCCTTTAGAAGAAGCCTTTGGGACTTTACTTGAGGTAAAAAGTGATAATAAAGCCGTTTTAAGAGCAATTGAATTCTATCAAGAGGCATTCCGTACTATTATAATACCCAAGGCTAAAAAACTAGTTTTTCGCGGGGTAATCCAAGGCCTAGTAAAGCTTGAAAGTCTTGGGTATACCATTGCTATCGCCACTAGTAAGTACTATAAAAGTGCCGACATACTTCTTGAAGCATGTGAAATAAGAAATCATTTTAAGTTGGTAATGGGGGCAGATCAAGTGACTCTACCAAAACCCAATCCCGAGATGGGATTGGAAATAATGAATAGACTTGGTTTTATTAAAGAACATACCGTAATGATAGGTGATACCACGCATGATATTTTAATGGCAAATAATATTGGCATCGCATCGATTGCAGTTACTTATGGAGTTCACAGTAAAGAAAAGTTATCTCTGTCAAAACCAACTTGGATTGTGAATTCATTTGATGAAGTAATAAGTACAATAACCCATAAATCTTTGCAAAATGTATAAAGAAACGAATCAGGTTTTAAAAAATGACAGAGAATCTACAAACAATACATTGATAAATGATTTGTTGAATGATAAATCATATCATATTGAGTTTAACGGACATCTTACTAATCATGCCAAACACGCAGTCATTGCATTAGCTGGTCTAGGTCAATCACCGGAAAAAATAAAGGATTATTATCAAGACCATGCGAAGGAGACGGCCTATGGGTTTGGATTAGAAAAGCCAAAGAGATCAAAGCACATTATTACTCAAACAAATTGGTTGGAGTTTTTAGGGAAAAGGACGAGCTATTCATCTTATTGTGATTTTTTCACGGAAGAACTGGAAAATTTGGGTGTAACGAATCTACTTGAAAAGTATATGCCAGTTTTAATTAAGGGCTGGGTCGGGTCATTCACTCACGCAACTATTCATTTAGGATGGGCATTAAGTGTTAGCCATCACTTTATGATTATTGAAGGGGTGGCTTATATGGCCTTTTCTTATGTTTCTTGTCATCCCGAAAGAATTAATACCGACAATACGGAACTAGAAAGTTCTCCAGTAGAATCAATAATTAGGATAGGAAATTATTGGGAAGAAAAAAAAGAGCATTTATCCAATTGGGTAAAAAACAATCTAGAAGATGAAACTTCCAATTTTGCAAAAGAAATACCTCCCGAATTAAAAAGATCTGGACTTCAGTATAGAATTGCAAGAATGCTTGATGTAGGGCATCCCTTAATATATGAAAGGCCGAATTGGGTAGACAATGATTTATCAAAAATATGGGAAGAATTATATTATACTACTGCACTTTTATATTTGTCCAAACCAGGAGACTTTGTAATTCTTCACCTAATTACTTCACTTTATGCAATGGAAAGAATTTCTGAACATCTTTCCGTAACTCTGCAAAAGGAATTATTAAAGTGTTATTGGGTAGGAATGTTAGGAATTTTATTTTCTGGAGGAAGCTTTCCCAAAGGTAAGAAGCTAAATGCTTTAAACATTATATTTAACGATTCTTACGACGGAATTAGCGACATAAGAACCGAAAAAAACTGGAAACAAATAGTGGAAAGAGCCTTCCTTGAAAAGGAGGAGCATAATCCGAAGTTAGTATATGTACTAAAAAGGCAATGGGAAATTTGTAAGGGAAAATCTATTTATCAAGTTGCTGCTGGTCAATTTACTCAAACACCTGATTTGCCTGATTCATTTGAAGAAGAGCCTATTGAAGAAGATAGTTTACCCCCGATCGACAATTCAAATACAATGAAAATTGAATCCGATAACCTTTATTCTTTGCCTCAAAATAACTTACTTAAGTTTTTGCATACTATAATTAGGAATAAAGAGGTCTCTAGATCGGATTTTATTTATTATTCCGAAATAATCTTAAATCAGTTAATAGAGGCCGCATTCGAATTTTTTCCTTTTGAAAAGAGGGTGGTTTGTACACCGGTAGGAGCAAATTATGAGGGCTTGCGATTATCAAATAGTGTTTGTGGAGTATCGGTTATGAGAGCAGGAGAAAGTATGGAAATTGCTTTCCGTAATATTTTTAAGGCTGAAAAAATTGGTAAAATTTTAATCCAAAGGAACAAGGATACTAAACTTCCCCATCTTTATTATACCGCCCTCCCCGATGGGATAGACCAATCCTATGTTCTTTTGATGGATCCAATGTTAGCAACTGGAGGCACTGCAGTTGCTGCATTGGATGTATTAATCGACAATGGTGTAAAAGCTGAAAAAATTGTGTTTGTATGCCTGATAGCCGTTTCCAATGGGATAAAAGCTATTCAAAAAAAATATCCGAAAGTGAAAATTGTAACATCTTCGGTCGATACTAAATTAAATGAACATGCTTACATGATACCTGGAATTGGAGATTTTGGCGATAGATATTTCGGAACCGATAAAACCGTAAAAAATTAGAAAATGTCAAATCATAATATTACTGATATAATAAAGGTTATTCAGTTTATCCTCAAAGTAGACAATCTAAAAAGGATTACAAGAAAAATTCAGATTAAGAAAACTAATTGACTAGAAAATTCGGCCGAACATAGTTGGCAAGTAGCAATATTTGCACTGGCTTTATCAGACCTCTTTTTGAATAAACTGAACATTGACATAGTTATAGAAATGCTCTTGATTCACGATATCGGTGAAATAAATATTGGTGATAAGATGGTATTTGAAATAGAAAACCCGAAAGGAAGAAAGGAAATTGAGTTAGATGCTGTAACAAGGATTTTTGAAAAACTGCCATCGAATCTAAGTGATGAACTTATAGAATTATGTAAAGAATTTGAGTATGGCGAAACGAAAGAGTCTTTACTCGCTAATGCTATTGATAGAGTAATGCCAGTATTACTAAATTTTGAAGATGAGGGACAGAGTTGTAAAAATAATAATATTGACTTTGACAGAGTGATGAATTCAATAGCTAAGCCAATCAAAATCGGATTACCAAATTTTTGGTCTTATTTAGAGCCCCGATTACGGGAACCAAGGGAATTAAGGTATTATGGGGGCAACCGGGTTTTCCATGAAAACTGAAACTATTTTAATTAGTATTCATGTGTTGAACTACCATTTGATAAATTGATAAAAGTAATTAAATGATTAAAAATCAGAAATTTACAGGATTTTGTTCCTCATTAGCTTTGATGTTGTGCCTTAATGTTAACGCACAGATTAATGTTTCTGGATCTGTAATTGATATGGATAGTATTCCTGTACCATTTGCTCATGTCTTACTCCTTTCGGCTAATGATTCTTCATTAGTTAAAGGCGCAATAACGGATGATTTCGGGAAATATTCTTTCGTCGATATTTATTCTGGAACCTATTTGCTTAGTACATCAGTCGTTGGCTTTTCTCCGTATTTCTCAGCAAACTTCTCAATCAATAAGACCGATCCTGAAATTATTGGAAGTACAATCCAAATCAAAGAGGACGCACAAATGTTAGAGGGTGTTACTGTTGCAGCGAGACAAAACCTTTATGAAAGAAAAGTGGATAGAACAGTTGTCAATGTTAAGAACAGTGTAACAGCAACAGGAGGTACTGCACTAGAAGTACTTGAAAAAAGTCCGGGAATTGTAGTAAATAGACAAAACGGTTCAATTTCAATGAACGGAAAGTCGGGAGTTACTATTATGATAAATGGAAAAATGAGTCGCTTACCTTTAGATGCCGTTGTTCAAATGCTAGAGGGAATGAGTTCTTCAAATATTGAAAAAGTTGAACTGATAACTACTCCCCCAGCAAAATTCGATGCAGAAGGAAATGCAGGAATTATTAATTTTATTACAATCGATAGTCCTGATTTGGGAACTAATTTCAATTTAGGTGGGACTTTAGGTTATAATGGTTCAGAAATCTGGGGCGTTAATGGAGGGATAAATCACAAGAAAAGAAAAATTGGGGCCTTTTTGAATTATTCCATAAGGGGAGATGCGGCTAAGCCCGAATGGAGAAATGAAAGTTCTATACAACAACAAGATTTTATTCAGACTATCAAAAGCATAAATAATCGTGATGCTTTGGCCGTTGTTCAAAATTTACGAGCTGGTTTATCATATGACATAAGTGAAAAGACCTCATTTAATGTACTTATTACAGGTTATCAAAGAGAATGGAACACTAAAGATGAAATAATAACTCAAAATATAGTAAGTGTAGATACCACTTTATCCACCATCGGTTTGGTTGATGAGAATGACAAATTGAACAGCTATGCAACTACTTTGGGATTATCACATAATTTTTCTGATAGCGCTAAGATAAATGTCGAATTTGATTACTTATACTACGATAAGAATCAGCCCTCTAGCTATGATAACACATTTACCACAAATAATTCTACCACTTCCACTAGTGAGAATATTTTGGTGGAGAGAAAGATTCCTATAAACTTTGAGGTATTCAAGGTAGATTATTCTACTCTCATTAAACCAAATATTTCTTTAGACTTAGGTGTTAAAGGCTCATTGTCAAATTTTACAAATACTGTCACTGTTTTGCGTTCTGCTGAAGATTTAAGAGAGATAGATGAATCTTTTTCTGGGGTTGCTGAACTCGATGAACAAATTGGAGCTGTCTATACCTCAATCGAATGGAAGCCCAATACGAAATGGAATATCCAAGGAGGTATTCGTTACGAATATACAGATACTTTTTTATCGTCTACAAATGGTGATATGGGGGTCGATCGGGAGTTTGGAAACTTATTTCCGAGCCTTTTTATGAGTCATGTACTTTCTGAAGACAGTAAAATTACCTTTGCTTTTAGCAGAAGAATTTCTAGACCTAGTTTTAATGATTTAGCACCTTCCGTCTTCTTTATCAATCCTACAACAATACTTACCGGAAATTTAAATTTAAGGCCTTCGCTTAGTAAGGGTCTAGATTTTGGATATGAATACAAAAAGTTATGGTTATCTATAAAATATAACTATACCAAAAATGAGATTGTACCTTTTCAACCCGAAATAGACCTACCGACTGAAACTTTGATTTTCAGGTCTCAGAACCTTAAAAATAATAGTACTCTTGGGCTTCATATGTCCATGTCTTTTAAGATTGTTCAAGGTTGGGATTTTCAAAATACTGCCTCTATAAATTTTGATAGGATAGAAAGTCAACACCTTGCAAATAATGTAAGATATAGAAAAACCTATCTGGCATATAATGGAGTCAGTTCCATATTACTACCAAAAGACTTTATCTTAGAGTTTTCAGGCAATTTTCGTACATCATCTTTACTAGGAGTTAGTACACTCCAATCATTTGGCAGATTTGACATTGGAATAAAAAAGGAGCTAAAGAATGGGAATGGGACAATCACTTTAGTGGGTAATGATTTATTTGGAACAACTCCTCGAAGAAGAGTTAATGATATACCAGAAGAAAACATCAATACTTTTCTATTCTATGATTTTCGGTTACGTTCAATTCTATTGAAATATTCATTGTCTTTAGGAAATAGTAAAATCAAAACTTTAAAGATTAAATCAGGAGCAGAGGAAGAAAAGAAAAGAGTTGAATAGAAATTTCACTATGTATTTGCCGCAGATATTTTTAGATAGGTGGAAAGCCAAAATCAGAAATAAAATACTCTAAATATAAACATTAATATATAAATGAATTTCAAATTGTTAAATCTAATCCCCCTCATGTTTAAAATAATCAGTATTAAAGTAAGTGGAAACTATTTTTATATCTTTTAGCCGTATTTATAAGAAATATCACGATATTATATTAGAAAAGTCTTACAAAATATTGGAGAAAAAATTTATCAATAGGGTAGTGAGTTACTCCAAATGGGAAAACATTCAAGCGTCATTCCTTGGCAGGTTAATGGTAAAAATGGAGTTGAAGAGGCTTTTTGATATTAACAATACGATTATTCAAAACTCAATTTACGGCAAGCCTTCAATTGATAACCCAATCAGTTTCAATATTTCTCACTCGGAAAACATTGTAGTAATTGCGATATCAGAATGTTTTACAATTGGTATTGATATAGAAAGAGTGAGGCCTATAGATTTTGATTCCTATGAAAACCAGTTTACTAGAAACGAATGGAAGAACATCAGAGCTTCAAAAAATATTAATAAAGCGTTTTATCATAAATGGACACAAAAAGAAGCTGTTGTAAAAGCAATAGGCAAGGGAATTTGCTTGCCCCTTAATTCTTTCGATATAATTGATAATAGATTTGCTAAAGTAGAAAATGAGAATTGGTTTCTTAAGACTATTGATCTTGTAGATAATTATTATTGTCATGTAGCTTTTAATTCGGATAGCCAGACAGTTCGAATAGCAACACAAGAAATTAATTTTAAAGCCTTTCTTAAAGTCAACCTTTCTGGTTAATAGACCAAGAATACTTAACATTATCAAGAATTACAAAGTCGCATAAAAATAAAGTTAGTTGGAACAAGTTGTATTTAGATACTGCTATATTGATTATAACATTATATTTTCCTAGATTTCGAAAATAAGGAATATCTGCAAAAAGCGGCAAGACAATACCACCCTCGGTGGAAAAAAGTGAGCATAGTTAAATTATCAATAACTCATTGTGTTGTATAAGTTTAAAGCCGTAAATGACCTGGTTGAAATTATCCGCTTTTAATGGTTCTCGTCATCTGTCCCATCCAGTTATTGAATGAATTTTATTGTTTGTTTAAAAAAAGCGCAATATACAAACTATTAGTTTGTATATTTGAAGTAAATTAAACTACAATTGTGTTTTTGTGGTTTAAAAAAAGTTAAAAACACAAACTATTAGTTTGGAAAAAGAACAAAAAATAAACCGCCTCCTTAATTCGCAACCCTCTGGAGTTGTCTACTTGAGTTCGTGGTTAACCGAAAATGGTTTTTCTACACAATTGCTAAATCGCTATAAAAAGAGTAATTGGCTCTATTCTATAGGGACAGGTGCCTGGATGCGAGTAGGCGACAAACCTACTTACGAAGGTGCTTTGTATGCGTTACAAAAACAAGCAAAATCTAACATCCATGTAGGGGGGAAAACAGCGTTATTATTGTTGGGGAAAGCTCATTATCTAGAATTATCGACTCGACAAATAACATTATTTGGTAGTAGTGAAGAAAAATTACCTGCGTGGTTTTCTAAGTACGATTGGGGATTAAAAGTGAATTATTTTAGTTCCTCTTTTCTTCCTCCAAAAGTTGGATTACATACTTTGGATCAGCGTAATTTTAGTTTACAAATATCAAACCCCATAAGAGCCTTATTAGAATGCTTGTATATGTCTCCAAAAAAACAGGAATTGGTGGAATGTTACGAAATAATGGAAGGGCTTAATAATCTTAGACCGAAACAAGTTCAGGAACTTTTAAAGCAATGCACCTCTATAAAAGTTAAGCGACTGTTTTTATATATGGCAGAAAAAACAAAACATGAATGGTTCAATTACATAGACCAAGAAAAAATAGATATAGGCAAAGGAAAACGTTCTTTAGTAAAAGAAGGGGTTTATATATCTAAATACGCCATCACGGTTCCAAAAGAATTAGCAAATTATGAGTAATTATAAAAATCAGGTTTCATTACTATTGCAAGTATTACCAGAAGTAGCAAAGGAAACGAGTTTTGCACTGCACGGAGGAACGGCTATTAATTTGTTCATTAGAGATATGCCTAGATTATCGGTTGACATTGATTTAACCTATATACCTTTAGAAGACAGAAACACTTCATTAAAAAATATTATAAATGCTCTTAACAGCATAAAAATCAACCTTGAAAAAGTCTTGCCAAAGGTTCAGGTTACTCTAAATAAAGAAATTTTAAAGTTACAGGTTACTACTGCTAAAGCTCAAATAAAAATTGAGGTCAATCAAATAAATAGAGGATTATTAGACGAATCTGTAAAGCTATCATTATGTGAGAAAGCCCAAGAAGAGTTTAATGCTTTTTGTGTTATTTCTTTAGTTTCCTTAGGGCAATTATATGGAGGTAAAATTTGCGCCGCTTTAGACCGACAACATCCCAGAGACTTATTTGATGTAAAATATTTGTTGCAAGATGAAGGCTTTACCAATGATATTAAAAAAGGATTTATCATGTGTCTTTTAAGTAGCAATCGACCTTTAAATGAAATGCTAGAACCTCATTTTAATGATCAGCGGCTGGCTTTGGCTAATCAGTTTGAAGGTATGAGTTCAGAATCTTTTACTTATGAAGATTTCGAGAATAGCAGAATACAACTGCTAGATACCATACATCAAAATTTAACAGCCAAGGACAAAGAGTTTTTATTGAGCTTTAACAACTTAACACCTGATTGGAGTATTTATGATTTTGAAAGATTTCCTGCTGTTCAATGGAAATTACAAAACCTGAGAAAGCTTAAAGCTAATAACCCAGAAAAGTTGAAAGAGCTTCAAATATCTTTAGAAAATCTATTAAAAAATAGTTAGTCAGAAATTGACAACTTTATATAAAACATCATCAAGATTTTTTTCATAAAAATAGTTTAATAAGAAACAATAAAGACCGTCGGAAGGTAAAAATCAATTTACTTTAAGTATTGGTCATCTTGCAAGATTATTTATAGATTTCAATACGGATTCACTTTCAAACCAAAATTTCAATCGCCTCATCTAAAACTGAATTGTCAAATTCCTTAAGATAAGTTTGTGTGATACTAAGATTTTGATGACCCATTGATTCACTAATGATGTCGGTAGCTACTCCTTTTTGTTTTAAACAGTTAGCAAAACTATGTCTTGCCACATAACTGGTTAGGGTTTTATCAATTCCACATATTTCTGCAATCTCTTTTAATTCTTTGTTGTAGCGTTGAAGGGTTTTATGTTTTCTGTTTTCCAATTGCGCAGGTGTCAAGTTGTTTTTCAAAAGTATAGGAAACACGTATTTAGTGCCAATGGAAAACTCTTTGTAAAAGTTCAAAATCTCTTGAACAGGAGGAAGAATTTTAATTTTAAAATTCCCCTTAGTTTTAGATCTCGTATAATATATTTTATCGTTATCAATTGCTTTCCATTCAAGTTTCATCATATCGGCAAAATTCATACCTCTAGTATAAAAACTAAATATAAAATAGTTCCTTGTATTGACATACTCTGGATATTTTACTAAGTCTAAATCTCTAATCTGAAGAATTTCTTCCATTCTTAAAGCCTTTTTGAGACTTCTACTTTTTAGTTTTGACACTTTATAAATTTTAAAGGGATAATCCTGTTCTTTAGCTATTTTTCTTTCAATAGCAAAGTTATATAGTGCTCTTATAGTTCTCATTCGCACACCTATGCCACCATCGCTTCCGCCTCTTGACCTCAAAAAAGCTTCATATTTATTTAAAAAGGATGGAGTAATGTCTTTAAAGTTAAGTCTGGTGCTTTTATGAAATAAATTTAAAGAAGCGAACACCTCTTTATTTACTCGTGCATTGCCAGTTCTTCCGGCATAAATAAATTCACCAATAATCTCATCCCAAAAATAAAAAACATTTTGTTGTACTGGATTGGACACAATTCTAAAGCGATTTTCAAAATCTCTTAGAGTGAAATAATCTGTTTCCATTTCTAAGTCCGAAAGAATTTTTAAAGCCCTGTCCTTGAATTTTAATAGCAACCTATTATTCTGGATGCTGTTTGAATTCTTAGTGGTAAAACTACCCGTTGTTTGGTTCCACTCATTCGGGAAAGCTCTGAATATCGTTTGAAAAAATTTTGAATTTCTATCTTTAGACACCCTTAAAGAGATTGGGTAACTGCCATCAGCGAGCTTTGTTTTTTTTAATACGGTTTTTACTGTTGCCATAGGTTTCGAATAAATTAGTACAACACTTATGAATTATTTCGCCACTATCTCAAAAATATCAATACTTTAGATAGCTTAAAATCAGTACAACATCTGTACAACAAATTGCCTTTTAAAGGTAAATCATATGCAAATAGAAACAAAATAAAAAATCATAAATAATTGATAATGAGAACATAAGGCACTAAATGTTGCTAAATGAAAACTAAAATAATCCGTCTCATAATCAGGTGGTCCCTGGTTCGAGCCCAGGTGGGACCACAAAGCCTTAGCGAAAGCTAGGGCTTTTTTGTGGTTTCCATTGGGCGAGAAGTTTATGCCGAGCTCAGTCGAGGTAAGCCCAGGTGGGACCACAAAGCCTTAGCGAAAGCTAGGGCTTTTTTGTGGTTTCCATTGGGTGAGAAGTTTATGCCGGGCTCAGTCGAGGTAAGCCCAGGTGGGACCACAAAGCCTTAGCGAAAGCTAGGGCTTTTTTTTGTGGTTTCCATTGGGCGAGAAGTTTATGCCGAGCGCAGTCGAAGTAAGCCTAGGTGAGACCACTATAAAATTTTTTAAATCTTGGTAATTGAATTATTTACAAGGTT
>JBGSQM010000178.1:0-14561 GCA_041738035.1 Cellulophaga sp.
TTTGACCGTTTTGGCGGTTATATTTATGTTAATTTTGGCAAAACTAATTTAACGTTTTGTTAATGTTTAAGTGCAATAATTGTTTCACTTTTGCAGCAAAATAAAAACTAAAATAACACTAAGAAAAATGAAAAAAATGTACTTCGCAATTGTCACGTTTTTATTTACGGCAGTTGCATTTTCACAAGGGGTTACCACCTCTTCAATGGGAGGTCAAATAACAGACGAGACAGGAGAACCTTTGCCAGGAGCAACTGTAATCGCTGTTCATTTACCAACAAGTAGTACCTATGGCGTTACTACAGATTTAGATGGATACTATAGAATCTCAAACATGAGAGCTAGCGGTCCTTATACATTAACAGTTTCTTATATTGGATTTAAAGAATTTAAAAGAGAAAATATATTCTTGCAATTAGGAAACACTGAGAGAATTAGCGCTTCATTGTCTGAAGACACTAATGCACTAGATGAAATTGTGGTTACAGGGGATAGGTCAGGAATTTTTGATTCCAAAAAAACAGGTGCTTCAACGAATATTTCTCAACAACAAATAACTACATTGCCTACGGTATCTCGTTCTATTGCAGATTTTGTTAGAATAACACCTCAGGCACAAATTTCAGAAGGTACCGATGGTTTTTCGATTTCCTTAGCTGGTCAAAATAACAGGTATAATGCTATTTATGTAGATGGTGCTGTAAATAATGATGTTTTTGGTTTGGCAGGTTCTGGAACTAATGGAGGGCAAACAGGGGTTAATCCTTTTTCAATTGATGCTATTGAATCATTTCAGGTAGCTATTGCTCCTTTTGATGTAAAGATTTCGGGATTTGCTGGTGGTGCCATCAGTGCTGTAACAAGGTCAGGTACCAATGAATGGGAAGGATCTGTTTACGGTTTTGCAAGAAATCAAGACTTAGCAGGGAAAACACCCCCGGATTTAGTAGGTACAGGAGAAAGAGAAAAACTTGGTGAATTTAGTGCTGTTAATTATGGTTTTAGACTTGGTGGGCCTATTGTGAAAGATAAATTATTTGTTTTTGTAAATTATGAAAGGGAAGATAGAGATACACCACAGCCATTTAATGTGGGTATTTATACCGGAAATAGTAATGAAACTGAATTAAACAGACTTTCTAATTTTGTAAGTAATACTTATGGGTATGATTTAGGTGGCTTTTCAGGTAGTGCACAAACTTTAGTGAGTAACAGAATAACTACAAAGTTAGATTGGAACATTAATGATGCCAATAAATTAACGCTTTCATACAGATATACAGATGCAGAAAACTTAGAAGCCAGAAATTCTAATGCTAATAGTATTGGTTTTATAGGTGGTTCAGAATTTTTTAACAGCGTAACTAATTCAGCAACTTTAGAATTGAATTCTACTATCGGTAGTAAATTTGCAAATAGTTTTATCGTTGGTTATACTGGCGTAAGAGACGATAGAGATCCTTTAGGAAACCCTTTTCCAAGTGTACAGATAGCTGATGGATTAAATCCATTTGCAGGTCAAGGTCTTCAGTTTGGTGCTGAACGTTTTTCAACAGCAAATTTATTGAATACTGATGTATTAACCATTACCAACAACTTTGAAATATATTCAGGGCCTCACACAATTACTTTAGGTACACATAACGAATTTACTACAGCTAAGAATTTATTCTTTCCGAGTAATTATGGTTACTACATTTATAATACTGTAGATGATTTTATAAACGGAGCTCAACCTTCTGTTTATGAAACAGGATATTCCGTTGCTGACAGCAACAGAGCCGTGGGCGATGAATCTTCTGGATCAGCAGATTTTAATTTTAATCAATTGGGTTTTTATGTACAGGATGAGGTTCAATTTTCAGATAATTTTAGAGTTTCAGCAGGTCTGCGTTTTGATGTGCCTATGTGGCAAGACGGTCCAGTAAATGCAGATTTTAATAATAGAATGGTTGGTATTTTAGAAGCTGCGGGTAAAGATTTGCAGGGCGCTAGAGTAGGTAAAGGAGTAAAAACTACTGTTCATGTATCTCCAAGAATTGGTTTCAATTGGGATGTTAAAGGAGATAGAACTACTCAAATACGCGGAGGATTAGGTATTTTCACCTCCAGACTACCATTAGTATGGCCAGGCGGTACTTATAATAACAATGGTGGTGCAACTGGCGGTTTTACTGATGAAGATGATGTTACGGGTCCTATAGTCTTTAATCCAGATGTAAATACCCAGTTTCAACACTTGCAAGCGGGAGCTAATGATTTTGGAGGAAATGTGGATTTATTCGCAGAAAATTTTATGTTACCTCAAATTTTCAAAACGAATATTGCTATTGATCAAAAATTACCATGGTGGGGTTTAGTTGCTTCAACTGATTTTATTTGGAGTGATAATATTACAGCTATTTTTTATGAAGACTTAAATACTGCTGCCCCAATTGGTGCTTTAGTTGGTCCTGGAGATACAAGACCAAAATACGGAAACAGAGTAGATAGAAGTTATAACTCAGTCATATTAGCATCTAATACAGGTGCTGGTAGTTCTTGGAATGCTTCGTTTACATTAACCAAACCTATGGAAAATGGTTTTAATGCAAGTTTAACGTATGCTTATGGTGAAGCCACTTCTATTTTTGATGGTACATCATCACAAAATACTTCTCAATGGAGAGATCTACAAACTGTAAATGGTAAAAATGCACCTGATGTAGCGCGTTCCAATTTTGCCCAAGGTCATAGAATATTAGCCACTGTTGGTCAAGAATTTAAATGGTCAGACAATATTAAAACATATATTGGCTTGGTTTATGAAGGTTTAGATGGTCAGCCATTTTCACATACTTATTCTGGCAATAGAAGACTTTTAAATGATGATTCTAGGGATAATGCTTTAATTTATGTACCTGCAACTGCTTCGGAGATTAACTTATTTGATACCAATACAAACGGTTCTACAGACGATGAATGGAGTGCTCTTAATGCGTATATTGAAAACGACGATTATTTAAGAAGTAGAAGAGGAAATTATGCAGAACGTAATGGTGATAGAAACCCATGGAGTAATGTAGTAGATTTGAAATTTCTACAAGATTTTAGTTTTGATGTAAAGGGTAAGAAAAATACCATACAATTATCAGTTGACGTATTTAATTTTACCAATCTACTGAATAAAGAATGGGGTCAACGTTTCATCAACTTCAATAATTTTTCTTTCCTAGACAATGTATCACCAAGTAATGCATCAACGGATCCTATTTTTCGCTTTAATGATAATGCAACAAGAGAAGTTCTTGATGACATAGGTTTACTATCTTCAAGATGGCAAATGCAATTAGGGCTTAGATATAGCTTCTAATTCTTAAATAGTTATTTTTTTAAAGCCCTGCTTAATGCAGGGTTTTTTTATGCCTAAAATTTACTATTTTTAAACCCACAAACTAAAAATAAAATTATGTACGAAATTATTTATAACCTGCACTCTCTTTTGGCTTATGCGGTTCTTGCCATATTAGTTATTGCCATCATAAATGCTATTATAGGCTTATTAGGTAAAAAAGATTTTACTCTAGAAAAAGATTTCAGAATAAGTCTGTTTGCTTTAATCATTTCTCATTTACAATTATTAGTAGGGTTGGTGCTATACTTTGTATCTCCAAAAGGTTTTAGTGCTATTCAAGAATTTGGTATGGGTGGCATGACCCCCGCTTTAAGATTATTAGCCGTTGAACACCCATTCATCAATATTATTGCCCTTGTTCTTATTACCATAGGTTGGTCGAGACATAAAAAATTAATGGAAGCCAATAGAAAATTTAAAACCATCGCTATTTTCTACGGCATAGGTTTGGTATTGATATTAAGTCGTTTACCTTGGTCGCAGTGGTTTTAAGCCCCCTAAAAAGCCTCCCTAGCCCCTCCAAAGGAGGAGAACTCCTTATATTACGGAAATAAAAAAGAAATTTCTTTAAAAATACTTCTTTAAAAATATTTCTTTATTCATTTTTAGACAATTTCAAGAGTTCTCCCCCTTCGGGGAAGTTAGAGGGGGCTTTTATTTCCCCTTTGGGGGTTAGGGGGCTTCATTTTAACAAAGCCAAAATAGCCCCTAGATGTATGCCTTCGTGATATAGGTTAAAGGCAATGGCATCTTCAACGCTTTCTAAAGTAACATTTACACTTGTGGTGTATGAATTATAGGAAGTAAAAAGTCCGTTTTCGTAGTCTTCTTGTGTCCACTCGATGGTAGAAAATAAAAAACCTGAAATTATTTCTATTTCTTCATCAGTAGCCGTGCCGTCTGGTACAGTCCCTTTCATAAATTTATGCACTAATGCATCCGAAACTCGCATGGGCAGACCACTAAATTTATAAACTAATAGTTGTTGTGTTACCACTATGTGTGCAATATTCCACCAAATATTATTACGGTAGCCTTGAGGGATTTCTAGTAGTTTCGCCTTAGGCGTATCCCTAAGAAATTTATACAATATTTTTCTGTTTTGTAAGGTGATGTTCAATAGCTTTTCCAATGTTTCTTTTTTTATTAAAGGCTAAAAATAGAACAATTCCTGATAAATAGGTTTCTTTGCACTTTAAAAATGAATTTTGGTTGTCAGTTGTCAGTTGTCAAAATGTTTAAAACGATTCAAAAATCTCCAAATTTAATTATCCAAAAATCTAACATTCTAAATATCTAAATTAAAATGAGAAAAATATATCATTTAAGTACTTGCAATACCTGCCAAAAAATCATAAAAACACTAGAGCCTTCAGACGGTTTTATTTTGCAAGATATAAAAACAGAAGCCATTACTCTTAAACAACTTGAAGAAATGCGAGTGCTTTCGGGTAGTTTTGAGTCCTTATTTAGTAAAAGAGCACGCTTATTCCGTGAAAAAGGCTTGCATGAAAAATCGCTATCAGAAGCAGATTACAAAGCGCTAATTTTAGAACATTATACGTTTTTAAGACGACCTGTAATTTTGGTTGATGATCAGGTTTTTATAGGCAATTTGGCTAAAGTAGTGGACGCAGCAAAACAACAAATTCATTCGTGAGCAACAGAACACTTGCCATTATAGCCGCATTTTTTGCCACGTTAATTTATGGACTAAACCATACCATAGCCAAAGAGGTAATGCCTACTTATGTACAACCTTTCGGCTTTATTTTTTTGAGGGTTTCAGGAGCTGCGCTTTTATTTTGGTTTATTGCGCCTTTTGCCCCCAAACAAAAAATAGACCGCAGTGATTGGTGGCGGATCATTGTATGCGCCATTATGGGAATGGTCATTAATATGCTGGCATTTTTTAAAGGTTTACAATTGTCAACACCCATAAATAGTGCGGTTTTGGTAACTATTACGCCCATAATCGTCGTGGTTTTATCAGCTTTATTTATCAAAGAAAAAATAACCTTAACTAAAGGATTAGGGGTTTTGTTAGGACTAATTGGAGCAATAACTCTAATTCTTTTTGGTGCTGAAATACGTTCCGATGCACCCAATATTCCATTAGGCAATTTCTTATTTGTGGTTAACGCCACATTCTATGGCTCTTATTTAATTTTAGTTAAAAAACTCATTGAAAAATACCATCCGTTTGTATTGTTGAAATGGTTGTTTACCATCGCAGTTTTTGTGAATTTTCCCATCACTTTTTCCGAAGTTCTAATCATTGAATTGCCGGCCTTACCCCTCAATATTATTGGTGCTATTATATTCGTTGTTCTCGGCACTACTTTTGGAACTTATTTACTAAATGCCTTTGCGCTTACACAGCTAAAAGCTTCCACAATTGGAGCATTTGTATATATGCAGCCTTTGGTTGGCGTTCTTTTTGCTTTATTTACGGGAAAAGACCAATTAACTGGCATTAAATTACTAGCCATGACATTAGTGCTCCTTGGTGTGTATTTAACGAGTAAAAAAACTAAACCAAATGTTTAGGCACTTTGGTAAACTTGCGGGTATCCTCTTTGGTAAGTACTCTAAAACCTTCGGCTTTTTCAGCCCCACTAAATGAGCTTAAGAACTCATTAGTCAATCCCGTTAAGCTTCTTGTTTCTAAATTCATCCAAGCGCCCATCATTTCGCAATGGGCGAAATTGTTGCCTTTATGGTCGTAGAGGTTGTGGTGGAATTCAAAAAATTTACCATCTTCACTCATCCCCATGATTTCCATAGATACCTTTACTGGCCGGCCTGGAAAAACTTCCTTAAAATAATAAATATGTTCGTAAAAAACTACTGGGCCTAATTGATGCGCTGCTAATGCTTTTTGATTGAACCCTAATTCTATTAAAAAAGACATTCGGGTATGACTCATAAAATTAAGGTAAGCAGAGTTCGCCAAATGACGATTGGCATCAATATCACTCCAACGAATTTCAAATTCTTTTAAGTACATGCTATATTTTTTTGCTATGCGTGCATAATAATCCCAAAAATACCATAGTTTTGATACATCAAGGTTATTTTACTTGAAAATTCTTATAAAATTTCAGAATTTAGTGTTTTAATTATCCCATAACGCACTCAACTTAAAACAGCATACATTATGTCTCAAAAAGCAGCTTTTATTAAAGATTTATCACTTCCAGTGGTCGCAGCACCAATGTTCTTAATTTCTGGACCAGAATTAGTTATTGAATGTTGTAAAAACGGAATTATAGGTACTTTTCCTGCCCTAAACCAGCGTACAAGCGAAGGTTTTGAAGAATGGTTGATAGCCATTAAAACGGCATTACAGAATTTTGAAAAAGAAACAGGAAAAAAAGCGGCCCCGTTTGGCGTAAATTTGATTGTACACCAAACCAACCCAAGATTAGAAGCCGATTTAAAATTGTGTATAAAACATAAAGTGCCATTAATCATTACTTCATTAGGCGCTGTTTCACAAGTGGTTGATGCCATCCATAGTTACGGTGGTTTGGTTTTCCATGATATCATTAAAAAAAGACATGCAGAAAAAGCGGCAGAAGCCGGTGTTGACGGATTAATTTTGGTAGCTGCAGGCGCAGGCGGACATGCAGGTACCATCAACCCTATGACTTTAGTGGCTGAAATTAAAAAATTCTATCATAAAACCATTCTTCTTTCTGGGTGTATCAGTACCGGTCGCGATATAGCTTCGGCCTTACAAATGGGCGCAGATCTGGCGTATATGGGAACGCGTTTTATCAATACAAACGAAAGTAAGGCTACAGACGAATATCGTAAAATGATTATAGATGCAGGTGCCAGCGATATTGTCTATACGGCATCAATTTCTGGAGTTCATGCCAACTTTTTAGGCGCAAGTTTAATGGCTGCAGGAATTACTGCCGAAGATTTAAAGAAAGATGTGAAAATAGATTTTGGAAAAGAATTAGATACTGAGGCAAAAGCATGGAAAACCATTTGGTCGGCTGGGCAAGGCGCAGCTACGATTGATGATAGCGTTCCAGTTGCTCAATTAGTATCGAACTTAAAATCAGAATTTAAAGCAGCTATCGAAGAACAAATTAAGGTTTTAGAGACCTATCCTAAATAAATTTGTAAAGGTTATTTATTTAAAGTTGGCAGTTACAGTGGGCAGAGTAACATTCACTCCTGTTAGTAACAATTAATTTGGAAAAAAATAATCGGTGAACAAATATTCATAAAACTGCATCATTTTAACTAATTATCGAGATTTATTAAATGCCACTGATTACGTCAAAATATAATCCTCCTTTTTTATTTAAAAATGGACATTTAAGCACTATTTACTCAGGCGTTTTTTGTAAAATCACCGGTGTTAATCAAAAAAGAGAACGCATTACCTTAGCAGATACTGATTTTCTTGATTTGGATTGGAGTTTTAGTAGCAGTTCAACAAATAAAGTGGTTATCATTTTACACGGTTTAGAGGGCAATGCGCAGCGCCCCTATATTTCAGGAAGTGCAAAACAATTCAATCTACAAAATATAGACGCATGTGCGGTTAATTTTAGAGGATGTAGCGGCGAGGCTAATCGGCTTTTTAGATCCTATCACTCCGGAGCTACCGAGGATTTAGAAGCGGTAATCCAACATATTTTAGCCACAAAAAAATATGATGAAATTTATTTACATGGTTTTAGTTTAGGTGGTAATTTGTTATTAAAATATCTGGGGGAGCGTCAAAACATTCCTAACCAAATAAAAGGTGCGGTGGCTATTTCTGTACCCTGCGATTTACACAGCTCGTTGAAACAATTGCTAGAAGCTAAAAATATCCTTTACGCGAGTCGGTTTAAAAAACATTTGATTGAAAAGCTACGCGTAAAACAACAACTTTTCCCGGATAAGATTAGCGATGCTGATATTTCAAAAATTAAGAATTTAAAAGATTTTGATGACGTTTACACCAGTAAAGCGCATGGTTTTACCGATGCCATAGATTATTATACCAAAGCAAGTTGCTTAGCATTACTGCCTAAAATTATGGTGCCAACCCTAATTGTTAACAGTAAAAACGATTCCTTCTTAGGTAACGAATGCTATCCATACGATGCAGCGCATGAAAATGAACATTTATTTTTAGAAATTCCTAATTATGGAGGGCACGTAGGTTTTTATGGACTAGAAAATACCAGTTATACCGAAAAAAGAGCAGTAAATTTTCTGATAGAGCACAGCTTAAAGCACTAGAATTCGTATCTTAGTATATTAATAGAAAGACCTAAAAAGATGAAAAAAATAATTGGAATGTTAAGCATCAGCTTATTTTTAGCTAGTTGCGGAGAAAAAAAAGAAGAGAAAAAAGAGGGTTTTGAAATGAACCGCACCAAAACGGAAAAAAAAATAACGGAAACAAAGGTAGAAATCCCCATAGACATGGACAATCAAGGCATTGGTCCTTTTAAGGATATTGTGTTTCCAGAAACAATAGATACAGAATTAGCTGCAAAAGGTGAGGTAAAATACAAAGCCGTTTGTACTGCTTGCCACATGGCTGAAAAGCGAATGATTGGTCCAGCACTGGCGGGCGTTTATGAAAGAAGAAATGCAGCTTGGGTGATGAACATGCTAAAGAATCCTACAGAAATGATTCAAAAAGACCCGATTGCCATTGCTTTATTAAAAGAATATAATAATGCGATTATGATTAATAACAACTTAACAGACGATGAAACTAGAGCTGTTGCGGAGTATTTAAGGACGTTGTAATCAAGACATGGTGCTTACCATTACTAAAATATTAAAAATAAAAGTAAGCACCATTTTTTTTATAGAAATGTAGATGAACCTTTCTACTCAAACTTATCTGCAACCACTTTATAAGTTGGATCTTCCAGAACATTTACATCAATTATATCATCCGCATTTTTTAAGAGTTTTAGACAATCTTTACTCAAATGCTTTAGATGAATTTTTTTTCCGATTTTTCGATAGCGTTCCGTCAATTTATTTAAAGCTTCGATTCCGGACATATCCGCAACACGACTTTCCTTAAAATCGATAATTACTTCTTCTGGATCGTTAGGCACATCGAACTTTTCAGTAAAGGCCGTGGTAGATCCAAAAAATAATGGTCCATAAATTTCGTAAGTTTTTACGCCATTTGCATCCACACTTTTACGAGCACGAATGCGTTTTGCATTTTCCCAAGAATACATTAATGCCGAAATGATAACTCCTAACAAAACCGCTATAGCTAAATTGTGCGTTACTGCCGTAACTAGGGTTACCAAAACCATAACAATAACATCAGAATTTGGCATCTTTTTAAAGGTTTTAAAACTTGCCCATTCAAAAGTGCCAATAGCAACCATAAACATTAGTCCGACTAAAGCCGCCATTGGCAAACGTTCTATCAAGCTAGAACCAAACATGATAAACACCAATAGCATAGTGGCAGCTGTAATCCCCGACAAACGAGCTCTTGCCCCTGATGAGGTATTAATTAAACTCTGACCAATCATAGCGCAACCGCCCATGCCTGAAAGAAAACCTGATAGAATATTTGCGGAACCTTGCGCTACACATTCTTTATTCCCGCTACCACGAGTATCTGTAATCTCATCAATAATATTTAAGGTTAACAGACTTTCTATGAGTCCGACTCCCGCAACAATAGCGGCATAAGGGAAAATAATTTTAAACGACTCAAAAGTTAAGGGAATATTAGGAATAGTAATCGGCGGAAAACCTCCTTTTATGGTTTGACCTTCTTTCATAATTCCTGCAACGGTAAGCGTATCAATATTGAAACCAATAACTAAAGCAGAAACAATAAGTATCGCCACTAGTGTAGAAGGTACTGCTTTCGTCAACTTTGGCAAACCCCATATGATGACCATTGTTAAAACTGTAAGCCCTAACATGATTGAAAATGCTGGCCAAGGCAATAAATCAGTTGTATCTTTAATGTAAAAATTAGGAAATTGTGCCATAAAAATAATAATCGCTAATCCGTTTACAAAACCAAACATTACGGGGTGTGGCACTAAGCGAATAAATTTTCCTAAGCGTAAAACCCCTGCTAAAATTTGCAATACACCTGCTATAATTACGGTGGCAAAGACGTAATTTAAGATGTTCTCAGGAGTAATACCCGGAAAATTACGTTTTAACTCTAAAATTAAACCTATAAAAATTACCGCTACAGCACCTGTTGCCCCAGAAATCATTCCTGGACGGCCACCAAATATGGAGGTTATTAACGCCAAGACAAAAGCTGCATACAAACCTGTTAATGGCGAAAAACCAGGTATGAGCGCAAAAGCAATAGCTTCTGGGACTAATGCCAAAGCTACGGTTAAGCCTGATAGTATTTCGGTTTTATAATTTACTTTTTGTTTAAAATCGAATAAATTAAGTAATTTTTTCACAAATATATTTTAAGGGCGCAAAAGTACTACTTTTCGATTGCACAGGCGGCATGTATCTCAATTATAACGTATTTCGCAAAAATAAAGGGGAAATTATAGTTATTTCAAAAGGAAAATGGATTCAACTATCAAACCAACGGTTATGGCTCTGTTGAATATATTTTAAGTAATTTTACCCTTAGAAAGATGTATTTTCTTTTTTATAGATAGAGATATGAATAAAGCTATAAAATTTGCTGTTTTAGGAGGTGGGAGTTGGGCAACCGCCATTGTAAAAATGCTAACGGAAAATGTAGATACCGTACATTGGTTTATGCGAAATACAGATGCTATTGAGCACATACAAAAACAAGGACACAACCCCAACTACCTCAGCTCAGTTGAGTTTGACACAAAACAATTGATATTAACTAATGATATTAATACCGCGGTTACGGAAGCTGATATTTTAATTTTTGTAATTCCCTCAGCCTTTTTAGAATCAGAACTCCATCATTTAACCGCTTCCTTAAAAGGCAAAATCATCTTCTCTGCCATAAAAGGTATTGTACCGGAAACAGGGCGAATAGTAGGGGAACATTTTCATGAAAAATACGGTATCCCATTTGAAAATATTGGGGTAATTACTGGTCCTTGCCATGCCGAAGAAGTGGCTCTAGAGCGTTTATCGTACTTAACCATTGCCTGTGCTGATACTAAGAAAGCCGAAATAGTTGCGGAACATTTAAGTTGTGATTATATAAAAACAAAAATTTCTGATGATATTATTGGCACAGAATACGCTGCCATGTTGAAAAATATTTACGCCATTGCCGCTGGTATTGCACATGGATTAGGCTACGGTGATAATTTTCAAAGCGTACTCATGAGTAACGCCATTCGCGAAATGAAACGATATATAAAAAGAGTGCATAGCATGAAACGCAACATTAATAACTCTGCCTATTTAGGTGATTTATTGGTTACGGGATACTCCGTTTTTAGCCGTAACAGAATGTTTGGTAATATGATTGGTAAAGGCTACACCGTCAAAAGTGCCATGATGGAAATGAAAATGGTTGCCGAAGGCTACTACGCCACCAAAAGCGCCTACGAAATAAATGCAAAACGTAAAAAAAAGTCTAAAACGCCTATTTTAGATGCGGTGTATCAAATATTGTACAACGATAAAAATGCTAAAAAGGTATTTTCAGCCTTGACGGAGGAGTTAGATTAGAGGCCTTTATTTGAACACTTAATCTAAAATATTTTTTAAAAAAACTAGTCCAGCGAGAATACCAAAAATAAGTCCGACTGGAAAGATTTTACTCAATTTAAGATTTACCAATTTTTCCATCATTAAAAATTTTTAACTGACTACGTTTATATCTTATAAATATAATCCATTCTATAAAATAAAAAAAATTAGTGATTAATGGTAGCGAAGATTTTAAGTCCAATTTGGCAACACAAAATTTAAATTGCTCCAAAGGCAATAAATCCCTTTTTATATTTAGACTAACTCGCCAACTTCATTTCCTCAGGAATTCTCGGATTCATAATTTTAAACCAAAGTGGTGGTAAAAATGATAATACCATAGAGGTTGGGTAGCCAAAAGGCATTTGAGGCGAAATATCGTGATAATCTAATACCTGATACTTTTTAGAAGATTTAAAATGATGATCGCTATGTCGCGTCAATTCGTACAATACAATTCTACCAATAACATGATTACTATTCCAAGAATGTACCTCGCGCACACGCTCGTACCTCCCAGAAGCTAATTTTTTGCGTAATAAGCCGTAATGTTCAATATAATTCACGGTTTCTAACATCAAAAAACCGACAATTCCACTGCAAACAGCAAAAATTAAGCCCAATGCTCCACAGAAATAAAGGATAATGGCAAGGTAAAGTGTTTGAAATAGAGTGTACCAAAGCATATCATTCTTTATAGATAAAAAACCTTGGGCTTCTGCATCTAATAACTTTGATTGTAGCTTCCAAGCACTAAAATATTGGCGAAAGACAGAGGTAAACCAAAAGGAATAAACGGTTTGATTATAGGCTGCAGTAGCCGGGTCTTCAGCGGTAGCTGCTTGTGCATGATGCCCAAAGTTGTGTTCAATATAAAAATGCATATAAAAAGAGGGCAAAAGCAATAATTTCCCCAATTGGCGCTCATTGGTTTTTTGCCTATGTCCCAATTCATGGGCTACATTAATACCATTGGTGCCTAATACTATTCCCAAACTTAGCACTAAACCAATAAACTCATAAGCTTGGTAGTTATGGTTAGTAATATCGAAAAGTAAATAGATAACAAGCCCAAAAACTATGGGTATATTCAAATAGAGCATCCAATCAAAAAGTTTACTTTTTTCTTTTTCTATCCTTTCTTCGCCTTCATAGTTTGAAGTATCGTGTGGAAGTAATAATTCTAAAATAGGAATCAGAACAAAAGCATAAAAGGGTGTAAAATAACTAAAATAGCCCTTAAAATAAATACTAACTATTGCTGAGATCGGTAAGGTTAATGCAGCAAGATATTTTAGATCTTTCATCAGTTCTTTTTTTTACATCATTTAATTTATCAATGGACTTGATATAAAATTTTGAAAACAATTATTTTTTATGAAAATTAGTGAATTTTTATGATTGTAACAAGGGTAGGGTGTTGAAAAATTCAGATTACTACTCTGTATAATTAGAGACTTTCCGGTGTTGGTCTAAACTTTGACAAAGTTGATTAAATAATCTTACCGCCATTATTACAAAACGAAAATTGAGCTTTAAATAATAGAAGAGGCAAGGATTGCAAATCCGCGCCATTGGATAATTATATTTCTCAACTTATACCAATTATGAATCCAATAAATACCTAAAATAAATTTAGATATTAAAAAAGAGAAAATTAAAAGCTTAAATCTTACTGATGATATGCTGTGTTATGTGCTAATGCAGTACTACAATTGTTACAATTACCAGCGGCTCCAGAACCTCCAGAACAACCTTGACTACAGCTGTAATGCCATACTCCAGCTGCATTTTGACTTGGTTCTGGCATAGCCTGAGAAGTAATTGGGGCATTAAAAGGAGTTGACGAGGTTGGTGCAGTATTTGTGTTACCGTGATAAGCTTGGTTATGTGCTAAAAGACCTCCACACGTATTGCAATTACCCGCTAATCCTGCACCTCCAGCACAGCCTTTACTACACGTATAGTGCCAAACGCCAACTGTATTTTGAGCAGACTCAGCAACACCTGAGTTTTGAGATGCATTACCTTGATTAGCCCATTTCTCCAAATCTAAAGGTTGTAGCGTTTCTTCTACTTGTGCTTTTTTAACTTCCTCTTTACATGAAGAAAGAAAAAGTGTTGAACTGAATAATAAAATGGTAATTAATCTAAGGTATTTCATGTTTGAATTTTTTTAAAACAGTAATATATTCTTTGCTTTTTTAATGAAGCCTCTAAAAAGTTATATTAATAACATTACCGTAGGTTCGTAATTTTTAGTATTTTTTAGATCATATTGGGCTTTAAAAGCATAAAGGGAAGTTTTATAAAATTTACAAAATTATAATTTGGTTTAATAGTTAAAAAGAATCATTAGTGTCCGATTAAACTTTTAAAAAGTGGGATTTCCTTAATGGATTTCCCACTTTATTGTATCTTGACTTCTCTGACAAAATTAAGATATGAACAAAAGTACAAACTTTAGCGGGACACCTGTAATAAAACAGAT
>JBGSQM010000206.1:0-3206 GCA_041738035.1 Cellulophaga sp.
GTAAACCATGATTTGTGGGGTACTTGGATTACCTATATTGGATATTTCCTCTTATACATTGGTTTGTTGGGCATTATGTTTTTTGGAAAAACAAGATTTAAAGATTTATCTGCTTCGTTAAGCAAACTAAACGTCAAGAAAAAAACCATACTTTCTTTAGTCTTGTTTTTAGGATTCAATTTTGGAATTCAAGCGCAGGATACCCATGCTGAAGGCGACGGTCATGGGCATACCGTGGGACCTACAGACACACAAATAGATTCTATTTTGAATACGACTATAGTTTCAAAAGAACACGCATTGGCTTTTGGAAAATTAGTAATTCAAGATGAAGGAGGTAGAATGAAGCCTATCAATACCTATTCTTCAGAACTTTTAAGAAAATTAAGTTTTAAAGATAAGTTCCAAGATTTAAATTCTGATCAAGTATTATTATCGATGATGCTAAACCCAGCCTTGTGGTATAATTTAGAATTTATTGCCTTAGACAAGCGAGGCAAAAATGACAGTATTCGAAAAATTATAGGCGTACCCAATGAGCAGCGCTACGTAAAAGCGACTGATTTTTTCAATAAAGAAGGCCAGTCAAAGTTCGAGCCATATTTAGAAAAGGCCTTTGCGACAAATAATCCTAATAAATTTGAAACTGATATAAAAGACACCTATTTAAGATTAGGACTTTTAAACAGATCCCTAGGTGGGGACATCGTTAAAATTTTTCCATTATTAAATGATGAAAACAATAAGTGGATTTCTGCTGTGGAATACCGTTCGGGTAAGTTTCAGGTAAATGATTCTTTGTATGGTAATTTCATTAATAACGGTCTGCCTTTATACCTAATGACCTTGAGGAATTCAATAAAATCTGGTGATTTTTCAAAATCAGACGAGTTGTTAAAAGCCTTTAAGAAAAATCAAGTAAATCATGGAGCAGAGGTATTGCCTTCTGAAAATAAAATCGCCGCAGAAGTTTTTTACAACAAAGCAGATATATTTAATCGCTTGTATAAATTTTATGCACTAGTTGGTTTGTTGATGTTTTTATTTTTAATCTTTCAAATCTTTAAAGATAGAAAAGCTTTAAGAGTAGGTATAGGCGTTTTTAAAATCTTAATCTGGACCATGTTTGTGCTGCATACTGCTGGTTTGCTTTTACGCTGGTATATTGCAGGTCGCGCTCCTTGGAGTGATGCCTATGAGAGTATTTTGTTTGTATCTTGGGCTTCTATGGGGATGGGATTAGCTTTTAGTAAAAAAAGTGATATGACCATAGCAGCAACAGCATTTATTGTATCGATGTTGTTATGGATAGCGCACGGTAACTGGGTAGATCCAGCGGTAGCCAACTTACAACCCGTATTGGATAGTTATTGGTTGATGATTCACGTTTCCGTAATCGTCGGGAGCTATGGACCACTTTCCGTGGGTATGATTTTGGGCGTTGTTTCTTTAATTTTGATGCTTTTAATGAATAAAAAAAATAAGGCAAGAATTGAACACAACATTAAGGAATTAACCGTGATTAACGAATTATCCCTCACCGTAGGTTTAATCATGTTAACTATTGGTAACTTTTTAGGAGGGCAATGGGCTAATGAAAGCTGGGGACGTTATTGGGGATGGGATCCAAAAGAAACTTGGGCACTAGTTTCTATTATGATTTATGCCTTTGTTTTACACATGCGATTGGTGCCGGGTTTACGCGGAAAATGGATTTTTAATTTTGCCAGTGTGGTTGCCTTCGGAAGTATTATGATGACGTATTTTGGTGTTAATTTTTATCTTGCAGGTTTGCACAGCTACGCTAGTGGCGCTCAGGTAATAACGCCAGCTTTTGTGTATTACTTGGTATTTGCTGTTTTGGTCTTGGGTGCTTTAAGTTTTTGGAGATATCGCATTTACAATCCTAAAAAATAATCTCAAAATTTTAGTACTTTAGCCTGTAAAGAAAATGAACTACTTTGAGGCAAGTATTTGAGGTTTCAAAATCTGATAAAAACAAATCCCAAATTCTAAAAATAAAGCGAAACGATGCAGGAATCGGGAAATTTAACCTTAGTCGATTAAAATAACAATTAGAATATGAGTACTAAAAAACAAGGATTAAACACCATTTGTACCCATTTCGGGGAATTAGAAGACACACAATTTAAAGGTGCTATTTCGCCTTTATATATGAGTACTTCCTATGCTTTTGAAGATGTTGAGGTAAAGCGTTATCCGCGTTATTTTAATACCCCAAACCAAGTAGCATTATCTAAAAAAATAGCAGCTTTAGAGCATGCAGAAGCAGCCATGATATTCGGCAGCGGAATGGCGGCCGTAAGTACAGCTCTCATGGCCTTCTTAAGAGCAGGAGACCATATTGTTTTACAAAAAACCTTGTATGGTGGCACTTATAATTTAGTTACTGAGGAGTTCGAAAAATTTGGTATTTCTTATTCTTTTACAGAAGGCTTACAAGCAGCACATTTTGAGGCTAAAATTAAAGAGAATACCAAGGTTATTTATATTGAGACTCCTTCAAATCCGCTTTTGACCATTACCGATTTAGCAGCTGTGAGTAAAATTGCTAAAAAATACGGCTTGGTTTCCATGATTGATAATACGTTTGCGAGCCCCGTAAATCAAAACCCGATAGATTTTGGGATTGATGTAGTGATTCATAGTGCTACAAAATATATGGGTGGACATTCTGATATTCTAGCTGGGGCAGTGGCTTCAACAAGCGAAAATATGGATCGCATTTTTCATTTGGCCAAAAATTTTGGAGGTAGTTTAAGTGATTATACGGTTTGGTTGTTAGAACGCAGTATTAAAACAATGGGTATTCGCGTCAGAGCACAAAATGAAAATGCTCAAAAAATGGCGCAATATTTATATGAAAATAAAAATATTAAAGCCGTTTATTATCCAGGTTTGCCAAGTCATCCAGACCATGAATTAGCCAAAGCGCAAATGAAAGGTTTTGGTGGGATGCTCTCCTTTGAGCTTCACGACAGCATAGACGCTTATAAATTTCAAAAATCATTAACGCTCATCAAATCATCTATGAGTTTGGCTGGTGTTGAAAGTACACTTTTGTCACCAACCAAAACATCACACTCCTTATTAACGCCCGAAGAAAGAGCACATCAAGGCATAGCAGATGGATTGATTCGTTTTTCCATAGGAATTGAAGAAATTGAAGATTTGATAGAAGATAT
>JBGSQM010000074.1:0-5698 GCA_041738035.1 Cellulophaga sp.
ACAATCAGTAGCTGTTCGGTTAATTGTGGAAAGAGAACGCGATATTGATGGTTTTACAACAGAAGCTTCTTACAAAATAACAGCACAATTTAAAACCAGCGAAGGCAGTGTTTTTTCAGCTAGATTAAATAAAACATTTTCTTCCCAAAAAGAAGCTGAAGCTTTTTTAAAGCAGAATATGAATGCCAATTTTGCAGTTTCCAATTTGGATAAAAAACCAGCAAAAAAATCACCAGCAGCACCCTTTACCACCTCTACTTTACAGCAAGAGGCTTCTAGAAAATTGTATTTTTCAGTAAGTAGAACCATGCAAGTAGCACAACGTTTGTATGAAGCTGGTTTAATTACCTATATGAGAACCGACAGCGTTAATTTATCTAAAGAAGCTTTAGACGCTGCTAAAGAGGCCATCGTTCAAAATTACGGAAAAGAATATAGCAATACCCGTAATTTTAAGGGCAAAAGCAAAGGTGCGCAAGAAGCACACGAAGCCATTCGCCCTACCGATATGAAACTTCAAAACGTGTCATTAGAACGTGATCAAGAAAAATTATACGAATTAATTTGGAAACGTACTTTAGCTTCGCAAATGAGTGATGCTGAATTAGAACGAACCAATGTAAAAATTAGTTGTACAGGGCATAATGAAGAATTTACAGCTAGTGGTGAGGTGATTAAATTTGATGGTTTTTTAAAGGTTTATATGGAAGATTTAGATGATGAGGATCTTTCAGAAGAGCAAGAAGGCATGTTGCCCGCAATGAAAGAAGGTGAGGCCTTGCAAAATAATTATATTACGGCAACGGAACGTTTTTCAAGGCCTCCGTATCGTTATACAGAAGCGTCTTTAGTAAAAAAATTAGAAGAATTAGGTATTGGGCGACCATCAACCTATGCACCAACAATTTCCACAGTACAGAATAGAGGTTATGTAGAAAAAGGCACAATTGAAGGCTTAGAACGCAAATACACCCAATTAGTTTTAGAAAAAAATGCTATAAAGACCAATAATTTAACTGAAAACGTAGGTTCTGATAAAGGAAAATTAGTACCAACAGATATCGGGATGATTGTGACCGACTTTTTGGTGAGTCATTTTTCTGGTATTATGGAATATAACTTTACCGCTAAGGTCGAAGAAGATTTTGATGATATCGCCGAAGGAAAAGAGGATTGGCAGAAAGTGATGAAGAACTTTTATAAAGATTTTCATCCAAAGGTGTTAGATGTAGAAGAAAATGCAGATAGAGCAAGTGGCGAACGTATTTTAGGGACAGATCCAAAAACAGGCAGACAAGTATTAGTCCGTTTAGGTAGGTTTGGGCCTATGGTACAAATTGGTACATCCGAAGAAGAAGAAAAACCAACTTTTGCGAGTTTGTTGCCAGACCAATCGCTAAACACCATTACTTTTGATGAAGCGATGGAGCTTTTTAAACTGCCGAGAAATCTTGGTAAGTATAAGGGAGAAGAAATTCTCGCTAACGTGGGTCGTTTTGGGCCCTATGTAAAATTTGGCGAAAAGTTTATTTCTATTGAAAATGGTGTAAGTGCTTTTGATATTGATTTAGACAGTGCGGTAGAGCTCATTGTAGCCAAAGAAAAAGCAGACGCGCCTATATCTACTTACGAAAATAAAGAAGTTACCAAAGGCACAGGTCGTTTTGGACCTTTTATTAAATGGAATGGCATGTTTATCAATATCAGTAAAAAGTATGATTATGATAAATTATCAAAAGAAGATATTGTGGAGCTTATCGAATCAAAAAAACAAAAAGAAATCGATAAAGTAGTTCAAAACTGGAAAGAAGAAGGTATTACCATTGAAAAAGCCAGATGGGGAAGGCATACTATTTTAAAGGGAAAAATTAAAGTAGAATTGTCTAAGGAAGTTGATGCTACAAAAATCACCTTAGAACAAGCTCAAAAAATGATTGAAGCCAAAACGCCAAAGAAGAAAGTCGCGGTTAAGGCAAAAGCTAAGCCGAAGTCTAAAGGTAAAAAGTAAAAATAAATACGGAATTAGAAGCACGGATTACGAAAAGTCAGGCTTGTTCAAAAAAGTATTAAGTAATAATTACAAAGTATTAAGAAAAAAAGTTCAAGTTCAATTTCAAGTTCTTTTATCTTTAAACTCATGAACCTTAAACCTGAAACATTTTAATCCAGAACCCAACACCCAGCAACCAAAACCCAACACCAAAAATGGCTTTCGATTTTTTAGTTCCTGTTAATCATCAAGTGCTTGCACAATGCGAAATGTTAACGCCGCAAGCCTTAGGAAATAAAATTCATAAACATACAGAAGATGACGGCTTTCCCGTGCTCGCTAATGCCTCGTTTGCTATTATTGGCGTAAACGAATCAAGAAACGCTTTCGAGAAGAAATCCGAAAAGTTAAATCTATCGGCAATTAGGCTTCAGTTATACAAATTAATGATGGGGAACTGGAATGGAACCATTGTAGATTTAGGCGATATAGAGGAAGGCGAAGAGGTTGCCGACACTTATTTTGTAGTTAAAGAAATTATTGCAGAGCTTTTAGAAGAAAATATTGTTGCGATAGTAATTGGTGCAACTCAAGACATTACTTATCCAACCTATCGAGCTTTCGATGGTTTGCGGAATATGGTGAATTTAGTTTCAGTAGATAGTAGGTTCGATTTTGGCGAGAAAGACGAACTTATTTCTTCTCATTCTTATATGAGTAAGATTATTACGGAGAAGCCTACCAACCTTTTTAATTTTTCTAATCTAGGCTACCAAAGTTATTTTTGCGCCCAAGAAGAAATCGATTTAATGGATCGATTATTTTTTGATGCTTACAGATTAGGAGAAATAGCTGCAAATATTGCCTTAGCGGAGCCAGTGCTAAGGGATGCAAATGTTGTGAGTATAGATCTTAGAGCTATCAAAGCCAGTGAAATTTCAATGTCGGAAAATTTTTCACCTAACGGATTTAGCGGAAAGGAAATCTGTGCCATAGCCAGATATGCAGGTATTAGTGATAAGGTAAATGTATTTGGAGTTTATGAAGCAGAAAATACACCACAGGCGTACCAATTAATAGCTCAAATGATATGGTATTTTATTGAAGGCCATAATTATAGAATCATAGAGTCTCCATTTATAAAGTCAGAAGATTTCACCAAGTTTATAGTGCCAACCGATGCTGAAGATTTAATCTACTACAAAAGCAATCTTACCAGTCGGTGGTGGGTAGAAGTACCAACAATTTTAACTTCACATAATAAATTAAATTCCCCTGCGTTATTACCTTGCACCGAGCAAGATTATTTAGATGCTTGTAATCAAATAATTCCTGAGCGTTGGTTTAAAGCTTATAAAAAGGGCTTTAATTAATTTAAAAAAAAAGCAAAGTAAAACACAATTAACACAATAAAACATTCAAAACATAGTTTTAGAGAGTAATATAAGTGTTTTTAAATTACAAAATTACAGTCTTAATCGAAATTTAACCGAAAGTATGAAGAAGCTATTGTTATCATCTATAGCGTTTGCGTTTTTACTCAGCAGTTGCGGGTCTAAAACAAAAGGAGAACTAGTTGGAGTCCAAGGTAAAAAATGGTATCCAGAAAAGCCTTATGGTATGGAACTAATTCCTCAAGGATCCTATATTATGGGTAAGAGTGAAGAAGACCAAGCCGCGGTTCTCAATGCGCCAACCAAAACTGTTACGGTACGCTCCTTTTATATGGACGATACTGAAATTACAAATAGTGAATACAGACAATTTGTAGAATGGGTTCGTGATTCTATCGTAAGAACCAAACTCGCTATTTTGGCTGACGAATTGGGTTTAGGCCCTGCTGATGGAGGCATTGGTGATTATGCGTTCAAAGATGCTGACACTACAAAATTATCTGCTTATGACAAATATATGATGGATAATTATGCAGGAATGGGCGAAACTGGTTACGAAGGCCGCGCACTAAATCTTGATGAAGACTTAATTTGGGATACTTCAGAATATCCTGATGAGTATTATGTTGAGGTTATGGATAAATTATATGTTTCTGAGGAAGAATCCTATAACGGACAACGCACTATTGATGTAACCCAATTAAAATACAAATATTCTTGGATGGATATTGAAGCTGCCGCTCGAGCAAAAGGAAAAGGTAGTAGAAAAGATTTTATCAAACAAGAAGAATTGGAAATTTATCCTGATACCACAGTGTGGATTAGAGATTTTGAATATTCGTACAACGAACCCATGCACAACGATTATTTCTGGCATGATGCGTACAGTGAATATCCTGTAGTTGGGGTTAGCTGGAAACAAGCCAAAGCGTTTTGTAACTGGAGAACTAAATTTAAGAATGACGATCAAAAATCGGCAGGAAAACAATTTGTAAACCAATTTAGATTACCAACGGAGGCTGAATGGGAATATGCTGCAAGAGGTGGTATCGAAGGAGGAACCTATCCTTGGGGTGGACCTTATGTGATAAGCGATACAGGTTGCTTTATGGCAAACTTTAAACCACAACGTGGAGATTATGCAGCCGATACCGCATTATATACGGTAGAAGCAAAATCATTTGAGCCTAACGACTATAACTTATACAATATGGCTGGGAATGTTTCTGAATGGACAGACTCTAGTTACGATCCTAACTCATACGAGTATGTATCAACCATGAACCCGAATGGTGGTTCTGGTCAGAATGCAAGAAAAGTAATTCGTGGTGGTTCTTGGAAAGATGTTGCTTACTTTTTGCAAGTGAGTACTAGGGATTATGAATACCAAGACTCTGTTCGTAGTTACATAGGTTTTAGAACGGTACAAGATTATATGGGCGTTGAAGAAAACAAACCTTTAAACAGACCTTAAAAATAAATTATCAATAATTATATCAAGTAAAATCAAATTAAATTAAAACCAAATCCTTATTTTTATTAACCTTAAATTAAATTACAATTATTATGGCACAATCAAAAGCAACAAAAAAATTATTTAACATGGCCTACGGCCTTGGCGCATCAATTGTTATCATCGGTGCACTCTTCAAAATTTTACACTGGGAACTAGGGCCTTTAAATGGTGGGATACTATTGGCAATTGGTCTTATTACAGAAGCACTTATTTTCGCAATCAGCGCATTCGAACCTATTGAAGACGAGTATGATTGGTCTTTGGTGTATCCTGAATTATCAGGCGGAGAAGGCATAGCAAGATTAAATGCCAATGCTGAAACTCAAGAGGCAGAATCATCTTTATCTAAAAAATTAGATGATTTATTAAAAGAAGCTGGTGTTGATGCTAGCTTAATGGAAAGTTTAGGAACAAGTATCAGAAATTTTGAAGGTGCTGCAAAAGGTATCGCTCCTACGGTAGATGCTATGCAATCAACACGCAAATATTCTGACGAAATGGTACAAGCTGCTGCGCAGATGGAATCATTAAACAGTCTTTACAAAGTACAATTAGAAAGTGCTAGCAGACAGGCATCTATCAACGAAGAAGTGGTTCAGAATTCTACCGCTTTAAAAGATCAAATGGCATCATTGTCAACGAACCTATCTTCTTTAAATGGAGTTTACGGTGGCATGTTATCCGCTATGAGTAGAAACTAATTAGTAGCAGTACTTTTTAAAAAACCCAAATCAATTTAATAAAAACTAATTAGAATAAAATGGCAGGAGGAAAACAATCACCCAGGCAGAAAATGAT
>JBGSQM010000231.1:0-24477 GCA_041738035.1 Cellulophaga sp.
AGCAATCACATCACTTGTGTTATGTAAAGCGATAGTTACACTAGCGCCAGCAATTGGCTTGCTTTGTTCATCTAAGACAGTGCCTTTTAGGTTAGTTTGTGTTAAAACAAAAATAGGGCATAGTAGTTCGCAAAGCACTAAAAGCGGCTTCATTAATTGCTCTCCCTTAATTCTATTGGGTTGTTTTCATAAGCAAATTTCTTTCTTCCATTTTCGTCCAATTTATCTATCATTTTTTTAGAGAAAGCCATCTTATCTGTTTGGGCCATTAAAGAGGCTTTATCACATATTTTTTTTTCGTGGTCGTTATACTGTAATTCTGTAACCTTTATGAAATTATCAAACCTTATGGTTTCCTCTTTCTTAACTTATTCTAAACTAGCAAGCTTAAAATGATAGTGTTTCTGGGTGTCGTGTATTTCTAAAATTAAGCCTGGCAATCCATTAAATTTGTAGGGCCCATCTGCAATAGAGATGTCTAATGCATGCCAAGCTATATAATCTCTACCAGCAAAATTGGTGATGGCTTTTTTACAGGTATAACCATTTTAGACTTTTTCTTCGTTTTGTGGTTCCCAATTAAATTCATTTAATGTTTGCGCATAGTATAATTTGGTCTCTACAAAAGAATTGAAAAAGAGTACTTGCTGATTTTTATTGTCTTTAAGTATGCTGTATTTAAATTGAGTCTTTGGTAATTTTTGGTAAATCAACGTTCCCAGTTTTCCCCATTCCCATTAGAGTTGCTTTTATTTTTTGTGCATTATAACTTGAAAATACAAAATATTTATCTTCTATTTCTAGAAGCATATTCTCTGTATTTATATCGGTAGTGTCTTCTTTGTTAATCTGATAAATAAGTTCGTAAACTACTTCATATTTTACACTATTGCTTAAGTTTATTTGAGCAATTGATGAGGCGTAATTGAGTATTATAAAACAGCAAAGCGATGTTTTTTTCATCAAAATAAAATTATGCTGCACTTTTTTTTCAGTTAAGTAATTCCTAAAAAGCTAACAGAAATTTTTGTAAGAACTTTCATTAATTTAAGCAAAATAAACGTAAAATTCTAAATTTTTTTTTGTTGGAATTTTAATAATTAATTTCCATTTTCGCAACAAATATTCTATGGAAAACGTAGCGAAATAACTATTACGTAGCCTTACCGGAGCAAAAGAAGATTCAAAGAGCTAAAAAGAGCTAAAGAGGTATAAAAATTATCCCACTTTTAGAAATCCACAAACTTATTAAGGCCCTGGATAAAATTGCTATAGAACGGTTTCTTGTTACCGATTTTTCATTAAACCAAAATTTCAGTTCGAGTGAAACCTTGAAAGAGGTTTTGTACTTCGACTCAGCTCAGTAGAACTATCGAGAACCGTTTGGAACACGTAAGGCTACACGGTAATGCTACTAAGCGAAGTTTAATTGTAAATTATTTCTTTGCTACCGCTACAAATTTATGCACTCAAAGTGACACCTGTTTTCAGATTAAATTCAAATGTGAATATTCAACCCAACTTACCTACCTTTAGACTGTTTTTTACCTTAATAACTACCTTACTACATGAATTTCAGCAAAAAACTGCTTGTATTACTCCTTGGGCCACTTGTTTTTATACTCTTTCTTATTTTTCAACCACCCGCAGAAATGTCAGACAATGCCTTTATCATGTTGGGCATCACCGTATGGATTGCTATTTGGTGGATTTCTGAGCCTGTACCTATTGCTGTAACTTCATTATTGCCTATTGTCCTCTTTCCTGCAACGGGAATTTTAGATATTAGCGAAACCACGGCTGCCTTTGGTGACAAATACGTTTTTTTATATTTAGGAGGTTTTATTTTGGCGATTGCCATCGAGAAATGGAATTTACATAAACGAATAGCCCTCAATATCATCAATTTAATTGGCACTAATATTTATGGCATTATATTAGGTTTTATGGTTGCTACTGCTTTTTTATCAATGTGGATTTCGAACACCGCAACGGCGGTGATGATGCTCCCCATGGGAATGTCCATTGTTTCTACCCTGAAAGACAATCCCACAAGCGATGAAAATGAAAATACTATTTTCGGTAAAGCCTTGATGTTGAGTATTGCGTACGCAGCATCCATAGGAGGTATTGCCACCTTAATTGGTACGCCGCCAAATTTAGTTTTTGCAGGTTTTGTTCAAAAAACCTACGGAATTGAAATCACTTTTTCACAATGGATAAAATTTGGATTGCCGATATCTATTTTATTCTTGGGGATTGCTTGGCTTTACCTAACCCGCGTTGCCTATACATTTAAACAAACAGTATTCCCCGGTGGGAAACAAGAAATAAAAAGACTTTTAACAGAACTTGGACCCATTAAAAAGGAAGAAAAAATAGTTCTTTTAGTTTTTATAGTCACCGCTTTATGCTGGATTACCAGATCGTTTATCTTACAAAAATTTATTCCAGGTTTAGATGATACGGTTATTGCCATTACAGCAGCCGTTGTGCTTTTTATATTACCGTCTAGTAAAAAAAACAAACCCTTAATTATTTGGGCTGATGCCATAAAAATTCCTTGGGGTATCATTCTTTTATTCGGAGGCGGAATGGCGCTAGCCACAGGTTTTGAAACTACTGGTCTAGCTGTTTGGTTGGGCAACCAAATGGATTTATTAGAAGGTATTTCGTTTTTTCTATTGCTTTTAATTATCATCGCTGCCGTTAATTTTTTAACCGAAGTTACCTCAAACCTAGCCACTACAGCAATGTTGATGCCTATTTTAGCGCCTATAGCATTGAACTTAAATGTAAATCCGTTTACACTTATGGTCGCCACAACCGTTGCTGCATCCTGTGCTTTTATGTTGCCAGTCGCTACACCACCAAATGCCGTGGTTTTTGGCTCGGGATATTTAAAAATAACGGATATGATTAAAGCTGGGTTTTGGATGAACTTGGTTTCCATCATTATTTTAACCTTAATTGTTTATTTTGTGCTACCATTATTGTGGGATTTAGATATACTGGCTTTGTAAACAACAAAATTTTTTGAGTTCCTTTGCCTTTAGGTAGTTAATACCCTTTACCATTTGAAATTACTGGTAGAATTAAGAAGTAAGAGTCGATATTATTACCTTTTTAACTCTTTTACTTTTTCACTTTTCACTACGGTCATTTCAATGCTTAATTGGTATAAGTCTAAATTAGCGCATCAAAATCAACAAAGCACCCAAAGCGGTTAAAATAAGAATCATTTTACGATAAAAGTCGTCTTTTATGATTTTAACCAAACGCACGCCAACAAATAATCCAACTAAAATAGCTGGCACTAATTTTAAGTTGACGACTAAAGTTTCGGGGGTTATGGTATGCCAAACAAAAATATGAAAGGGTAGTTTAAAAACGTTGACAATAAAAAACAGCCAAGCGGCCGTGCCAATAAATTCGTTTTTTGGCAAACGCATTGCCAAGAAAAAAATGTTAGAAAATGCGCCTGCTAGATTTCCAATCATGGTAGTTATTCCAGCCATAATCCCTATAGAACCTGCAAAAGCCCAATGAGTAGGAACGTTTTTAGACTTGCGTTGATCCCACCAATACATCATCCTAACACTCCCGAGAATAATGAAAGACATGCTATATTTAAAGTTTGCTTCATCTAAATCTTTTCCTAAGAATACTCCAATTAAAACCCCAAAAACCATCCAAGGTAAAAATCGAATAATATAAGACCATTGCGCATGGCGGTTGTAATAAATAACGGCAAAAATATCACCAACAATTAACAGGGGAACAATTAAACCTGTGGACTCTTTAGCCCCAAAAGCGAGCGCCATTAGGGTTACAATAATAATAGCAATTCCCTTAATTCCTGATTTTGAAATACCTAAAATAAAGGCGGCCAAAAAAGCTAAAATCCATGAAGATGTAGTAATGTTTGAAGCTATTGCGTTGAACACTTGGTTTTTTTTGACGATAAAAAACAAAAGTATTGCAAAATTCTTAACTTTAAACACGATTACGAGTGTAAGTAAATAATGAAAGTTCAATAGGCTGATTACATATACTGGAAGCTTGAAACTAGAAATAAGAGAAAAAAAAAGATGAAGCCGAGTACCTAAAAGTTAAAAGTCTAAAACTTGCTTCTGAACTATTTCAACGCTTTGTGCTTTACGTTTAAGCTATAAGTAAAATCCGAGAATTAGAGAACGTAATAGGGTTAAATGGACTGTTTTTAACGCTTTCCTTCCTTTTCACTTTTGCTTAGTTTTTTACAATAAACGCAATAATTAATACCTTTTTATTATTATGAAAGAACGTATTTTAGCGGTAGATATTTTTAGAGGAATGACCATCGTATTAATGATTTTGGTCAATAACCCAGGTACTTGGGGCGCAGTTTATCCTCCATTTTTACATGCCGATTGGCATGGTTATACCCCAACAGATCTGGTATTTCCGTTTTTCTTATTTATTGTAGGGACTTCCATTGCATTTTCGTATCAAAACAAAAACGCAACAGCAAATACCTATAAAAAAATCACCTCCAGAAGCTTAAAACTAATTGGTTTAGGACTTTTTTTAGGAGCTTTTACCATAACATTTCCCTTTTTAAAGGATTTCTCAGAAATACGCTTTCCAGGGGTTTTACAACGGATAGGGGTCGTTTTCTTTATTACATCAATCTTATTTATCAATTTTAATTGGAAAGTGCTACTAGGGATTTGTATTTTTATTTTAGTAGGCTATTGGCTAGCTCTGGGCTTTATTCCGGTGGAAGGCCTTGCCTCTACTTTTGATAGAGCTCCTAACAATTTAGCCAATTATATAGATGTAAATGTTTTAGGAAGTCATACTTGGAAAAAAGACTATGATCCAGAGGGCATTTTGAGTACCATACCTGCTGTGGCAAGTTGCATTTTAGGCATATTTACAGGCTTAATTTTAAGTGCTAAACAAGAAAAAAAGGCAACTATTTTAATAGGAATTGGGGGTTCTTTATTAATTTTAGGTCACTTGTGGGATTTTTTATTTCCAATAAATAAAGCCCTATGGTCTAGTAGTTTTGTATTGGTTACTGTTGGCTGGGCAAATATAGTTTTAGCCCTTATTTATTATATAACCGATATTAAAAAAATAAAATTTGGAAGTCTCTTTAGTTATGCAGGTGCCAATGCAATCACCGTTTTCTTTTTATCGAGTTTTATAGCTAAACTTTTCGGACTTATACAAATAGATGCCGAAGGCACTTCAATACATTCATGGCTTTTTAATACTGTTTATGTACATGAGGTTATATCCATGCAAATGTCATCTTTACTTTATGCGATAAGCGTTATGAGTTTTTATTTATGGTTGGCTTACTTTTTGTACAAAAAACAAATATTTATTAAAGTGTAGGTTTACCAATACAGAAACAGTAACTTTAAGATTAAATACAATTTCTATGAGCGATGAAAACAAATACACGAAAATATATAGCGGAAATCAAGTATCCGTTATTCTGTTGAAAGGATTATTAGAAAAAGCAGGAATACCAGTAATTGAAAAAAACGAACAAAATTCAGGTGTTATTGCAGGTTTTGTAGGCGGCACACAATCAACCATCAGATTGTCAGTGCAAGCTTTTGATAAAGAGAAAGCAGAAAAAATTGTAGCTGAATTTAAAGCTCAAAAGTTAGCGTAATTTTATTTTTAAAAAAGTATTTTAGTTATTTTTTCTGAATGCCCAAGCAATAAGCTTTGGAAATGTTTCACTCCATGTGTGTAAATCGTGCTTGCCCCCAGCAATTTCTACATAGCGAATAGCTTCGGGTTTTATGTAGCCTTTTAATTTTAGTTCTTTAATTACATCTTGGGTGTCATCAATAGCATCAATAATACCATTGCCGTTTCTATCGGCAGTTTCGTCTTCAGATCCGCATTGAAACCAAAATTTAAGATGAGTTGAGGGTTTGGCATTTTTTATAACCTCTAAAATAATTCTACTTCTATCCGCTAAATCTTTTTTTACATAAGCTTTATTTCGCCACCAAAAAGAGCCACTGAAAACAGCAACTTTACCAAATTTTTCAGGATGGTTTAAAACAATATCTAATGCCGATAACCCACCTAATGACATTCCACAATACACCCAATCTATGCCATTTTTCGATGTTTTAAATGCATTTTGCAAAAAAGGAATAAATTCTTCGATTAGAAAATGAGTATAATTACTTGCTTTTGAACCTCTTCCTTTAAAATCAGCTGAGCTACTCGTGCCATATTCTTGAATTCTGTTTTCATTGGTTTCAATACCAACATATATAAAAGGAACATGTTTTTGATCAAGAAAAGCAGTACTTAATATTTTCTCTAAGTGCATATTGGTATAATCCTGCCCATCATTCATTAACAAAACAGGAAATTTATGTTCCGCTTTGGTATAACTGTCAGGAGCAACCAATCTAAAACGTACCTCTCTTTTAAGGTGATGAGAAAATAAATGCCCTTTGGCACTAATAAAGTCAATTTTAAAATTCATAATCAGGTTTAAAAGTACATAAATAGTAAATTTTTACAAAAAGAAAGAAATTTAACAGCATTCAATATTTTATGGTTTTTAATTTATAAAAAACTAAAATATTTAAAGTATATTTAAGCAGCTAGTTTAAACTAATTTCAAGGGTTAAAAAGTTACCTTTTTTGATCCTCCTTTTACATTTTTTCGAACATGGGCTGTTATAGAACGCAAAAAAGCCTCAAATGGTCAAAAAAAGTGAAATTTATGACGCAAGCAGTTTGTTTTGCTTGAATGAAAATAGTTCAAGACAGTTCAATGAAATAAATATGGCAAACGCAAATCACATTCAATATTATTCCAATACGCTCAACCGAAATATTAATCTTGAGGTTAAAGGTCATTGGGGATATCCTATTTTAATGTTTCCGTCTTCGGGAGGGCAATATACGCAAAATACTGATTTTGGTTTAACAACATCTGTACAGCAATTTATTGATGAAGGTCGAATTAAAGTATATAATGTTGAAACAATAGACATGCTCTCTTTTTACGATGATCAGATGGACTCTGCCACAAAAATATATAACTATGAATTGTATATGCAGTTTTTACAACATGAATTGATACCTTATATGCAAAAAGAATGCAACAGCCAAAGGATTGCAGTGGCTGGTGTAAGTTTTGGAGGTTACCATGCTGCAAATACAGCATTTAGATTTCCTAATTTGGTATCGCATTTAATTGCGATGAGTGCGGCGTTCAATATCCGGAATATGACCCCGCATTTAGACGATGTCAAAATTTATTACAATTGCCCAGATGAATTTATGCAAAATGAGGAAGGCTGGAAATACCAACACATGCAGATAGTTTTAAGCACCTCCGATTGGGATATCTGTTTGGATAAAAACAAACGAATGTCCGCTATTTTAAACCAAAAAGGTATAACGCACTGGTATGATGAAAAAAAATGGATTTCGCACGATTGGCCTTTATGGAAAATGGTGTTTCCAGAATATATAAACAATTATTTTTAAGAACTTAATACACTAGAAAATATGATAAAAAAAGTAGGAATATTATTTGGAATGGAAGACACTTTTCCATGGGCATTTATTGACAGAGTAAATCAATTAGGACAAGGTAAAGTAATTGCTGAACCGGTTAAAATTGATAAAGTACAACAAGGTATCGATTATGGTTACCATGTTATTTTTGATAGAATATCTCAAGAAGTACCTTTTTATAGGGCTTACTTAAAAAATGCGGCTTTAATGGGAACTACTGTTATAAATAATCCGTTTTGGTGGAGTGCAGATGAAAAATTCTTCAACAACTGTTTGGCAATGGAATTAGGTATTCCTGTGCCTAAAACGGTTTTATTGCCCTCAAAAGTAAGACCTGATAATACTTCGGATAAATCATTCCGAAATTTAGTAGCGCCTTTAGATTGGGATTATATTTTTAATTACATAGGTTTTCCTGCCTATATGAAACCCCATGATGGTGGTGGTTGGAAGAGTGTTTATAAGGTAGAAAATATAGATGATCTTTTTGAGAAACATGAAGAAACAGAACAGTTGGTCATGATGTTGCAGGAAGAAATTATTTTTGATGATTATTATAGGGTGTATTCTTTAGGTCAAAAATATGTGCATATTATGCCTTATGAGCCACGTAATGATTTTCATGCACGATATGCTACTGAACCTAAAACTACAGGTGAAGAGCATAAAAAATTAATGAAAACGATACATGATTATACTTTAAAACTAAACAAAGCTTTGGGCTACGATTTTAATACTGTAGAGTTTGCCGTACGTAACGGAATACCTTATGCCATTGATTTCTGTAACCCTGCTCCTGATGCGGATATTAACTCTGTTGGGCAAGAAAATTTTGATTGGATTGTAGCGCATTCTGCAAAATTAGCGGTAGAAAAAGCCCTTGCGCACAAACCGAAACAAAATAACAGTTCTTGGGGAACTTTTGTACAAAACTGTATAAATCCTATAAAAACTGTAGCGAAGAAACTCAATTTAAAAACCGCTGCAGAAGCAAAGAAAACTGCGGTAAAAACGTCCTTAACAAAAACGGTTGTTGCCACAGAAAAAAAGGCTGCCGTGAAAAAGGAGCCAGCTAAAAAGGCGAGTCCGAAAACTAAAACTACAGCGGTAAAAAAAGCACCAATGAAAGGAGCAGTTGCAGCCAAAAAAAATAAAAAGTAGTCATTAATCTAACCAAGATATGCACAAATTTACAATAGGGATTGAGGAAGAATTCCAGATTTTAGAGGGAGACTCTCTAAACCTTCGCTCTCAGATGTCGAAAATTTTAGAAGGTGGCAAAGTATTTTTAAAAGAGCGTATCAAAGAAGAAATGCACCAGTCGGTGGTAGAAATGGGCACAAATGTATGCGAAAACATACAAGAAGCACGAGATGAAATTAGCTATTTAAGACAACAAATTATAGAGTTGGCTGCGAAAGAAGATTTAAAAGTCGCTGCTTCTGGCACGCATCCTTTTTCGCATTGGAGTGAGCAGTTAATAACGCCAAACCCAAGGTATGATCAATTGATTGCCGAAATGAAAGATGTGGCAAGGTCCAATCTTATTTTCGGAATGCATGTACATGTTTGTATCCCAAGTCGAGAAGAAGGTTTGCAAATTATGAATGTAGCGCGTTATTTTTTGCCACATTTGTATGCGCTTTCAACCAATTCGCCTTTTTGGGAAGGGCGCGAAACGGGTTTCAAATCATTCCGCTCTAAAATATTCGATAAGTTCCCTAGAACAGGAATTCCCCCTTATTTTGCCACTGTTGCCGAATACGATAAATTTATAGATGTTCTCGTAAGAACCAATTGTATTGATAATGGTAAAAAAATATGGTGGGACATTCGCCTGCACCCTGTTTACCCAACGGTAGAATTTAGAATTTGTGATATGATGATGACGGTTGATGAAGTAACCTGCGTTGCCGCATTAATGCAATGTATCATCGCTAAAGTGAGTAGATTACATCAAAAAAACCAAAGTTTTAGATCGTATCGGCGTATTTTAATCAACGAAAACAAATGGAGAGCCGCCCGATGGGGAATTGAAGCGAAATTAATCGATTTTGGGAAAGAGGAAGAAGTGCCTTATGAAATCTTAATCAACGAGCTTTTAGAGTTTATTGATGATGTTGTGGACGAACTTGGATGCAGAAATGAGGTGAATTATGTATATCAAATGCTGCAACAAGGTTCGGGTGCTGACCGGCAATTAAAAGTGTTTGAAGAAACCAAAGATCTAAAAGAAGTGATGAAATACGTGGTAGAACAAACAAAAAAGGGCTTGTAATATATAATTTATAACGTAATTTCGTTATCTAATAAAAACAAATGACGAAGCAAAGCTGTAAAATAGCAGTATTAGATATGAATGCGGGGCATGCCAACGAGGGCATGCGATGTATAAAATTGCTGGTAGCTAACTTTTTAGCACAGGAGGATATTCAAGGCAGTTATGATGTTTTTGATGTTAGGGCTAAAAATGAAATTCCTGAGGTGGATGCCTATAATATTTTTATTTCCTCGGGAGGCCCTGGCTCGCCTTTAATCGCAGGAGAAGCTTGGGAACCCCTGTTTTTTGGTTTGTTAGATGATGTTTTAAATTACAACCTAAGCCATTATAAAAACAAACACGTTTTTTTAATTTGTCACTCCTTTCAATTGGCATGTTTGCATTGGGACTTGGCTAGAGTAACTAAAAGACGCTCAACCTCTTTTGGTGTTTTACCCATATCAAAAACAAAAAGTGGCGAACATGAACCACTTTTCCAAGGTTTAGATGATCCTTTTTATGCTGTTGATTCTCGAGATTATCAGGTTGTTGGCCCTAAAGAATGGAAACTAGACACCTTAGATGGACGTGTGCTTTGTATTGAAAAATCAAGACCGCATATTCCTTTTGAAAGAGCGGTTATGGCGATTAGGTTTACCAAAGAAATATTTGGCACTCAGTTTCACCCAGAAGCAGATGCCGAAGGGATGCTTAGGCATTTTCAGACAGCCGACAAGAAGGCACAGATTATAAAAAAATTTGGTAAAAAGAAATACTTTCAAATGATAGACTATTTAGAGCATGATGATAAAATAGCAAAAACCAATGCGATTATTATCCCTAAATTTTTACAACAAGCAGCCGATTCCATCAAAGAATCATTACTAATTACTGTATGATACCAAAAATTAGAGCAGCCTTTAATCAAAATTATAAACAAGAGTTTTACGAGAACTTACAGAAAGATATTGTAGATGCTTTTGGCGAACCTACGGCCTTTCGATTATCAGAAACGCCTGTATTTATTTCAAAGGAACTAAAAATTCAAATATTTGAGGCTTGTGATGCCATCCTAGAGCAAATAGAAAATATAGATTTGCAGGAGATTAGAGAACGCTTTATTCCTAAAAATTTGCAATCTCCTGCTCCTTTAAATAAACCTCATTTTTTAGCCATAGATTTTGGACTCTGTGAAGGTGAAAATGGCCATATTGTGCCTCAATTGATTGAGTTACAAGCGTTCCCTACTCTTTTTTTTTATCAACCTTTTTTAGGAAAATCTTTTTTAAAAAATTATCCAAACATTCCCAAAGACCAGTTTCATTATTATTTTAGTGGGCTTAATGAAAATAGCTATTTAGAAGAATTAAAAACGGTTATTTTGGGTGATGAAAACACTGAAAATGTAATTCTGTTAGAGCTGTATCCCGAAAAGCAAAAAACCAGAATCGACTTTTGGGCAACCCAAAAAGCCCTAGGAATTGCAGTAGTTTGTATCACGAAAGTTATTAAGGAAGGCAAAAAATTATTTTACGAGCATAAGGGCCAAAAAACGCCAATTCATCGCATTTATAATCGGGTAATTTTTGATGAAATTCAAGGCACAGCAGATCTTAAGTTAGGGTTTAACCTTAATGACGATGTTCAGGTGGAATGGGTAACGCATCCCGATTGGTTTTTTATTATCTCAAAATGTATTATGCCATTGTTAGCGCATACCTATATTCCAAAATCGTATTATTTAAATGATTTTCCAGCAGCTATTTCTTTACAAGAATATGTATTAAAACCCTTGTTTTCCTTTGCAGGTAAAGGCATCAATTTAAACCCAACAGAAGAAGAAATTGATAAAATTGAAGACAAGCAAAACTACATCTTACAAAAAAAAGTTACCTACGCTCCTTTAATAAAAACACCTTCTGAAACCAATTCAAAAGTAGAATTACGCCTTTTATTTGTGTGGAACGAAAAAGAAAATAGATTTAAACCCGTAGTAAATTTAACCCGTATGAGCAAGGGCTTATTGATCAATGTATCTTACCAAACAAATGACACCTGGATTGGGAGCTCTATTAGTTTTTTTGAAAATTAAAGCTAAAAAAAAAGTAATTTCAAATTTTCAATAATAAAAGCTCGCTTTCCAGAAAGAAAAGAGCCGTTTGCTCTCCTCCTTAGGAGGGGTTGGGGGAGGCTTCTTTAGGATTTTTACCTTACCGCCATCAATTTAGCGACATACTTCCCAATAACATCAAACTCCAAGTTTATAACAGTTCCTATTTTATAGGAATGAAATCTTGTATGCTCGTAGGTATAAGGGATAATCGCAACGCTAAATGTGTTTTTATCAGAGTTTACCACGGTTAAACTAGTACCATCAATGGTGATAGAGCCTTTTTCGATGGTATGGTTATTTTGCGCAGCGTCATATTCAAAAGTAAAAAACCAGCTTCCGTTTTTTTCTTCCACAGCGGTACAAACGCCAGTTTGGTCTACGTGGCCTTGTACTATATGTCCGTCTAAGCGTGCCCCCAAAATCATGGCGCGCTCTAGGTTTACAAAATCGCCTACTACTAAATGTTTTAAACTGGTTTTTTGTAGGGTTTCATCAATTGCCGTTACTGTGTAGGTGTCGCCCTTAGTGGCAACCACAGTTAAACAAACGCCGTTATGCGCTACGCTTTGGTCTATTTTAAGTTCTGTGGTGATGCCAGATTTTACCGTAATATGTAAATTAGTGTCTTCATTTCTTAGTGCTGTAACCTTACCTAAAGTTTCAATAATTCCAGTAAACATGTTGTCGTTTTAAATACCTAATTTTGCAGTGTAAAATTAGTACAAACCAATTAATAACATGGCAGAGGATAGACAAAAAATAAAAGTAGGGATTTCTATTGGGGATTTAAACGGGATAGGCTGCGAAGTAGTTTTAAAAACTTTTGAAGATGTAAGAATGTTAGATTTTTGCACGCCTGTTATTTTTGCATCTAATAAAACTATAAGCTACCAAAAGTCTGAACTGGGATTAGAGATTAATTATCATGGAATTCAAGAAGCTTCAAAAGCACTGGAAGGAAAAATTAATGTGGTGAATGTTTGGAAAGAAATACCGAAAATAGAATTTGGAATTGCCACCAAAGAATCGGGAGATTATGCTTTACAATCCTTAAAAGCATCGGTAAAAGCATTAAAAGTAGGTGATATAGATGTGCTTGTGACGGCACCCATTAATAAAAATAACATTCAGGCTGACGATTTTAATTTCCCTGGTCATACAGATTATCTAGCGAAAGAATTAGAAGGCGAAAGCCTTATGTTTATGGTTACTGACGATTTAAAAGTAGGCTTACTAACCGATCATATTGCGGTAAAAGATGTGGCGCAGTCCATAACACCAGCCTTAATTAAAAGTAAAATAAACACTATTGAAAAATCATTAAAAACAGATTTTGGTATCAGCAAACCAAAAATTGCGCTATTAGGGATTAATCCGCATAGTGGCGATAATGGCGTTATTGGCAAGGAAGATGATGAAATTTTAAAACCGGTAATCCGTGAGTTATTTGATAACGGACATTTAGTTTATGGCCCTTATTCGGCAGATAGTTTTTTTGGTTCTGATGGCTATAAAAATTTTGATGCTATTTTAGCCGCCTATCACGATCAAGGATTAATTCCGTTTAAAACCTTATCTTTCGGGAAAGGCGTAAATTACACAGCGGGTTTAAATAAGGTGCGTACCTCTCCAGATCACGGCACGGCTTACGAAATTGCGGGAAAAGGAAAAGCAGACCACAATTCTTTTAAAGAAGCAGTTTTTACCGCTATAGAAATTTTTAGAAACAGAGAAGAATATAGCGAGTTAACGGCAAACCCATTAAAAAAGTCTCGACTAAAAAGGGAATTTAGGTAAATAAAATGCCATCAATAAAATGTAATTTATTGAAATTGAATTTTTTATTTTTAAAGTTGGGTTTTAGTAAAATAATATTATCTTTGCACCCGCCTTTGAATGGCTGGAGCACTAATTAAAGTGTCAAACATGAAGAAGCATAGAGAGTTTATGGTTCCTTTTTCAGGATTGAAACTAGGAAAACATGAATTTAATTTTGAGATAAACAATACGTTCTTTGAATCTTTTGAGTACAATGAGTTTAATGATGCGGCTATTGATTTAGAAGTTTTATTAAACAAATCGAGTACCATGCTAGAGTTAGTAATGAGTGGGAGTGGTACGGTAAACGTTTATTGCGATGTTACCAACGAAGCTTATGATCAACCTGTAACTGCTAATTTAGATTTAGTAGTAAAGTTTGGCGATGAGTTTAATGATGATAATGATGAAATATTGATACTGCCGCATGGAGATTTTCAAGTAGATATTTCGCAGTATGTGTATGAAATGTTAGTATTGGCAGTGCCTTTAAAAAAAGTGCATCCTGGAGTTTTAGATGGTACTTTAGAATCAGAAGCACTGAAAAAACTGGAAGAATTGCATCCAAAAGAGATAAAAGAAAGTAAAGATAAAGAGACAGATCCCCGATGGGATTCATTAAAAAAGTTATTAACGGATAAATAAGTTGTAAAATGGCACATCCTAAAAGGAAGATTTCCAAAACCAGAAGAGACAAAAGAAGAACACATTATAAGGCTGTTGCCCCTACGCTTGCAAAAGACCCAACTACTGGCGAAATGCACTTGTACCATAGAGCACACTGGCACGAAGGTAAATTATATTACAGAGGTCAGGTTTTAATTGATACTACTGAAGCAGCAGTTGCTTAGTAGAATATTCATTTTATTATATAAACTCCCATTTAGTCATAAGTGGGGGTTTTTTTTATGACCAGAATTTAAATTGTTAAAAGAGTAGCTTTTAGATAAAAAGTGGCATAAAGTCGTCAAAAATCACTAATTTTCACCAAATTTGTTGCTTTTTTAAAGTTTTCAGCACAAAATCAATATTAAATGAGTAAAATATCAGCGGCTATAACGGCGGTAGGGGCTTACGTTCCCGAATTTATTATGACGAACAAAATGCTAGAAGAATTAGTTGATACTAATGATGAGTGGATCACTAGTAGAACCGGCATTAAAGAACGAAGAATTTTAAAAAAAGAAGGTGCAGGAACATCATATCTTGCCATAAAAGCAGCAGAAGATTTATTAATTAAAAGAAAAATAGATCCAAAAGAAATAGATTTAGTTTTGGTAGGTACCGCAACACCAGATACATTAGTTGCCTCTACAGCTGCTTTTGTAGCGTCTGAAATTGGAGCAACAAATGCTTTTGCTTTTGATTTACTCGCTGCTTGTTCTAGTTTTTTATTTGGAATGTCAACCGCAGCAAGTTTTGTAGCATCGGGCAGATATAAAAAAGTATTATTAATTGGTGCAGATAAAATGTCTTCGATTATTGATTATACAGATAGAACCACCTGTATTATTTTTGGCGATGGCGCAGGAGCTGTACTTTTTGAACCCAATACAGAGGGCTTAGGCCTTCAAGATGAATATTTGCGTTCGGATGGCTTAGGTAGAAATTTTTTGAGCATGAACGCCGGGGGCTCGGTAATGCCAGCAACGGAAGAAACGGTAAAAAACAAACAGCATTATATTTTTCAAGACGGTAAAACGGTATTTAAATTTGCAGTTTCTAATATGGCAGATGCCGCAGCAAAAATAATGGAGCGCAATAATTTATCGGATGCCGATGTTGATTGGTTAGTGCCGCACCAAGCCAATAAAAGAATTATTGATGCCACAGCCAACAGAATGGGCTTAGATAATAAAAAGGTAATGATGAATATTCAAAAATATGGCAATACCACATCGGCAACTTTACCATTATTATTAAAAGATTACGAAAGTCAATTAAAAAAAGGAGATAACTTAGTATTTGCCGCTTTTGGAGGTGGTTTTACTTGGGGATCTATTTATTTAAAATGGGCATATAATAGCAATTAACAAAGTCAACTATATTAAACAAGAACTCCATGGATATTAAAGAAATTCAAAGCTTGATTAAATTTGTAGCTAAATCAGGCGCAAGCGAGGTTAAATTAGAGATGGAAGACATCAAAATAACCATCCGAACAGGTGCTGCTGGGTACACCAATGAACCAACAACCTATCTGCAACAAATGCCTATGCCCCATAATCAGATGATGCATTCGGGTCCCATTGCTGCACATCAAGAAACAGCTTCTGGCGAAACTGCGGGAAAAACTGAGAAAGAGGATAATGCTAAATACGTAACTATAAAATCACCTATTATAGGAACGCTTTATAGAAAACCATCTCCAGATAAACCAGTTTTTGTAGAGGTTGGTAGCACTATCAAAAAGGGAGATGTACTTTGTGTTATTGAAGCTATGAAATTGTTTAATGATATTGAATCAGAAATTTCAGGTAAAATCGTAAAAGTTTTGGTTGATGATTCTTCTCCAGTAGAATTTGATCAACCTTTATTTTTAGTAGATCCATCTTAGTAAATTTTAGCTCTTGAATATGGAATTCCCTGCACAACAGGTATTAAAGCCATTTAAAACTTAGAACTTAAAATTTAAAACTCGAAAAGATGTTCAAAAAAATATTAATTGCAAACAGAGGGGAAATTGCTTTACGCATTATCCGAACTTGTAAAGAAATGGGAATTAAAACAGTTGCTGTTTATTCCAAAGCCGATGAAGAAAGCTTGCATGTACGTTTTGCAGATGAAGCTGTTTGTATAGGACCAGCCGCAAGTAGTGAATCATATTTAAAGATTTCGAATATTATTGCTGCTGCTGAAATTACCAATGCAGACGCCATACATCCTGGATACGGATTTTTATCAGAAAATTCTAAATTCTCCAGAATATGTGCAGAACACGATATTAAATTTATAGGAGCCTCTGGCGACCAGATCGATAAAATGGGCGATAAAGCTACCGCGAAACAAACCATGAAAGAAGCAGGTGTACCGTGTGTGCCAGGTTCTGATGGCTTACTAAAAGATGTAGAAGATGCCAAAAAAGTAGCTAAAAAAATGGGCTATCCTGTCATGATTAAAGCAACCGCTGGCGGCGGTGGAAAAGGGATGCGTGCCGTTTGGAGTGAAGAAAAAATGGAAGATTTATACAATAGTGCCGTAAAAGAAGCATCTGCTGCTTTTGGGAATGGTGCCATGTATATGGAAAAATTGATTGAAGAGCCACGCCATATAGAAATTCAGATTGTAGGTGATCAATACGGGAAAGCTTGTCATTTATCAGAAAGAGATTGCTCTATTCAGCGTCGTCATCAAAAGTTAACTGAAGAAACTCCGTCTCCTTTTATGACCGATAAGCTTCGGGATGATATGGGTGCTGCAGCGGTTAAAGCTGCCGAATTTATTAAGTATGAAGGTGCAGGTACTATAGAATTTTTAGTGGACAAGCATCGTAATTTCTACTTTATGGAAATGAATACCCGTATTCAAGTAGAACATCCTATTACAGAACAGGTAATAGATTATGATTTAATCAGAGAGCAAATTTTGGTGGCTGCGGGAGTTCCAATTTCAGGAAAAAACTATTTACCAAAATTACATTCCATAGAGTGCAGAATAAATGCTGAAGATCCCTATCACGATTTTCGTCCTTCGCCAGGTAAAATAACTACTTTACATACTCCAGGCGGGCATGGAATACGTTTAGATACACATGTGTATAGTGGCTATACCATACCGCCGAATTACGACTCTATGATTGCCAAACTAATTACCACAGCCCAAACCAGAGAAGAGGCTATCAATAAAATGAAACGCGCTTTAGACGAGTTCGTCATAGAAGGGATTAAAACAACCATACCTTTTCATAGGCAATTAATGGATCACCCAGATTATTTAGCAGGGAATTACACCACTAAATTTATGGAAGATTTTAAAATGAATTCGCCTATAGAATAACATAAAAACTCCGATAGCAATATCGGAGTTTTTATTTATTAAATTATACTATTTTGTTTTCACGGAATACAGGGGTGTAATAGAGGAGTTTTTATCATTTCTTTGTAGTGTAAATAATTGATTTTTACATTTCATCTAAAAAACAAATATCTAGCTTAAATAAAGTAAAATCATCTCATAATAAATGGTCATCACACTTGTCAAATTATAATTCATGTTTAAATATGTTCAAAAGGGTTTCCATATTCAGCCTTCTTTTTTTATCCTTGACCCTCTTCACGAGTTGTTTTGAGGTTTTAGAAGAAATAAACCTAAATACAGACGGTAGCGGGGCAATAGTGGTTACTTTTAATTTGAGTAAAAGCAAAACAAAATTAGCTTCTATTATGCTTTTAGATAGTATTAACGGCTACAAGGTACCATCAAAAAACGATATAGAAACAGCCTTGAAAGAGGCTGAAAATCATCTTAAATCTATGGCTGGTATTACTAATATTAAAAAAACAGCGGACTACCAAAATTATATTTTTACAGTGTCATGCAATTTTGATAAAGTCGCCAATTTAGATGCCGTTTTTCAAGATTTAATTCGAAATCAAAATAAAAAAGAAAAGACAAATTTTAATACCACCAATTTTTCTTTTAATACGGCAGATTTTAATTTTCAGCGTCATTTTTCGTATGAAAATAACATCAAAAAAACTTTTTATAAACTAAAGACTGAAGATCGGCAACTATTTAAAGATGCTAGTTATACCAGTATTTATAGGTTTAAAAATGAGGTAAAAAACAGCTCGAACACCAATGCAAAATTAGCTCCCAATAAAAAAGCGGTTTTGTTAAAATTAGATATCATGTCACTAATCCTTGGCGAAAAAAGTTTAGCAAATACCATTCAATTATCAAAATAAAACAACTCAGAAAATTTAAAATAATTTCAAATGAAAAAAGCCTTATTAATCAGCATTTTTTTTCTAACAATCTCTTTAATTTCGGCTCAGGATTTAGGCACAAAAATTCCTAGTAATGCCAGTGCTGTATTTACTATAAAAGGAAAAAATATAACGGATTTGGTTTCCACGACAGAGTTTGAGAATTCAAAACTAGGCAAATTATTTCTTGCAGAAATGATAAAAGATACGGGAAATAAGGCTAGTAATTTGGCGTCTTTAGGAATAGATTTATCACAGAATTTCTATTATTTTTTACAAACTGAAAAAGGTGTTTTGGCACATAGTTTTTTAATTCCATTGAACAATAAAGAAAGTTTTTTAAACCTCTTATCAGACACCACTAAAGACAGTCTAATTACGGAAGACAATATAACTTATTTTTTAGATGAATTTGATGCAAGAGTAAGCATGTTCAATGATGACATGTTATTGGTGCTGTTTTTGCAAGATGAAAATAAATACGATGATTATGGGTATAATTATGATTACGACCTGCCGACTGAGGATGTTGAAGGAGTCGTAGAAGAAGCATCTTCGGCTATTTCTTCTGGATGGCCAACAATGAATTTCGAAGCTTATGATTATTATTTTGATGATGTTGAAGAAGGTGAAAAAATAAGCCACAGCTTTAATTTTACCAATACAGGCAATTCAGTTTTATTTATTGGCAAAGTTGAAGCTACTTGTGGTTGTACAGTGGCTAACTTTCCAAAAGAAGGCATCGAACCTGGCGATAAAGGAACTATCGATATTTTATTCGATACCAAAGGGCTAAATGGAAGTCAATCTCGAACCATAAACATCACGTCAAATACAGAATATAGAACAGAAAGTCTTTTTATATCCGGTTATATTCTTGAAAGAGTGGATGTGGCTGTCCCTGACGATGAAAATCCAGCAGCAGTAAAAGAGAGTAGCATAGAAGACTCTGGGGTGATAACTATAACTGAAACATCCCTTCCTGAATGTGATTCTTATGGCTATTCATATAATAACGATTACTATGCCAAAGAACAAGAGGAAATAAACGCTAAAAGAGAAGTTAGGCGTCAAGAAAATCTGCTAGTAGCTATCGATAAAGCAAAAATTATTATGGCAGGCAACTATGATGATGGCGGTATTTTAAAAAATAGCAATTACCAAAAAGCCGCAGGTAATGGTACCGATGAAGCCATTTTTTGGGTAAATGATTTTGGCACTATTTACGACGAAATATTAACCACAATGTTTGGATCCAGTCTTGGTTATAATCCTTATGATTTGTTTGATATAAAGAGCTTTTATGGCGGCATGTCGTTAACGTCAAAATTAAACTTTCAAGAAACCCAAGCGACAATAAATACTGCTTATACCATGAATGATCAATTGGCTTCTTACAGTCAGGCGATATATAATGGCAACTTAAATAAAAACTTCTTCAACTATTTTAATGAAGACGAGGTACAAGGCTATCTTTCTGTAAACATGAGTACTGAGGGTGTTTTAAAGGCATATCCACAAATGATTGAAAGTATGTTTGCGGGTATGGAAAAAGAACATATAGGAGATTTAGTCGCTATTGGCACAAGAGTGGCATCCATCTTATTAGATGAAGAAGCAATTGCAAAAGCATTTAGAGGTGATATGCTTTTTGTAATGACAGGCCTAGAGCAAACAGAAGTAAACTATACTACTTACGAATATGATGAGAATTATGAAAGTACCGAAGTAACCAAAACAAAGACAGAAACCTTACCCAAATTTATATATATGGTAACTTCTGAAGAGCAAGAAATTTTTAATAGATTAATGCGTATAGGAATAAAAGAAAAGACTATTGTTTTTGAAAACGGAATTTACAAACTAACCGCTCCGGACTTACCTTTTACCTTAAATATGTTTTTTAAGGGGAATACCCTGCTTGTTGGAAATTCTACCAAAGATATGATGGCGATAAGTAACAATACCTATAAAGCTAAAGTTTCGAAAAAGCATAAAAAACTAATGTCAAATAATGCGACAACGCTTTATATCAATGGTAAATTAATGGCGAATCAAATATCAGCAGAAGCCATTCCAGCAGAATTCAAAGAAAAATTAAGCTTTATTAAAGACAATGTAGAAGATCTTGTTTTTAGAATAGGGCAAGTAAAAGGTAATACAGTAGATGGCGAAATGATTTTTAATACCCCAACAGGCAAAGGTCACAAAAATAGCTTGGCTTATTTTATGAATATGATTGAGGTTTTGGCAGAATAATTTCTAGTATTTAAATGATTAAAATGCCATGAAAAAGCTCCTGAAAATAATCTTATCACTTTCCGCCGTATTGGTGTTTATTTATTTTGCTTATACCCACTATCAGAAAAAAGCGGTTTTAAAAAATGTAATACATACAGATGCCGAGAGCTTTGTAAAAATAGGCTTGCACGATTTACAAAAAACACTTTTTTTCGACGCCCTTGTAAGTCCAAGGTATTATTGGAAAAACGCTAAAATATCAAAAGATAAAAAGGAAAAAGATAGTCTTGATGCCATGGATAAGGGCATTAATTTGATGCCTTATTCACTGGTTCTGTATACGGTAAAAAATGTAAAAAACACCTTATTTACAACTTTTAAAATTGATGATCCGGCCTTATTTGAAATCTTTTCAAAGCAATATTTTAAAGAACTGAATACCTCGATAAATAATGCTAATTATCAGCATGCCACCAATGAAAAAGCCAAATTAATATTCGCATGGAACGATAAGCATCTGGTAGTCGCCTTAAGCCCTAAAGGATCCTTTGAAGCCTGTAAAGAGGTTTTTGATGAAATTTTATTGCAAAACAAAGTAATTAAAGATGACGATCAAGCCATAATTAAGCAATTAAGCGCCACCAATGACCATATTACCTTTATACATGGCGATAGCAAGGTAACTTTAAACTTTAACGATGGGCAAGCAATTTTAGAAGGTTTACTCTATACAGATGCACCCAAAACCTTTGCAAATCAAATAAGCTATAACACTATTCCAGATGCTTCATTTCAGCTATATTTTGATGCCAACTTTGCGCAAGAAAAAAATAGAGAATGGGTTATATCGGCACTTGAAGACATTTCTTTTTTTGATAAAAATAATTTAGATATTACTACTTTGGTAGCCAAAAGTAAGGGCAATTTGAGCATTTCTATAAAAGGCACAACCCAACAGACCGATACTATTATTACCTACGAATATGATGATAATTTTGAAAAGGTAGAAACGAAAGCCACCCAAGAAAAACGCGTTCCGGTTATATGTATAGATATGGGAGCTGAAGCGGGATTGAATACTTACCTAAAAGAACAAGGCGCACTTGAAAAGGGAATTTTAAAAGCGATTCCATACTATACCTTTTATGCAGATAAAGATTCCGCGAATACGGCATTTTCTACCCTAAAAGGCGAACAATTATCGCAAAAAAAAACAGGGAGTTATCTTTTTAATTTAGAAACTAATTTTGCCGCATTACAAAAAGATTTACAAATTCCGAAGGCTGATAAGTTGGTTGAATTATTAAGGTCTTTACGAATTACAGCACAGCAAACAATCGGCAATAAAGTAGTAGTGAAAGGAAGGATTGAAGCTACTCAAAGTAATATTAACATCATTTCACAACTGTTTTTTGGAATGCAAGAAAAGGATTCTATCTAGCTTTCCAAAGCATTTGTCCTAAAAGGTTTTAACAACCTTTTAGGTCTTAAGAAACTTCTATTTCTGCTGAACTTAAAATAAAGGATTCTATTCTGTATCTTCATATAATATTTTAAAAACACTAATTCAAACTAAATGAATCTAAGTTATTGGGAATATAAAACTTGGCTTTCTAACATAGATTTTACTATTGTGGGTAGTGGTATTGTTGGTCTCAGTTGTGCCTTGCATTTAAAAGAAAAATACCCGAAAGCAAAAATTCTTGTTTTAGAAAAAGGAGTGCTACCACAAGGGGCGAGCACTAAAAATGCTGGTTTTGCTTGTTTTGGGAGTATTTCAGAGATTTTAGCCGATTTAAAAAGTCATTCTGAGGAAGCTGTTGTGCAACTCGTACAGAAACGATGGGATGGTGTTGCCTTATTACGTAAGAATTTAGGCGATAAAAATATTGATTTTCGAACGCATGGTGGACACGAAGTTTTTACTAAAGTGCAGGCTGCTCTTTATGAAAATTGTGTTGAAAATCTAAAGACTGTAAATACAAGTTTAAAACCTGTTTCTGGCAGTGATTTCTTTAAAAAACACAAAAACACCTTCAATTTCAAAGGTATTCAGGAGTATTATATTACCAGCGATTTTGAGTCGCAAATAGATACAGGTAAAATGATGGCAACACTTTTAAAGAAAGTGCAGCAAAAAGGGGTTACGATTTTAAATACAATAGCGGTCGAGGGTTTTATTGAAAATTCAGAAGGTTTACATGTGAAAACCAACCTCTTTGAATTCAACACTAAAAAATTGCTCATTGCAACCAATGGTTTTGCGTCAACCTTATTAAAAGAAGATATAAAACCCGCTAGAGCTCAGGTTTTAATTACCAAACCCATAAAAAAATTACATATAAAAGGCACCTTTCATCTGGACGAAGGTTATTATTATTTTAGAAACATAGATAATAGAATTCTGTTTGGTGGCGGTAGAAATTTAGATTTTAAAGGTGAAGAGACCATGCTTTTTGGCGAAATTGCCATAATTCAGAACCAATTAGAAACGATACTAAAAGAAATCATTTTACCAAATACCGCTTTTGAAATTGAGCAACGCTGGAGTGGCATTATGGGCATGGGAACTCATAAACGCCCTATAATCAAACAATTATCAAATCACGTATTTTGTGGCATAAGATTAGGTGGAATGGGAATAGCTATTGGTAGTATTGTTGGTAAAGAATTGGCAGAATTAGTATAGCTTTGTGCCTTTTAAATCAAAGAAAATTCATAAGTTTAAGTAGCACTAACGAATCATTAATAAGAGCGTGTAATTATGGAACAAAGTATTAAGAAACAATTGTTTGATTTTTGTAAAATGTTTGCAGATAACAGAGTTTCTCGTATCAGAACTGCTATCGCAGGTTTAAAAGAATCATTAGACGATGAAACTAAAAGTAGTGCTGGGGATCAATATGAAACGGGTCGTGCCATGTTGCAATTAGATATTGAAAAATCAAGCGCACAACTGGCAGAAGCCGAAAAAATGGCTAAAGTTTTAGAATTTGTCAATATAAAAACATTAGCTAATTATGTGGGACTTGGAAACCTAGTAAAAACTACAAAAGCCAATTATTTCTTAGCTATTTCAGCTGGGGAATTTAAAATTGATGGGCTTTCGGTATATTGTATTTCATCAGAAACACCCATTGGTAAACTACTATTTGGTAAAACCGTTGGCGAAGTAGTAACGTTTAATGACAACGAAATAAAAATTACGGAAATTATATAAGCTATATAATTTCCGTAAACCGCAAATTTTAAGATAAATTTACTTCATAAAATCCACTTAGTTCTGCCTCGGTTGAGGCGTTTAGACAAACCCTATTTGAAAGAACCAAGAGATAAGAACCAATGTAAAATGAATATAATTTCTGCCTAAAGTCAGCCCTTATCCCTTGCTTTGCAACAGTTTTGATTTTGATAACTTGATGGCTCTGCCTCCAGTTAATTCATTTTTAGTTTATATCGACTAAAGTAATATCGAAAAGTAAAACAGCTCCGCCAGGGATTCCTCTAGTACCAAAACTCCCGTAACCTAAATGTGCGGGAATTAATAACATACCACTACC
>JBGSQM010000006.1:0-43807 GCA_041738035.1 Cellulophaga sp.
ACCATTAAATTTATATACGCCGTTTTCGTGCGTGCCAAGCCAAAGCTCCCCATTGTTGTCTTTGTAAATGCTGAATAAAGTAATGTCTTTTGAGCTATCTTGAACGGGATAGTGAGTGATTTTAGTTCCATCATATTTCCAAACGCCACTGCGATAGGTTACAAACCACAAATTATTATTGTTGTCTTTTACTGTTGATAAATACTCATTTAGACCGCTGGTATTTTTTCCGTCTAAACTGCCTATACTCTCGTGTCTTGTATAAAACTTACTACTTTTTAAAGTTGTGCTGTCATAAATACTATAACGGTTTTCGGTATTAAACCAAAAGTCCCCATTTTTGTCTTCCGCAATGGAACGTACACCGTTTGCACCTTCGTTGCGAAATTCTGTCACATCTTCTTCTGTAATCCATTCAAATGATTCTCCATCGTATCGGCAAACACCAACAGGGTTTGTCCCAAACCATATATTTCCTTTTTGGTCTTGATAAATACTATAGATTTCAAATGAATTTGGAAGATTAGGTGGTTTTGGTATTGTCAATTCATAAAAAGTATCACCATCAAACCGATATACTTTTTCAGTTTGATAAGCATTTCTAAACCATAAATCATCGGGTTGAAGTTTCCATTCATTGCTTTGGGTTGCTGTAATTGTAGTAAATGATTGTCCGTTGAATTTAACAATTGTCGATTGAGGTGAACAACTAATGAAGTAAATATTACCTGATTTATCCTCTCTAATTTCATCAACTCTATTGTTCGGCAAACCGTGTTTTGTTGTGTAATTAATCAATGTCTTTCCATCATATTTATAAACTCCTGTTTCCCAACTGCCAAACCAATAAACATTCCTCTTGTCTTGATAAACAACCATTATATTGTTCCCAAGTTCAGTTACAGTATCTCCTTTTACAATGTTTTCTGTTTTAACCTGTTGCTTTGTGGTTTGTCCATTGCAAGAGGTCAACAGTTTTAAAATGCTCAGAAATAAAAGTATGTTTAATTTCATTGTAGGTCTGTTTAATATTTGTGAGGCAGATTTCATATTGTTGGCAATGTTCTTGTATATGCCTTGTAACTTGCAAATTATGAAATTATTTGAGATTATGCACAAGTCGTTCCGAACGCTCGGAATTTAATTTTCCTTATTATCTTTTCTCAATAAGCCAAATCAATCCCGAACGGTCGGGATGGCGACGTCGCAAAGTACTGTGCACATTGAGTTAAGCACCAATTTCCCTATTATTTTTATACGTTACCCTTTGTTATTTCGGTGCGAGTTGATAATCATTGACCAAAACTGAAGCTGAAATCTGAAGTATCCGCTCCAAATCTCGTATCATATCGACAGTCAATCTTTTCTTTCGATTAAGAATTTCCGACACACGGCTTTTTCCACCAATTATTCCAATCAAATCTTTTTGGCGCATATTCAATTCCTCCATTCGGATTTTTATCGCTTCGATTGGGTCTGGTGCATTAATCGGATAATGTTTATTTTAGTAGTTCTCGATGAGCAACGAAAGTATTTCCGCTTCGTCGCCATCTTTAGTGTCAATCGGCGCATCAAAAATTATGTCCAAGCGCACAAGTGCATTTCGATAGTCTTTCTCGGATTTAATAGGCTTTAATTCCATAATATTTTTTTTAAACTGTGTCAGCATGGAAAGGACGGAGATAGTATACCACCCCCGCCGGATTAAAGTGAGCATAGCAATATTTATTGCAAACTCTTTTATGGGATAGTCTGAAACGATTTTTTAAGTGGTTTATAAAATTCTGTTTTCAGTGGTTAACTTTGACTGTTTTTTGCAAAATATTGAATAAACATGGAAACGGTCTTTTTTCGTGTTATATATTGTACCTTACCTCAAAAATAGATTAGAAAAAACGCAAAAATATGTAGCATAGATTGGTTTCACTTGCCTTTCAATAATGCTAAGCATGAAATGAAGTAAGGAATAGTTGACCTGAAGTATGGAAATTATCTAAAAATCAAAGTACGGCCTAAAGCAAAGCAATACATTGTTTTTTATATACAATAAGAATATTTGGAACAATAAATTCGGTATTTAAAAAAAATCTAAAGAGGTTGAGAAAATTAAAATTAGGTAGAATACCATTTTGTCAACATTTAAAATCGTATAAGAAAAATATTTCGCCTAAAATTTTAAGGCCTCAGAAAGTATTATTAAATGATAGTAATAAAGAATTTTTCGCAGCGGATAAATATTAGAAATAAAGTATTTCAATTAAAATTTGGTACCATTACTAATTGTTATTAAACATGGCAACAACAAACAAAAATAAGCCTAAGCCGCCAGCTACCGTGCAGAATTTTCCTATTGTGGGTATTGGCGCAAGTGCTGGAGGTCTTGATGCTTTTAAGCGATTGCTCACGGCAATTCCGGAAAATTCAGGAATGGCGTATGTTTTGGTACAACATCTAGACCCATCCCATGAAAGTATGCTGCCAGAGATTCTGCAACGCGTAACTAAAATTCCGGTGTATGAAATTACTGAAGACATTCATCTGGCTCCAGACCATATCTACATTATACCTGAAAACAAAATTTTAACCTCAACTGATGGGGTACTACAACTCGCTCCACGTGAAAAAAGTATTCTAAATCTATCCATAGATATTTTTTTTAATTCCCTCGCGGAAGTGCATAAAGAGTTTGCCATAGGTGTAGTTTTATCGGGTACAGGTAAAGATGGCACCAAGGGTCTAAAGGCTATTAAGCTATATGGCGGTATTAGTATTGCTCAAGACCTAGAGTCCGCAGCCTATGGTGGTATGCCCGAAAGTGCCATTAATTCGGGAGTAGTTGATTTTATTTTATCGCCCGAAAAAATTCCAGAGCAACTTTTACAAATTAACAGTGCCTATAAAACAGGTCTTGCGCTAACAAAAGATCAACAATCGAACAATGATGATGAAGCTGTTTTTAAACAAATTCTTTGGCAGCTAAGCCAACACAACGGGGTTGATTTTACCCATTATAAGGATCAGACCTTACGTAGGCGTATCGCAAGGCGGATTGCCATTGTAAAAAAGAAAAATCTTACCAATTATTTAAAATTTTTGCGGACTAACTTAGCGGAACGGGATGCTCTTTTTCAAGATATGCTTATTCCGGTCACTTCTTTTTTTCGTGACCCGAAAACGTTTCAGGCATTAACTGAAACCGTTTTTCCTGCCATTCTGAAAAATAAAAATCCTGACGCACCTATTCGTATGTGGATTGCGGGATGCTCAACAGGTGAAGAAGTGTATTCAATTGCCATTTGCCTGCAAGAATTTTTGGGAGAAAACGCTGACAGCTATCGAGACCGGATAAAAATTCAAATCTTCGCTTCAGATATTTCTGAAAAAGCAATTAAGAAAGCACGATCAGGAGTTTACACGGAGGCCGATGTGGAAATGCTTTCTGCATCGCAGCTCGAAAATTATTTTACAAAAAATAGTGGTGGCTATGAAGTAAAAAAACTCATTCGTGATATGTGCGTTTTTGCGCCGCATAATTTTTTAAAAGACCCGCCATTTGCAAAAATGGATTTAATCAGTTGCCGAAATGTACTCATTTACATGGATACATTTTTACAGCAAAAAGCTTTCGCCACATTTCATTACGCTTTGAAAGATACCGGATTTTTACTGCTCGGTAAATCCGAATCTGTTGGTACATCGTCCGATTTGTTTTTACAAGTGGCAAAAAAAGAAAAAATTTTTTCACGGAAACAAGTTCAAGGCCGGTTCAGGCATATTACCACCGAACCAAAAGAAGAAGTATTAACCAAGAAAACTAAAACCATAGCTAAACCCCAAGCAACACAAACTGATTTTAAAAAAAGTGCAGAAGCCATCATGATTTCTAAAGCACCTGCAAGCGTGGTTGTTAATGATCAAATGGATATTGTGCACATTCATGGAGATCTCACCCCTTTTCTTAAAACACCACAAGGCAAACCCACCCACAACCTTTTGAGTATGGCACGAGATGGTTTAACTTTTGAATTACGAAATGCCATTCATAAAGCTTCTAAAGATAAAATAGCAGTCACTACAGAAAATATTCCTTTACAAATAAACACGTCCCTAAATGATCCAAACAGCGATCAGGAGGTTCAAGGCAAACAGACTTTGGTGGCGATGGAGATTATTCCGATTACCGATACGGTTGAACGGCATTATTTAATTAGGTTTGAGAAAATAATAATTCCGAAAGCGAAAGAAGGAAAATCAACATCATCAGTAAAAACAAAAGCAGGTGAAGCAGAAAAGCGAAACAAGCAATTAGAAAAAGAATTGGCGTATAACCGCGAAGATATGCGCTCTATCACCGAAGACATGGAAGCCGCTAATGAAGAACTACAAAGCGCCAACGAAGAATTGCAGAGTAGTAATGAGGAGATGCAAAGTTTAAATGAAGAATTAGAAACATCCAAGGAGGAACTGCAATCTACCAACGAAGAACTCATCATCGTGAATCAAGAATTGCTCGACAAGCAAGACCAGCTGGGAGCTGCCCGTCTTTATTCAGAAAGCATCGTTAGCACTATTCGGCATCCGCTCATTGTTCTTGATAAATTCCTATGTATAAAAACTGCCAATGCTGCCTTTTACAAAAAGTTTAATGTGAATCAAAAGCAAACAGAAAATAAATGGTTTTATGAAATACAACACCACCAGTTTGATGATGAAAAACTTCGATTGTTACTCATCAAAGTGCTTTCTACAAAAGACCATATCGATGACTTTGAAATAGTGCTTAAATTTCCTGAACTTGGTGAGCGTACCCTGCTGATGAATGCAAGGCAGATTAAAAATGAAATAACAGAAGAACAATTAATATTGCTTGCTATTGAAGATGTTACGGAAAGAAAACTGGTAGAACAAAAACTAAAAACTTTTTCTGACGATTTAGAAAAAAAAGTAAAAGAACGTACCGCTGCCTGGCAAATTTCTAATGAAGAATTATTCCAAACCAATAAGCAATTAGACCAGTTTGCTTATGTAGCGAGCCATGATTTGCAGGAGCCTTTAAGAAAAATCATTACTTTTTCCAATAGGTTGCGGGACAAGCATATGGATGAATTGAGTACAGAAGTAAGGGCGTATATCGACAAAATTGAAAGTTCTTCTTCGCGTATGTCAACGCTAATTCGTGATCTGCTCAATTATTCGCGATTGCTAGAACACGAAAAATTTTTCGTGAAAACAGATTTAAATGAAATACTAAATAATACTTTAAACGATTTTGAATTGCTCGTTGATGAAAAGAAAGCCCAAATTAATTTTGGGGAACTTCCCACCATTGATGCAATTCCGTTGCAGATGACCCAGCTTTTTCACAATCTACTCAGCAACGCTCTTAAATTTACTAGAGCAGAGGTAAACCCGGTGATTAGTATTACATCTCGCCTACTTTCAGAAAATGAAATTCAAAGATATCCTGCTTTTAACTCATTAACATCCTATGTGGAAATAGTTTTTAAAGATAACGGTATCGGATTTGAACAGCAATACGCCGAACAAATATTTACCATTTTCCAGCGCTTACACAGCAAAGAAATTTATAATGGCAATGGCATTGGTTTGGCACTGGTAAGCCAAATTGTTAAAAACCACCATGGAGAAGTAATTACGAAGGCTAAAGAGAATAGGGGGGCTGAATTTGGTGTCATACTTCCATTTAAACAATTGCGTTAAATAAAACCCAATTTAACTATGGTGAATAAAGTTTTTATGATAATAGACGATGATGAAGATGACAGGTTTTTTTTCAAAGAAGCAATTGAAGATGTACTCAAAAGCCCTATGTGCCTTGAAGCCATAAACGGCGAAGATGCGCTAAACCAATTACGAAAGATAACTGTAATTCCGGATTTTATTTTTCTTGATGTGAATATGCCACGCATGGACGGACGCGAATGCTTAATGGAAATAAAAAGAGATGCGAAGCTAAAAAAATGTGCAGTAATCATGTACTCCACCTCTTTTTCTGAAGATACTATCAAAGAATTTGTTAAATTCGGTGCATCAACTTGTCTGAAAAAACCATCAGATATCAACAAACTTCCAGAGCAAATTCTCGACGCTATAAATAAAGCTACATAAATATATGGATAATATTTAACCCATCAACACCCATGAAAACTTCTAGTGCTGCCTGCGATGATTTATTAGTGCACCTTGGATGAATTAGTTGGGCTCCTGTGTGTTTATATTAAATTTAAAGCCACTCAGGAGTATAAATTTTTTGGCCGCAGAGATCCTATTTGTTTTTTTAAATTTGAAATCATTTTTTTTTGAATTTTATACCTTGTATGATGGCATCGAGGTGGTTCATTAGAAAGTCAATTCGCTATTTTTTATTATTTGTCTTAGATTTTTTTAAACCCTTCAAGAATAATAACTTAAATGTTACTAATTATTACGACCTTTGTAGGCGTTATTAAAAACACTTACAAAACATAAATAAAAACCGTCGTTAAAATTTAAAGGTTACCAATGTTAAGTCCATTATCCTTTTATCAAGTGATATATTTTTCAATAATTATAAATTAGTAAAAAACAAACGCTGTAACTGAGAAAAATGCTTTCAGAATTAAGGTTTAACGGTAATACTTTCGGTTTTCAAAATAGAGAAAAGATAAAATTAAACCAAGGTACTCAAGCAATTTTTTTGATGATGCCTAGATTTTTTATAAAATATCTTGAGACTTGGTATGGCTTTGCCTTTTCGACTTATGATGATATTGTAAAACCTTTTCAATCCCTAACCTTTTTAAAGTTTTAACGGACTTTGCTATGTACTGGCTGCACACAAAAAAGCCCATTTTTAAATAAAAAAGAGAATTTTATCAATTGAAAACTAAAATAAAAATACTGCACCTAGAGGCTAATACTGCCGATGCTGCATTGGTAGAAAGAGAATTAGCTAAAGGAAACATTCAATTTGAGATATGGGTCGTTGCCCATAAAATTGCTTTTGAAAATGCACTTAAGGCCTTTACACCTGATCTTATCCTCTGTGAGCACAATATCAGAGCGATCGATTGCTTTGATACCATTAACATTATTAAACAAAAGGGATTAAAAATACCCATTATCTTAGTTACAGATAAATTATCTGATAAACAGGCTTCAGAAATATTGAAAGCAGGAGCTCAGGATTATTTTCTCAAAGACCGTTTACAGCGCCTCCCGTATGCTATAGTCAATGCCATAGAAAAGCATAATACAGAACAGAAATTATCCGAAAGTGAAAATTTTAATAAAGCAGTGCTTTCTTCGCTTAGCTTGCATATAGTGGTGATAGCACAAAACGGAACCATACTAGCAGCTAACAAAGCTTGGGATTTAGATGGTGCTGAAGACGGAATCGCTTCCTTACATTCTGTCTCTACTGGAAGTAACTATTTTGAAGTTTGTAAACAAGCCATAAAAAGTGGTGATGAAAATACTGTAAGGGTGTTGGCTGGCATTCAATCGGTCTTTGAGAATACAAAGCACTATTTTGAAATGGAATATTCCTGTAAAACTGGCAATCAACAACTATGGTTTTTGCTTAGTGTTGCGTATTTAGAAGGTCATAATCAACAAGTTGTTATTTCCCATCAGAATATTACCCAAAGAAAAATTGCCGAAAATGAGCTTATCACAACCTCGGTTGAGTGGCAGCAATCGCTTTCTCAACTTGAAAAAATACTCAATTCTTCTCTAGATGTCATTTGTACAGTAAATGCTAATTGGGAATTTGTAAATGTCAGTGAGGCGTCAAAAACTGTTTGGGGTTATACGCCTGAAGAGCTAATCGGCACTAAATTTATAAACTTGGTGTATCATGAAGATAGGGATATGACCACTAAGGCAGCTGAAATATTTTTTAAGGGTATGCAGTTGCCATTATTTGAAAATAGGTATGTTCACAAAACTGGTAAAATAGTTACCATATTATGGTCGGTTAATTTAGATGTACAGCTCGGTTTAATGTATTGTGTGGCAAAGGATGTTACAGAAAAGAAGGGTTTAGAGAAAGCCATGGAAACTGAAAGAAATCAGTTCTATGACATGTTTTTGAAAGCACCGTCTGCCATTGGCATGCTGAAAGGTGAAAATTATGTTTTTGAAATGGCCAATCCACTTTATTTGCAATTATCGGGTAAAATAGATATTATTGGAAAAACACTAGCCGAAGTATTTCCAGAATTGGTGGAACAAGGCATTTTAAGCCTCTTAGATCAGGTTTACCAAACTGGAGAATCGCTCACGGGAACAGAAGTATTGGTTAAAGTAGATACAAAAGGAAATGGAGAATTAACGGAAATTTATATCAACTTCGTTTATCAAGCCTATCGAAACGGTCAAGGAAAAATTAAAGGAATTTTCTTTTTTATCAATAACGTCACTGAAAAAATTCTATCGCAAAAAAAACTAGAAAAAAGTGAAAAGTTGTTTAAGGGAATGATTGAGAATAGTGACGACCTAATCACAATCATTGACGCCAACGGAGACCCCATGTACGCAAGTCCGGCAGTGGCTAAAAAATTTGGATATACCCCAGAGGAAGTAATGAATTTAAATATCATGGATGTGATGCATCCAGAGGATATACCTGTGGCTGGGGCATTTCTTTCGGAATTGATGAGACACCCAGCCATAGCCATGAACGCTCCTTTAATCCGTGAAAGAAAAAAAGATGGCACCTATATTTGGATTGAAGGAACACTTACCAATTTTCTTGAAACGGATGGCATTAATGCTATTGTTGCCAATTTCAGGGATATTACGGAGCGAAAAACAGCAGATGAAGAAAATAGGTTTAAAGCTAATTTATTAAATACCATAGGGCAGGCAGCCATAGCCACAGATTTAAATGGTATTGTTGATTATTGGAACCAAGCAGCAGAACACATTTATGGGTGGACAAAAGAGGAAGCCTTAGGAATTCATATTATGGATCTTACTACTTCTGAAACCACCATAGAACAAGCCAATCAGATTATGGAAGCCTTGCAAAAAGGGGAAACATGGTCGGGAGAATTCAAAGTAAGGAGAAAAGATGGAACAAATTTTACGGCCTTGATTACCAATTCTCCCACTTACAACGAAAATGGAGAATTATCAGGGATTATCGGAATTTCTTCTGATGTTACCGAAATGAAAAAATTGGAAGACCTTTTAGAGAAAACCAATGCGCTTGCAGCCATTGGTAGCTGGGAAGTAGATATGGTTAATGGAACCGTTTTTTGGTCGGATATTACAAAGGAAATTCATGAAGCTGATAAAGATTATGTTCCGCAGCTAGATATGGGAATTAGTTATTTTAAAGATGGCATATATAAAGATACCATAAAACAAAAAGTACAGGAATGTATTGAGAACGGATCCCCATGGGATGAAGAGTTGGAAATCACTACTTTTAAAGGCAATCAAAAATGGGTGCGTAGTATTGGTGAGGGAGAATATGTAAACGGGAAATGTATAGGCATACGTGGAAGTTTTCAGGATATTGATATATTTAAAAATGCAGAAGCAAAAATTAAAGAAAGCGAGATCCGCTACCGACAGATTGTAGAAACTGCCCAAGAGGGCATTTGGACTTTTAACGAAAACAATGAAACCACCTTTGTCAATCAAAAAATGTCTGAGATTATAGGGTATTCATTTGATGAAATGATAGGTAAAAAAACTTCCTTTTTTAAAGATTCAAACGGATTTCAGCCAGCTAAAAATAGTCTTGAAAAAAGAAGACGTCAAGGAATAAGTGAAACTTATAAGGCATCATTCGTAACCAAAGATGGTAAGATGATTTGGACACAAATATCCTCGAATTCTATTTTTGATGATGCTAAAAAATATAAGGGCTCTTTATGGATGGTTTCGGATATTACCGAGAAATTAATGGCAGATAAAATGCTTTTAGAAAGTGAGCAAAAGTACCGTAAGCTGTCCTCTGAATTAGAAATAGAACGAACACGTTTGGTTACAGCACAAGCAGTAGCGAAAGTAGGCAGTTGGGAAACAGATTTACAAACCTTTCAGGTAAATTGGTCTGCTGAAACGCATCGGATTTTTGGATCTGATCCTGAAAATTTTGAAGCATCGCATGCACAATTCCTAGACTTTATTCATCCTACAGATCGAGAAAAAGTGGAGGCAGCTTTTAGGAATTCTTTCTATAAAAGCAGTTTTAATTCCATAGAACACCGGATAATTACCTTGCAGGGTGTTGAAAAATGGGTAGAAGAAAATTGGAGCGTTACCAAGGATGAGCATGGCGCACCAGAGGTTGCAGTGGGTACCTGCCAAGATATTACAGAAAGTAAAAAAGCACAGGAAAAAGTACAAAGAAGCGAAACAAAGCTAAAATTTGCACAACGAATAGCTCGTGTGGGGAGTTGGGAAGCCGATTTGTCAACGAATGAACACAGCTGGTCTGATGAATTTTATAGAATCTTGGGAATAAACGAGGATGTTAAACCCTCTTCCGAAGCTTTTATGTTATTTGTTCATCCTGAAGATAGATCCATGGCTTCGCGTGCTATGGAGTTTGCTTTTTCTAAATATAAAGATTCTTCCTATGAATTTCGATTCTTTAGAAAAAATGGAGAAATAGGATACGCCTCTTCCGAATGGAAGTTCGAGTTTGAATCTCATGACAACTCTCTTCATATCCGTGGTATTTTAAGAGATTTAACGATTGAAAAGAAAGCAGAGCGCGAACGGATAAAAATGATTTCTGATATTGTCCAGCGCAATAGTGATTTAGAACAGTTCTCCTATATTGTATCGCATAACCTACGCGCCCCAACAGCAAATATTATAGGTTTTGCAGATATTCTTCAAGACGATTCTATTAGCGCACAGGAGCAAAAAGAATTGCTCCACGGACTTTCAGCATCCGTCAATGGTCTGGATACCATCATTAAAGATATCAACACCATTTTGCAGAGTAAACGCGAAGTTTACGAGAAAAAAGAAATTGTCATCTTTTCTAAACTTGTAAATGATATTGTCATAAGTATAGGTCATCTTATAGAAAAGTATCAAGTAAAGGTAGCGTGTGACTTTTCAGAAGTGGACGAAATTTATTCACTTAAAGTCTATATCTATAGCATTTTTTATAACCTTATTAGCAATAGTATCAAGTATAGTAAACCAAACGAACAACCACTTATTGAAATTAAAAGTAAAAAAGAAAATAGTAAGGTGATCCTTACGTTTAAGGATAACGGATTAGGGATTGACATAAAAAATAAGGCCGATAAAATATTCGGACTTTACAATCGCTTCCATTCGCATGTTGAAGGCAAAGGCATGGGTCTTTTCATGGTGAAAACACAGGTAGAGTCGCTAGGTGGCAAAATAGCTGTTATCAGCGAGCTCAATAAAGGAACCGAATTTACAATAACATTTGAAATTTAAATCTGAAATATTATGGCAGAGATGATAAAACGCTTTCTCCTTGTTGACGATGACCCCATAAATAATTACCTCTCAAAAATTATTATAAAAAAATCATTCGAGGAAGTGCACATTACTGACTTTACTATTCCAGAAGATGCACTAGACTTTATAGAATCCGTTGCAAATGATCATCCGTCAGGAGAAAAAATTGCTATTTTTCTCGATATTAATATGCCTACAATGTCTGGATGGGAATTTCTCGAGGCCTTTGAGCTTTTTGATGTGTCTATAAAAGAACAATACCACATTTACATTCTCTCATCGACCATAAACCATAACGATATAAACCTTGCCAAGGAAAATTGCTTGGTCATTGACTTTTTAGAAAAACCACTTAACCAGTCAATGCTGCATAAGATATTTGAATAAGGTCATTAAAATTTTACGACTTTTTCTCTACAATTTTTTTATCACTATAGCGTACTTTTATTTCTTAAGAATTAAGTAGATAATTTGATGTATTTCTTTTAAAAAAGCCTGTGGCAAATTCTCTTTAATCTAAATAATTCCCTGATGGCTTTGCCTCGAGGTTTCCGATTTACCTCTCCTTGGGAGATGTCGGAACTGCATTTTCGCAGTTCTGGGTGAGGCAAAATATTATCCCCCACGTGCGGGACGGTTTTTGGCCCCTTAGGTCAAAATGAAACTGGCGAAATACCACTATGGCTTGCCTCGGGGATGGTCGGTTTCAAGAAATTTTTTATTTTGCGCTTCACTAAAATCTTTTCTCTCATCAATTTATCCCTATATGTATTCATACTTCTCAACCCCATTGGTATACAAGGCTATTACCATAATTAACATCATTTAAAACAGCTCAAAACCTTTTGGGTTATTTAATACTTCTAATAGGTTAATAACTTAATTTTCTTGCACATAAATTTACGACCATGATCTTTAGCATTTGACCTTTCACTTATTGGCACTTAGTTTCTAGGTCTTTTGATAGGCCGTAGAGATAAGCTCAAAACAGGGAAGTACGGACGAATAACCAAAGGCAATTTTTTCCAATAAAAAATTAAGTTGATGTTTTGCTGGTATATGTTTAGGATCAGCCATCATTAATTTTTTTTGATGAAGAACTGTAGTAGCTGCTTTTTACTTTCATTTTTTAAACATATCCGCAAGGTAAATAGTGATGATTAGGTTTTAAAAAAAATATTATTTTATGTACTTATGAGCTCTAACACCATTGCAAAGGGTATTTTTAAAGGCATAATGCTACTCGCATGCACTTTTTTACTTTTATATTTTTTATACCTAACAAGATCGGTTTTAGCTTATTTTTTGTTATCCGTATTTTTTTCCTTAATAGGCAGACCAATTGTGCTCTTTTTAGAATCTAGATTGAGGTTTTCTAGGTTATTAGCTACTTGTGTGGCCATTTTAATGTTATTTACACTGCTTGTTGGTTTGGTGTGGCTTTTTATTCCATTAATCACGGAGCAAGGCGAAAAACTGGCTTTGCTCGATTTAAAATATATGCAAAGTGAATTAAAACTATTTTTTCAAGAACTCACAACAAATTCAAAAGCATCAAAGAACATAGTTGAAAATATGGTTGATGAAGTAAATATTGAGGAAACTGTGAAAAAAGAAATAGATACAGGTTTTCTTCCCAAATTATTCAATTCAATTTTAGAAGTGATCAGTGCTATGAGTATTACCATTTTTTCCATAATTTTTATATCATTTTTTCTGCTTAAAGATACCCAAGCTATTCAAGGTGGATTTGTAAAATTATTTCCTGACGTTTATCGCAGTAGAATTATGAATTCTATTGATTCTACAAGAGAACTATTATCGCGTTATTTTATTGGGCTTTTGTTGCAGATATTTATTTTGTTCACTATTTACGCATTAACCTTAATGCTTGTTGGGATTGAGCATCCGCTAGCACTGGCATTCCTATGTGCCCTTTTTAATATTATTCCTTACATTGGCCCCGTAATAGGTGGCATTTTCATGGTGGTTTTTAGCGTGACCAGTAATTTAGGTTTAGATTTCGGCACTGTTATTTTACCTAAAATAGGCTATGTTTTTTTAGGAATTGTTGTGGGGCAACTGATCGACAATTTTATTTCACAACCTTTTATTTTTTCAAATAGCGTAAAATCGCATCCACTAGAAATTTTTCTTATCATCATTCTTGCTGGACTACTTTTTGGAGTGGTGGGTATGATTATAGCGGTTCCCAGCTATACAGTCGTAAAAATTCTAGGGAGAGAGTTTTTTCCTGAAAATAGAATTGTGAAACAATTTACGAGCAGATTTTAATGCTTAGTAGCGGTATAAATTATTTTTAAATAACCAGCACTAATTTTCATTTTTAAGGTATTTGGTATTTAGATTTATCCGTCTCACGTAGGCCCCTGCGGTTTGTTGGTAAATGTTGTTCTAAAAACATCCATTTTATTATAGTAATTTCAAATAGTATAAGTAGCTATTATTGAACAACTTCCTTTTAAAATTATCCTTAGATCATTGAGATTAAAACCCTATGCCACTCACTGTTTTTAGGTTATAGATGCTTTTAAAAGAGCACTAAGGTTTTAGCTTATACCCTTAATTTTAGTCTATAAGCTCTGAAGAGAATAAAGTTTTCACCAATAACTTAAAAAAAAAACGATAGAAAAAATAATTTTAAAAGTAACACTTATTGCCCTAATAGGAACGCTATTTATAGCATGTAGTATTAAAAAAGAAGAGAAAGGAGAATTACCAGAATTAGATGTAGCTATAACGGCAGAAGCTCGAGAATTAACCGAGTATAATGTTGACTGGGCTGAGGTAAATGTCGGTACTACCACTAAAATGGTGGAGATTCCGAAGGTGGTAATTGTCATGGAAGAATAGGAGGTAAAAGTGTCTTATCTTGATGTTAACATGCCCAATGGTGAGGAAAATTCTGAACACAAAATAGTGGTGGAAACTGAGGGTACCAAAATGGAACATAGGCTCGAAATTAAAGAGATTTGGGCTGCAAGCAATTCTAATTTATGTAATTGCGCAATTGGAAACTACCGAGAATTCAATCGGAGATAAAAAATGCGAGTATCTGATCAGGTAACCTTAAAAGCACCAGATTTAAACCTTAAATACTACATTATAGTAGCGCGACCAGACAGCGTGTTCAGTGAGCTTTACACGTACTTGGATAATACAAATGACTCAAAAAGCTCGCTTAAAATCCAAAAAAAAATATACTCAAAATCGTAGATAAAGCAATTTTAGCCATAAAACAAAGCATTTGAAACGATTCGTGAACAAAACGATTTGTTTTATCTATTTACTGCAAGTACTATGGGAAAGTAAAATTTTATCAAATAATTAAAGGTAACTAAAATAAAACAATGACGCAAAAAGATCAACATTCGGAAAGTGAAAAAACCAGTTTAAAAGAACAAGCAATCAACCACAAAGAGTCTGATGGAAAAGAAATTAAATAACAGGAGCAGCAAGGCAGGCAAAATCATCAGCCCTAAGATAATGCTTAAGCACAAGTATTAAGATGATACTTGGCACTAAAAAAATTATATGAGTACAGTTATCAGTGGCAGTGGACAGGCAGACCTTAGATTTATTTTAAAAATTTTAAATTTGATTCCTATTGCCAATTGCCGCTGGCGACTTTGTATTTGTGACTGTTTTTCAATCATATTCAAGAGGCTCTATTACTTGAGTACACAGTAGTTTAGCTTTAGTTGCTAAGCTACACTCTTGGGTGTTTTCTTGGGATTCAACTTTAAAAAAATATATTATACTAGTTTTAGTCGGTGAATGTTATAAAATTAAGGGCTAATTGTGTAACAGACAGCCCGCTTTATTTACGAATTTTGAATAAGTAAAAAAATAATATAATCTTAACCTTAAATAAAAAATCGTGAAAAATTTACTACATACTTTAGGTACGCTTTGCAGGGTAAAACGAACCTATCCATCTTTGCGTAAAAAGGAAACTCAACCTCAACAAATGGATAACTTTATATTAGGCATGACCAATCAAAAAGTAAATTCCAAATAGTATTTTACCAATTATCCTTAGGAATTATCAGTTTTAACTTGCTTGTTGTAAACACAAAAAATTTTTAGCAAACAATTTAGGTATAGCTCTTAAATAGCTAAGCGCAAAAATTTGTCTTGAAATCACTATAATATATTTTATAGGATTTATTTCAAGCAATTTTCATCTTAAACGACCCATTAAAGAGCATCAAAATGATCAAAATTGATTTAAATACCCAAAACATAAAACGAATTTTCGAAATTTTGCAAGTTCATTTAGGTGGTAAGTTACACAAAAGACCTGATGAGTACCAATTGGTGCTAGAGAATGAAAAAGCTCGTGGTGAAATCAGAGGATTTTATCTAGATACAAATCTTGTATTTTTTGAGTACGATTTAGTTTTTAGTCAGATAACCCAAATAATTAGCCATAGCCCAGCAACAAATCCTATCTTTTTTTTGTATTGCGCTCAGGGAAAATTAGAACACAGTTTTGGGCAATACGAAGAAAAAGTGATTTTGAACCAGTTCCAGACTGGTATTTTTTCATGTAATGCTGCTATGAACTCTGTCTTATCCTTTGGGAAGGACATCTCTTTTAGGGGCACCGTAATTTCTTTAGCTACAGCTGTAGATCCTAAACCTGAAGATCAATTAGATTTTTTAAGTGAACGTGCCATACAAAAGTTTGCACCGAAAAAAAAGCAACTAACTTTTTCATATATAGGATCCTATAACTTAAAAATTGCAGATCAATTACAACAACTGGAAAAAATAAAGCAAAAAGGGCTCATACGTAATTTGCTATTTAGAGGTATTGTACGAACAGCACTAGCCCTAAAAATTGAACAGTATGAGGAAGATTTAAAAATAGGTATCTTTAGGAGTAGCACGCTCACTGGTGAGGAAATAGAGGTAATTAAGGACCTGTCTATTTTTATTAGAAACTATCCAGAAAGGGCTTATAGCATAGAACTGCTTACAAAATTATCTGGACTTTCGGCAGCCAAATTACAAGAAGGGTTTAAGCTCTATTATGACCAAACCGTTTCTGCTTACATTAGAAGTGTTCGGGTACAACATGCGGAAGACCTAATTAAAAACACCAATATGAATATTTCAGAGATTGTATATTCGATAGGACTTACAAGTAGAAGTTATTTCTCTAAGATTTTTAGAGAAAAATTTGACTGTAGTCCAAAATTTTATCAGGACCATCAATTGCGAAATACCAATAGTAAATAATAAAGCTTCTTATTTCTAGGGCAAACTAAGAGCGAGGAATCATTTTCATTTAAGATTTTCTTCCTGAGGGTTTGCCTTATGTATTTTACTTTCAGCCCATTCTCTTTCTTCCATATCTATGTTTAATTCTTTCTGTTCGCTTTTTGCTGCTGGCGTATAATTTAACTTTATGTACATAGGAAAATGGTCTGATCCTATATTGCATTCCCGAGAAATGGCTACGAGTGTAAAATTATCACTATGGAAAACATGGTCAAGCGGCCATCTCAATAATTGGTGATTGGCATTGTAGGTATTAAAAAAACCTCTGCCTCTTCTTGGATCCATTAAACCACTCAATTTTTGAAATACTTTGGTGGTTCTCGACCAAGCAACATCATTAAGATCACCAAAAACAAGGACTAAATCAGAATCATTTTTTATTTCTTTTCCTACCAGTAGCAGTTCGGCATCTCTATTGGTGGAGGTTTTACTCTCGGTGGGACTGGGTGGTTTTGGGTGTAAACAATGAAAACAAATTTTATGACCATTAGGGAGCACAATTTTTCCGTGAATAGATGGGATTTCATCTGTTATCAAATACTTAATTTCAGTATTTTCTAAAGGCAATTTAGAATAAAGGTGCATGCCATATAAATTGTCTAATGGTATTTTTACACAATAATGATAGCTGCTATCTAAGGAGCTTAGCGCGTCTTCCCATTTTTTATTGGTTTCTAAGGTCAATAATATGTCGGGGTCTCGCAACTTCACAAGGTCTAGTATTTTGTGGTACTTGTCATTGGTCATCAACACATTACTTACCAAAATAGATATCATATCTTCATCCGCCTGGCTGCCGTAATTCTTAACTTGTTTTTTTGCAAGATATGTGTAAGGAAAAATAAGTACAAGCTGATACAATAAGCTCAGGATCAAAGCTAGCATCATAAAGTAGGGCCATAATTCCATAAAATCATAAACACTCAGCGCTAAAATAATATTCGCCAACAGTAAAACAGAAATTTGTATTCTCGGAAAGTCAAAACCCCGAATCCACCAATAGTCGAATTTGGTGATAGAGGCCGCGCTAGGAATGCACGAGACTATATTGAATATGAGGACTATAATTTGCAGATAAGTCATTTTGGCGGAAGATTAAAGTGACTAAAAATACTATTTACATTTTAATAGATAGGATAAAATTACAAGTAATGATAACCCTATCCAAAAATACCCAATTTTCGCGATTGAATATGTTGTTTTTCATCTTTACAACTGTAATTTCAAATGTTACTATTCCTCTTAATTTAAAAAATTAATGGATGGCTTTAATTTCCTAAACAAATTGTTCCAAATCTGGAGGAAAAAGATGTTTTTCCGCGCCTTAGATTTAGGCAAGGAGTATTAAATTGGACCTTAGCTACTTCGATATTTTTTCTGCAAACTTTATCGCTAAAGAGCTTGCTAACATAAAATTATTATTGGCTGGGTTGGTTGTAGTTTCAAAAATAGCATCTTTACAGTGTAACCAACGGCCTTCTATTCTGCGATTGATATTGGATGACGGTGCGTAATATAGATTTAAGGAAAGACCAGTTGTGCAGAAATCATTGGCTGTTTCCGTTGTAATGATAATACCTGTTTCATCTTTAGCGTTGTTCTTTCCGAAGGTTGATAATTTATTTGAGTTCCCAGCGAGGGGAGCTAATTTCCTTCTAGTCGTTGTATGCGTTGCCACCCCTTGACAATCAATCCTGCGAATTCCCATAGTTCATTTGGGCGGTAAGTAGGTTTAGCCCCTGCAAGAAAGTAAGGGGAATTTTCAGCTAATAAGGAAAGTGTAAGTGTCATATTATCTATGCTGATGGCGCTTTCAAAACCAATATACAACGTTAGAATTCCTATATCTAGCCAAAGTTTTTTTTAGTTGAGGGATATTCCAACATTGGCTTCAAAGATATTCTTCAAAATCCCTAGTTCTGAGGCGTAATAGTCATTGGCATAAGGTCCGGTTTGAAGCGCAAAATTAGCCCTGTATTTTGTTTGTTCTACCGCAAATTTTACGAATCCTAAATTTAAATTAAACTCATTATGGCGCTTATGTTTAAAGAGAAATACCTGCCTTTTGGTTTATTAAAGTCATACACATAAAAGATATCTGCAAACCCTGAAATATAAACTATGGGCTTATGCTTCCAAATGCTATCCAATTGTGCCGAAAGATTAAGACTTAGTCAGTACAAGATCAAAAAAATTTTAAACAGCCAAATCAGCTTCATTTACTGATCTAAAATTTCTTATACCAATTCAGAAACTTTTTAATCATATTCATTTGATCATTTACTAAACAAACTATTGAGCAGCCCTAAAAGTTTGCCTGAAAAGCGCGGTATCTTAAAAGAGCCACAAAAAACACCCCACCAATTGCATTCCCTATAAGTGCCATTGTTTGGAAAGAAGCATACGTGCCAAATGAAATAGCATCAGTAAATAGTAAACCCGCTAAAACCTCAATATTACCTACAATACTGTGATGAAATCCTGCGAAACCTACAACGGCGGTGATCATATAGATCACCACAATGCGGCCTATGGTGTCTGAAGCAGAAGTTACCAACCAAGAAAGTAAGGCCATTAGCCATCCAGCCAAAATTGCACTTCCGAATATAACTAAAGTACTTGCTTTTGTTACATGTAGCGCGATCGCCGACACACTTTCGTAACTGATAATTCCCATCCCGTTACCCACCAAAACGATGATTACAGCCATAATAGCTCCGCCAACAAGGTTACCTAAAATAACAATACCCCACAATTGCATTAGTTCCGAAATCTTACGTTTTTTATGGAATACGGGCAGCGCCAATAAAGAAGTTTGTTCGGTAAATAAGACCGATTTTCCTAAAACGACAATGATAAAACCAACTGGATAGGCAAAAGCTACGATAAAGAAAATGGCTTCTTTCGAAAATTTACCTTCTAAAAAGGTGTATAGAATGGCAATGAGCAAGTAACTAAAACCTATTTCTAAACCAGCCGTTAGCGCGCTTAAAAAAACTTTAGTTTTGTTCTGTTCAAAAGTCTCCATGCCCTCGCATAATTGACTAACTAGTATGTCTTCTTGGGATTTATGTTTTATAGACTCCTCGCTTAAATCTTCAACTTTTTTTTCAATTTTCTTTTCCTTTTGGTCTTTGCTCATTATCTTAAAATGCTTAATTAGAAATCATTTATTTAAAAAATACCTCGAAGATTACAGATTTCAAGAAATTTTTTATTTCGGAAGGAGTAGCTGCTGTTTACAAATGAATACTAACTTTTTGATAGTGGAATCATGTAAAACTGTAAGCAATACATTTTCTTCAATTTTTTTTGTCAAATTTCAATTTTCTTTTTTTGTGATTTTAATGGAAAAAGGTTTTATTTTAACTCTTTTAGAAATCTGTAAAACTAAAATATAAAATTACACTTTTTGCACTCGAAAATTAAACTATTATGCTCAGGATAAAACAACAATCTAGCGTAATTCAAATTTCTGCCCATAAAGGCAATGCTAGTAAAAATTAATAAAGTTTTTATTTCTAGCGAAGCGCTTCTAAGGAAATGTAATGGACTATTTTTTTTATTAATGCAGTTAAATAGCGAATGTTTGCTTCACTAATTTTATGCTTTAATAGTACTCATCTATTCCTATTCCAAATGAAAAAATCTGAAATAAACACGGCAGCCAACTCCAATACCGATACACATGAAGCACTTCGAATAATTGGAATACTGATTATTTCAGTTTTATTGGTGCTTTTGCTACTTTTTGGTTTTAGAGTTATTTTATTGATTCTGGCAGGTATATTAATCGCTACTTTTTTTCTTGGAATTACAGATTTTATCAAATCAAAAACGCCATTAGGTCAAAATTTTGCTTTGGCAATTTCTGTTTTTTTGGTCATCGGGGTTGTAGTCGGTTTGTTTTTTACTTTAGCGCCTCATATTACCGATCAAGTGAATACCATGAGCAAACAATTGCCAAAAGCAGCTGATAACACCATGAGTTCTATAAAGGATTCACCAATTGGGAGCTTTCTAGTAACGAGAGCAGAGCAAATAGATTTGGGTGCTAACACAAGTACAGTGACTACGTTTTTTGGATCTCTTTTTAGTACCTTAAGTACCATTTATATTGTATTGTTTTTAGGAATTTTTTTTATGGTCGCTCCTAATACCTATGTTAATGGTTTCATAACATTGTTCCCTAAATCGCGTAGAAACCGGACCAGAGAAATAGTAATGACAATGGGTAAGACTTTAAAAAGTTGGCTTTTAGGTAAATTATTATCTATGTTGATTGTAGGTGTTTTAACTGGGATAGGACTTACCATTATGGGTGTTCCACTGGCATTAACCTTAGCTATATTTGCAGCATTTATAAGTTTTATCCCCAATTTTGGACCTATCTTGGCGCTAATCCCCGCTTTTTTATTGGCTTTTACTGAAAGTCCCACTACGGCACTCTATGTTGTTTTATTATATGTAGGCATACAGGCCATTGAAAGCAATGTGCTTACCCCATTAATTCAAAGTAAAATGATATCGTTCCCCATGGCAATGATTTTAATTGCCCAAATAGTCTTAGGTATTTTTACTGGAATTTTAGGTGTTATCCTCGCGGTTCCTTTAGTGGCATTGCTCATGGTTTGGGTCAAAATGGCTTATGTAGAAGATGTTTTGGGTGATAAAACAATCGATGTAAAACACGAAAACTCAAAAGAAAAAGAGTAGATAAAAACTAGTTTCTCAAAACAGACTTATTTTTAAAGAAACTAGTGTTGTATTAAGCCTGTTTTAGCTGATGCAACCTTTGTGCTTTATCCCCAGTTCTGCGTTAAAAAATGATTCCGTAGCTACGGCTTTGCACTAATTTTTTGCCTTGACCTGGCAAAAAATAACGGCGGCTTAACAGACATAGCAAACTTAACACAACACTAGGAGGAAAATCAATTTATAATAGTTTGAATTTTGAAATTTATGCTTGAACTAAATCCTCGCAAGAGGATACAATTCAATTCCCTATGCTAGGCTTGTGCATAAACCGTGAAAAATTAATGCAAACAAAAAAACGCTGCGAATAGTTTAATTTGCAGCGTTTTTTTTGATGAAATTTTTATTGAGTTAAATACTTATTTGAGCTTTTTCTTTTTTCTTTTCGCCTTTGTAATAATTTGTATGCTAAATAGCCAAATTGTAAGCCTACAAAGATGATTTTATATTTTTTTTTTGACATTATTGCTGAAGCTACTCCTAGTAATATCGTGGGTTTCATAATTTTAGTTTTTAATGTTTTAATTTATTTTAGTTGTCAGCATTCACCATCCAATTGATGCCATACCTGTCCGTACATCTTCCGAAATAGCCCCATTCTCTTTCCTTGAAATTATGGTGAATTTGTCCTCCGCCGGACAATTCATTAAAAATTTCTTCGGCGTGATTTTTATCTTTTAAATCTACACTCATGTGAATTTGATTTCCATGATTAATGGGCGTATCAGGGGACGCATCGTATGCCATGAAATGCACACCTTTTCCTTTTAATTCTGCATGTTGTAATTTTTGACGAAAAGAAGAGGGAACATCAATTTTTTTATCCTGATAGGTTTGACGATTTTTTATGTCGGCATTAAATAGTTTACTATAAAAATTGAGCGCTTCTTGGCAATTACCACCAAAGGCTAAATAGGCTTGTACATTCATAATTTTATGTTTTAACCAAATTTATAATTCAATGAAGATAAATCTTATCGGAAAAACAATAATTCTTAATCCAAACCAAATTTTTCAACAAATAGAATTTTTTTAGTAGTACCAATTATCATTTGAAATTACTGCAATAAAATGCGTCTTTTCCCTTTCTATTTCAATTTAAAAAAGTAGCTAATCTATACTCTGTTTTTCAATATTATATAAAGAAAAAATCCATTATTTTCTTCTACAGTAATTTCAAATAATAACTGGTATAATTAGGTAGAATTCTTAAATTTTTAGTACGCTATCGCTAATTCGTCATAGTGAAAAGGCTGAATAATATCGACGCTATCTGCTTCGCCGTTTCTTTTGTATAAATCCTTGCTTATGGGATACGCTTTTAGAAAATCATCAGACAAATCATTTTGAATAATACTTAAAATATCATTTTCATTTAGGGTATTGTCTAGCCAAATAGCAAGTTCATCATCTTTTAAAATAACAGGACGCCTGGATTTTTTGTTATGGATTTTAGCAAACAGGGGACTGGCCTCTTTAGTAAGAATAGAAAAAGTAACTATTTTGTCTTTGGTAATGGCATAGATGCCTGCTAGATGAATCGGGTTTTCATCTTTACGATGAAAGTAAAAAGGTATTTTGAAGTCTTTATTGTTTTTCTTGGCGGTATGCGGCTCATAAAAACCATCTACAGGAATAATACACCTTCTGGTTAAAACACTATTTTTATAATTGTTGGATTCAAATAGTTTTTCAGAACGCGCATTTAATCCTGAGCCATAAGCAATAGTTTTTTGATAATAATCCTTGGCATTAGCACCCATTTCATAAGGTGGAATTAAACCCCACATCACAGGAATCAGGTTTTTGCTTTTCTCTTGGGGAATAATCCACATATTCGGGTGCGCAAAACCATTGGCGTAATTATAGGTTAATTCAGCATCTTGTTCTAAATTTCCATAAATAGCTTCAATTTTATAGTACTGCTCTAATTCCTTAGCTTTTTTAACGACTCTTACTCCGTAACACATAAATGTTTGTTTTTAAAGCTTCAAAATACAAAATTTTTAAAAGAAATAGTTTAAAATAGCACTTGTTGAAAAGTAATGTGTTAAACTTTTAGCTTGGACTTGATTATTGTTTAATTTTGGAAATAATCCAAGTATATGGATTTTATCCAAAAAATGAAAACAGAAGCTATTCTACACCTTGATTTGGACACTTTTTTTGTGTCCTGTGAAAGACTTATCGATTCTAAACTACTAAAACGACCACTTTTGGTTGGTGGTATTGGCGATCGTGGGGTAGTGGCAGCCTGTAGTTATGAAACTCGAAAGTTTGGTATTCATTCGGGAATGTCTATGAAACTAGCGAGGCAATTATGCCCCGAAGCTACGGTAATTCGAGGAAATTCTAGTACCTACACCAAACATTCGCAAACTGTAACCGATATTATCAAAGAACGTGTTCCTGTTTTTGAAAAAGCCAGTATCGATGAGTTTTATGCAGACTTAACCGGAATGGATAAGTTTTTCGGCACCTATAAGTTTGCTACGGAATTGCGCAATACCATCATCAAAGAAACGGGATTACCCATTTCTTTTGGTTTATCTACCAATAAAATAGTATCTAAAGTAGCTACGGGCGAAGCCAAACCCAATAACCAAATGCGAGTTGATAACGGTTTAGAAAAGCAGTTTTTAGCGCCTTTGTCTATTCAAAAAATTCCGTCTGTGGGTACTAAGACCTATCAGACTTTGCGAAATTTGGGGATTACAAAAGTACAGATTGTACAGGAAATGCCTTTAGAAATGATGGTGAGTGCTTTGGGGGTACACGGGCAAACCATTTGGAAACGCGCCAATGGAATTGATAGACCACCCTTAATTCCTTTCCATGAACGAAAATCTATTTCTACGGAGCGCACTTTTGACAAAGACACGACCAATATGGTACAATTGCGTACCACATTAACGGCCATGGCTGAAAACTTAGCCTATCAATTACGCAGGGCCGATAAATTAACCGCCTGTATTGCTGTTCGTTTGCGCTACTCAGATTTTCAAACCTATACCAAACAAATCAAAATTCCCTATACCAGCGCCGATCATATTTTAATCCCCAAAGTCATAGAACTCTTTGAACGTTTATATGAAAGGCGTTTATTAATCCGATTGGTGGGCGTACGCTTTAGTGATATTGTTACAGGTAACTATCAAATTAACTTATTTGATGATACGGAAGAAATGTTAAGCTTGTACAATGCCATGGATCATATTCGAAAAAAATATGGCGAGAATAGTATTATGCGTGCTACTTCTATGGGAGCTAAAACCATTGGTCGTTTTGATAATCCTTTTAATGGCGAGCCTCCCACGGTATTGGCACATAGAAAACAATAGTTATGTATACCAATTGTCATTCTTATTATTCGTTGCGTTTTGGTACGTTTTCAGAAGTTACACTCTTGAAAATGGCGCAGGCCTATGGCGTAACTTCTTTGGCTTTGACGGATATTAACAATACATCGGCCTGCTTAAACTTTATTCGAAAAGCACCTGAATTTAATATTAAACCCATCGTAGGGATAGATTTTAGAAAAGGAGCAGAGCAATTGTATGTAGGTTTGGCAAAAAATAACCAAGGGTTTCAAGAACTAAACACTTTTCTTTCTAGCCATTCCCATCAATCTAAAACTTTACCGCTACAAGCTCCTGAATTTACTGATGCTTTTATTATTTATCCTTTTGAAAAAGTACTGCAATTAGAAAAAGTCGATTTTAGAAAACATGAGCTTATCGGTGTTTCTATAGAGAATTTAAGGCGATTACCGTTTTCAAAATACAAAACCTACACTGATAAATTGGTCATTCAGCAATCTGTAACGTTCAGAAATAAACGCGATTTTAATGCACATCGCTTATTGCGAGCTATCGCTAATAATACCTTACTAAGCAAACTACAGCAAACAGAAGAAGGCAGTTTAACAGAACAAATGCTTTCAATAGCAGAATTGTTAAAAGCCTTTAAAGATTTTCCTAATATTATCGAGAATACGGAAAAACTAATGGCGCAATGTAACATTCAGTTCGATTTTGGTGAGCGTCGTGTTTCGCAAAATCAGCAAGTATTTGGCGAGTCTAAAGAATCTGATTTTGATTACCTAAAACAGCTTTGTGATACCGGCTTGCCTAAACGCTATTCCATCACCACAGATGCAGTAAAAAAGCGTTTGGCGGTAGAATTGAAAACCATTCATCAAATGGATTTTGTATCCTACTTTCTCATCAACCATGAAATCGTGAGCTATGCCAATTCCAAAGGTTATTTGCATGTAGGGCGGGGTAGTGGAGCGAATAGTATTGTTGCTTATATCATTGGGATTACCGATGTGGACCCGATAGAGTTGGACCTATATTTTGAACGATTTATCAATCCATATCGGGTTTCTCCGCCCGATTTTGATATCGATTTTAGTTGGAAAGATAGGGAAGATGTTACTGCTTTTATTTTTCGTCGTTTTAAAAATACGGCCTTGCTAGCCACTTACAATACCTTTAAATACAGAGCTGTAGTACGGGAATTAGGCAAAGTATTCGGACTCCCGAAAGAGGAAATAGACAAGCTTTGCAAAGGTTATTTTTCTATGAATGATTTAGATGAAATGGGTAAATTAGTGTTGAAGTATAGTGCTTTGATTAAAGGTTTTCCCAATTATCTGAGTGTGCATTCTGCTGGGATTTTAATTTTAGAAAAGCCTATTCATTATTATTCTGCTACAGATGTACCACCGAAGGGGTTCCCAACGGTTCAGTTTGATATGATTATCGCCGAAGATGCTGGTGTTTTTAAGTTCGATATTTTAGGACAACGTGGTTTGGCAAAGATTAAAGAAGCGATGGATATTATCAAAGAAAACAGACCCGATGAACCTGAAATTGACATCACACAAATTGAAAAATTTAAAAAAGATGAGAATATAAATACGCTCCTCAGCAAAGGAAAAGCTATTGGTGCCTATTATGTGGAGTCGCCCGCCATGCGCGGACTACTATGTAAACTTAAAGTAAAAGATTATTTAGGTTTGGTGGCAGCGAGTTCCGTTATTCGCCCTGGAGTATCTAGTTCAGGAATGAAAAACGAATACATCCGCAGACACCGTGAGCCCGAAAGGCGACAAGAAGCCAACCCTATTTTAGCGCAAATTATGCCTGAAACCTACGGAATTATGGTGTATCAAGAAGATGTGCTAAAAGTTGCCAACCAGTTTGCAGGCTTAGATTTAGGCGAAGCTGATGTGTTGCGTAGGGGGATGAGTGGTAAATTTAGATCAAGAGAAGAATTTACACGCGTAGAAGAAAAGTTTATCGCCAATTGTCGTGAAAAGGGCTATTCTGATACTTTAATTTTTGAAGTCTGGGATCAGATTGCCAGTTTTGCAGGCTATGCTTTTGCGAAAGGGCATTCCGCTTCTTATGCCGTAGAAAGTTACCAAAGTATGTTTTTAAAGTGCTATTATCCTTTAGAATTTATGGTAGCGGTTTTAAATAATGGCGGCGGATTTTATAGCGCAGAACATTATATCCATGAAGCTCGAATGTGTGGCGGAAAAATTCATTCGCCCTGCATCAACCAAAGCGACCATCACAATACCATAAACGGAACAGCTATTTATCTAGGTTTTGGCTACCTAAAAAATGTTGAGAATCTGGTAGTACAACGCATTTTAACAGAGCGTCAATTATATGGCAGGTTTATTTCTTTTGATGATTTTATTGATCGTGTGGTTATCAGCATTGAGCAACTTTCTATTTTAATCCGAATAGGAGCTTTTAGATATACAGGCTTAGAGAAAAACGAATTGCACTGGCAAGCCATATTTAAAATAAATGCCCTAAAAAAACGAAGTGGTAATCCATCTTTATTCAAACCCAAACATAAGAATTTTGAACTTCCTAAATTAGTTCATAATTGGTTAGAAGATGCTTACGACCAAATGGAATTATTAGGTTTTCCGCTATACAGTTATTTTGATTTGATTTCAGAACCCTTATTAAGCGATAGCAAAGCATCGGAAATGCCAATATACCAAAACAAAGAAATACTCTTATATGGAATTCTAGTAAATACCCGATTCAATACCACAAAAGACAACAAAAACATGCGTTTTAGCACCTTTGTAGATCAAGCTGGGGATTATTTTGATGTGGTACATTTTACCAAAGTCGTAGATAAATATCCTATTCACGGCATTGGCGTATATGCCTGCTACGGCAAAATAACCGAAGAATTTGGACATTTTAGTTTAGATGCTATTTGGACTCGAAAAATAGCTTTACAGCCTGACCCTAGAGCTCAGGAAAAACCTACTTTGCAAGGTTTGAACTCTTAAAAGTATAAGTATTTTAACGCATCAATTGTTCAGTAATACACATTTTTTTTATTGCAAACAAAAAACGCAACTATTTTTTGGGTCACTATTTTTTTTGAGAGTTATAGAAATTTAGAGCTTTCTTATATTTTGCCTAGGAACTTTTAATTATAACAGTGATGATGATATTTAGAAAAATTTTATTCCTAATATCTTTTAGTTCTATTTTATTGGGTTGTTTGGATACTGTAAAAGAAAATAACAAAGAAGAAAGCCTCGAAGATAAAACTCTTGTTTTAAAAGAAGAGAGGAAAGAAAATATGAATGATTGGTCAGACCACGACTACCGTTCCACCATGCTTGCGACCATATCAAATAATGCAGATTTTGATTCTTTTGCAAAACTCCTAAAAGTTTCTGATTTGTATATGGAATTGGAAAAAGTAGCGCAAGCCACGTTATTTATCCCAAAAAATACAGCAATTGAAAAACTAGAAGATAGCAGGCCAGCCACATTGAAATCTGAGCCAGAAAAGGAGTAGCTCAGCAAAATTCTAAAATATCATTTTGTACCTAACGAAGCATTTGATTTGGAAGCGATAAAATCTACTATTTGCCTTATTGCCAACTACTTGATATGTTTGCATCTCAATTTCATTAAAATTTAGAAACTTACGATACTTTAGTCGATAGCAGTTTATCTTGTAAAACTTGTTTTGAAACTCTTTGGTGTTCTCATAAAGTAATAATTAAACCGACTCAGCTGCTAGAATTTAAAAAAAATAATTACTGAAAGCGATTGTTGAGTGTAAGCGAAAAGCAGCAGAGTATTATCTATCGTTAATTTTAGAAGGGAATAAATCACTAAAATCTAGTTTCAAGTAGAAGGTAGTTAAATATCTACTCCATTCCATTAAATTTTTGGTTCGACTAATACCAACTTTAAAATTTACAAAATTTCTTTGCCATTTAACCAATGTTGCAGCAACCGCTCATTGGTGGATATTTCTACAATATAAAATTTCGAGAATTTTTTGAAAACATTAGAATCTTCTATGCGTTCCATACAAACAGCATTTGGAAAAAGGTAGTTAGAATGGATTAAAAATAATGCTTCGTCTTGTTTTAGAAGAAAACCCACATGACCTTCGTCAAAACCAATAAACGATATACCTTCTGAAGTAACTCCGCAAATCTCTTTTATAGCGGTTTCTGTATCAGGCGCAGTAATGGTTTTTATTTCTGATCCGCAACTGATCATTTTGGCTTCATCAATAGGTGATTTTTGTGCCAGTTTGTAACGGTTTAAGTTTAGGCCCATATCACGAAGCGTAGTAGAAACAAAATAACCGCAGGCAATTTCGCCCTGATTGGGAATGGTAGTATGCCCACCAAAACTCCATTTTGTGCCGTACCAATGTGGAATTAAACGATACACAAGGTGGTTTGTAAAGGCGCTTTTTACGCTATCCATCTCAATCGTATTTCGACTAAGATCTTCAACTATTTGTTTACGTAGCATTTTGATGCTTTCTTTTTCAACATAATAGGATTCTAAAACAGCCTCTTTCGATTTTTTTAGGGCTATTTTTTTTATAATTAAAGAGTCATTAATAACTAAATTGAAAGTGGTAACCGACAACATAATAGCATCGCTTTTTACGCCTATACCGGCAGAAGATAAATTACTCCATAATCCTAATAAAAATAATAAATAGAGTGCCTTTGTCATGGAATTGAAATTAATTTAAAAACTATGCCTGACCTACACAACGCATATTTTTACTACAAATTTCAATTGCTATGTTAAAATTTTGGTCTTAACAGTTTTTTGGATACTCCTATATTTCCAAATTAACACCCCACCAAATATCGTAATCACTAGGTACCAAAGTTCGTTTGCTTTGATAACCTTGGTCTGCAATCTTAATACCTATAATCTTACCTTCCACATTTTTAACATAACTTAAAAAAATAAAAGAGTGTCCAAACGGATCCAAGTTTGGATCTGATACGCCGCGTACCACAGCCCTATAATCTGCCTCGTGCTTCCATACTTGCATGGGTGCACCATGCCTTAGTTTACCCTTCCAAATATCCTCTTGATTTACGAGTTTCCCCATGGATGCACTAGCAATAGCTCCCGCGCTTCCTTTTCCGCGATAATCTTCTGGAAGCGTTCGCCACCCGCGATGCGTTCCGGAGGTTGATGCATACAAATGGTCAAAAACCTGTTTAGGCTTGTATAATTTTGTGGCCATTTGCTGCGGCAAATCTTCATAAATAGAACGTCCATATACATTTTTATAAGCTACTAAAAATCTAGATTTACTTACTGTTAGGCAGTGCCCACCAGGTTCTTTGTTTGCGCTCGCTAAATAATTATTTATAATTTCCTGAGCAACGGGGTATTTTGGAGATAAATAAGAATTTGGTAAATAGAGCTCCAAACTATCTTCTAGTTTAATGCCCGCGGCAAGTACATTGTTTACTTTTGCGGAAGGGTTTATAGGAATATTACTCTGTCTTACCGTAACCGTATCAACTACATTATCAACATAAAGAATTTGGGTACTATCGAGTTCCTTGGTGGTGCCGCAGCTGGCTATTAACAAAAAAAAGGCTAGTAAATGATACCTCAAAATCTGACGGATTTTAATTTTAACTATTGTTTTAAGGCAATTTAAAGTTGTCATATGATGCTAATGGTTAAACAGTGTATTTTAATCTGGATTTTTATTATTATTGGGCTTATTTGGATTCATAATTGGTATTAATGCTATTTGCCTCAATCATAATTTCAGCAGAAACTTAAGTTAAAAAAAAATTCATCATTGCATTTCTTTGGAAAAGTACAAGATAGCCATCTATTAACTTATTTTCATTATTTTTTTTATAAGCGATAAAAACTTTTTATAGCGTAGGCACTTAAATAATAATTTGCGCCTGCCAGCCGGCAGGCTGGTTTAATCTTAGGAATTACCCACCCCTAAATCCCCTCCGAGGAGGGGACTTCACTTACTTCCCTCGGAGACAACAGAGGAGTACTTTATTTGGCTAATATTCATTTGTTGTCTTAATTTGAATGGCATAATTATTATTGATGAAATGCCTAAGTCAAAGCTTTTTTTATAAATATAATTTGATGTTTGGGATTTAAGATCAATTGAGTTTTAATGCTTTTCAAGGTATCTTGTTTTAAATTGTAAAATGTATTTAGGTTTGATGATTAAGCTTAATTGCAACATCTAATTATACGATGCAATTTATTTGTTTGTAAAAAAAATTGAACAAACAAAGAAGATTAAAATGTTTTGAAGTTATGTTCTATTACTTTTTAAAAGCTTTATCAGAAAACGTCAATCTATAAACGCTTAGAGAAAACACTACTGAATAAATCCTCATAATTTAGTATTTAAGTATAAGGAAAATCCTAATACGCTCATTTAAATTTTCGATTATGTAAAATGGACCATAATTTTCGTAGTGCTTGCTATCGTTGCAGCTGTTTTTGGATTCGGTGGAATTGCCGCTGGAGCTGCTAGTATCGCAAAGATTTTATTTTTTATTTTCTTAGTATTAGTAGTTGTTTCGCTTGTTATGGGAAGAAGCAAAAAGATATAAAGATCATATAAAACTAATAAGCCTACTCTTTATTTGAGTAGGCTTATTTAATATTGATGTTGAAACTAATTTAATAAGATCCTTGATACATTTTAGAATATTGTTTTCTTTTATAAAGACCAGCATCATTATCTTCCCTTTCGGAAGTTGAAAAATCTACATCATTGTCGCGTTCGTAAGACTCCAAAACACTTGTTTCATAATGTCTTTGAATTAAGGAACCTTTTGGTATGCGCTTGGTTTCAGTAAATATGTTATAACTTATATTTGGTGTTGATACAATTTCGTCATCTAAGTGTAAGGTTACCATGCCAATTGGGATAATAAAATGATTTTCGCCATCTTTATTCAGAAAACCGTGTACACCTTCTTGCGCAGGTTTTGAGTATGGTTGATGGTTTGCTTTAATGATAGTATCATCGGCTTCGACATCTAGATAAACCACCCGTTCGTCACTTTTACTGATGAGTAGATTATCTACTTTTCCTATTTCGATGCCATCTTTATCCTTTACAGGCCATCCACGTACATCTTTATCGCTATTCGCTACCTTATAATCCGAAAGTTCATGGAGATAAAATAGGTTTCTTTCTTTGTTATTATCTGTATTCATGGTATTTATTGTTAGAGTATTATGCTTCTGAATTCATTTTTTTTAGTATTGCTGCTGCTTTATCTAAATAAGCTTTTACCTTTTCTTTTTGATCAAGTGTTAGTACCGAAGAGTCTATGGCTTCTGCGGCACTCCTCAAGCTCCCAACATCATTAGACATATCCGGAAATTTTGACCTTTGGAGATTAGCAAAAACCTCGGTAATGGAAAGATATGCTTGCTTTATTTTATCTGCATGATTCGTATCCATAGGATCATTAGTAATGGCTTCTGCCTTTTGCATCGCTGCCGTAAGCTCTTTATTTATATCCACGCCAGTACGGTTAGAAATCTCTCTAGTGGCTTGTATTAATTTGGTTATTGCTTCGCTTGTATATTCATGGTCAATTCCCATTTCTCCGCTTTTATCCATAAAGGCTAAATATTCGGAAATGGCACCACTTTTATAATCTTCACCATTTTCATTGGATAGCGCGTTGGAATTATCTTCTACCGTGGTGTTTTCTTGATATACATTGTCAGCTTCCACAGCACCATCAGTATCAGCCATTAAAAACCAAACGACTACCGCTACTGCCAAAAGGGCGCCAATAATATAGCCCCAATAGTTTTTCTTTTTTTCAACTTTTATTTCTGCCATGTTTTTATTTTTTTAAAAATTAATATAATTTATTGCTTAATTAATCTGCATATATCATATATGATACTCCCACAAAGCTATAAATTTACCATCCTGAGGGTGGTTGCAATCCAAAAAAAAACTAACTTAAAAAATATTTAGCTTCTCTGATATAGCTAAACCTATTAGAATTTGGCAATATCATATAAAAAATGCAGCCTCAAAGAGCTGCATTTTTTATAAGCTTCAATCTTCAAGTTTCAAACTTGAATTTTCAATTTTCAACTTTCCATTTTCAATTATTTACTCATATCAATAACATACCGAAAACGAACATCTTCGTCCCGAATTTTTTCGAAAGCCGTATTAATATCTTCAATTTTCATCATTTGAACCTCAGGCGCTATTCCGTGTTCAGCGCAAAAGTCTAATACTTCTTGTGTTTCTTTAATACCGCCAATCACAGAACCTCCAACGGACCTATTGAACATTGCGAGATGCATATTGTTCAAGGGTTTTTCGTAAGCTCCTAAAAGCCCCACAGTAACTAGGGAACCTTTAATAGCTAATAATGGAACATAAGTATTGATATCAAAAGCATTGGGTATGGTAATTAATATAAAATCGAAAGCCATGGCGTTAGCCTTCATATCGCTATCATCATCAGAAATAATGACCTTATCAGCTCCTAATTGCATAGCTTCTTCACGTTTTTCTTTTTTAGTAGTAATTGCCGTAACATTGGCGCCCAAAGCTTTAGCCAATTGTACCGCCATATGACCAAGACCTCCGATACCCACAATAGCTACATTTGAACCCTTTTTTACACCGGCTTGTTTTAATGGGGAATAGGTTGTAATACCTGCGCAAAGTATGGGCGCAGCGGAAGATATTTCTAAACTCTCAGGAATTTTTAGTAGAAATTCTTTCTTGGCAACAATGTGCGAGGCATACCCACCAAAGGTGTTATAATCAGAATCAGCATCTCTAAAATAACCATTATAGGTCATTGTGGGTCCGTGTTCGCCTAGACAGAATTGTTCTTCATTATTTTTACAGGGATTGCAGGTTTGGCAACTGTCAATCATGCAACCTACGCCTACAATTTGCCCTACTTTAAATTCGCTATTTGCGCTATCAAGGCTAATGATTCTTCCAATAACTTCATGACCAGGTACACAAGGGTATTTGGTATTGTCCCAGTCATTATTTACTTGGTGTATATCGCTATGACAAACACCGCAGTACAAAACTTCAATAAGTGCCTCATCCTCCTTTGGATAATCGCGTTCTACCTCCATTTCATTTAATGTTTTGCCACCTATCAAATTTCCTGAGGCGCCATAGCCTTTTACGCTAAATTTACCTCCGTTGTCTTTTATATCTTTTTTCATTTTATTTGTTTTGAAATTATTACGTTTAAAATTAACTTCATCAAACTTATGGAGATAAGATTACGACTATTGACTACATCCATTTAAGTTTTAGCGTTATAAATAGTTTTGTGCTGTTATTCATTGGTCAGAACATTTAAATCCTTAATTCTGGCCATGGCAGCTATTTTTCCCGGCTCTTAGTGGCTGAAATCTTAAAACTCCAATGTGGAGGCATTTTTCTTGAATCAATTTAATATTTCTGAGATATAGTTCGAGTGTGGCGTTCATATCATTACTTTATGCAAAGCATTATGAGGCAATACTCATTACCATGTAGTCAATGGCGCCTAAGTTATTCCTGCCTAAATTTCCTGACTCTCGTAATCATGAGGTAATAATCCAGAAGTATCGGTAGTTCTGTCGCGATAAAATTCATGTGAGTTTTAGCCTTTGCTTCATCGATTCAATGGCTTTTTTGCATTGTATGGTAGCGTTAGAAAAATAGAAAAGGACAAAAAATACCATGAAAAAAGGAAATTTTTTGGTATGCAGAAACAGTTTAAACCAGTCCATAAATTAAAAATTATTTTTGAACACTAGACACCCGCCAAATGATTCCGGCATCATCATCGTTTACCAATAGTGCTCCATCAGGTGCAAAGCTTACCCCTACAGGGCGACCATATACCTCACTTTTTTCGCCGTTTGCAATAAAACCAGTCAAAAAATCTTCGAGTTGTTGTGGTTTCCCGTTTTTAAAAGGAACAAATACCACCTTATATCCTGATAAATTTGAGCGATTCCAAGAACCATGCTGCCCAATAAAAGCGCCATTTTTGTATTTGCTAGGGAATGTTTCAGAATTATTGAAGGCCAATCCCAAAGAAGCAGTATGAGCACCTAAGGGAACATCTGGCATCAACGCTTTGGCGACCATTTTGGGATGTGGATCCTCTTTCCATCTAGGATCATTTATTTGCCCATAATAACTGTATGGCCAGCCATACCAACCTCCTTTTTTAAGACTAGTAAGGTAGTCTGGCACCAATTCATCTCCGAGTTTGTCACGCTCGTTCACCACAGTCCATAACTCCTCAGTAACAGGATTCCAATCCATTCCTACGGGATTTCTAAGACCATAGGCGTAGATGATTTCTCCGCTACCATCTAAATTCGTTTCTATAATATTGGCCCTTCTTTCTTCTTTTTCCATACCCTGTTCTCCAACGTTGCTCGCTGAACCAACAGAAAGGTAAAGCTTGCTTTTATCTTTATTGGTGATAACATTACGGGTCCAATGGTTATTGTAGCCACTAGCGGAAAGTTCAACTATTTTTTCGCCCTTTGCTTCAATTTTATTCATACCGGTAGTATAGGGGTATCGGTAAAGCCCGTCAGTATTGGCTACGTAAAAAAAGTTATCGATAATGAGCATTCCAAAATTCTGATTCAAATTTTCTAGAAAAATATTTCGCTCATCTACTGCTCCATCTTGGTTTGTATCTCTTAATAGGCTTATTCTGTTGGCACTATTTTTAGTATTCGCTTCCGCCACGAATACATCATTATTTGGTGCTACATAAGTCCATCTAGGATGTTCAAGGCCGTCCGCATAACGCGTTACCATAAAACCTTCTGGAGCCTTGGGCTTATTGTTTTCCCAAGCGACCATTTTACTTTCATTGTTGACCGATTCTGAGCTGTATGGCGCTGCGAGCCTTAGGTCGCCAATAGCTGTGGTAACCGTAGTTCCGTTTTCAGAGGAAATATCTTTTTTTTCTTCTTTACTTAATTTTCTATCATTACAGCTTAAAAGGGTAAGCAGCACCAGCGTGAGATATATTATATTTTTCATTCTCTTAAATTTTTATTGATTTAAAAATATTTACTGCTAAAATTACCCTTAGGAGGCTAATGCGATTGACTACATCCAATTAAATTTTATCTGAATACCTTTTATTCAGGTATAATTTTTTATTTTAGAGATAGACAAGAATTATATTTTCTATTCGGATATTTAGGAAAAATTTTCCAATTGGAACAAAAATAAAGACGATTGAATTAACATTTTTTGTGATTGCGATTTACATTTACAAGATTTGAAAAGCATAAAAAGTTTAATGCTGTATTATGAAAAAGAACAACTACACTATTTTTTTAGCCGATGACGATGAAGATGATCGCCAATTTTTTGAAGAGGTTTTAGAAGAAATTAGCCCCCAAATTAGGTTTATCACTTTTGATAATGGCGTAGATTTAATACAAAATTTATTAAAATCAGCGAACGTTTCGCCCGATTACATCTTTTTAGACCTAAATATGCCACTTATGGATGGTGAAGAATGTTTACAAGAAATAAGAAATCTAAGACATTTAGATCAAATTCCCATCATTATTTATTCCACGGCGATAGATTTTTCTAAAGCGGAACGCTTACGGGATAAAGGAGCAAACTTGTATTTAAAAAAACCGAATTCATTTAGTGAGCTAAAAAAGGCTATTTTAAATTGTATAGCCGATGTAGAGGCAAATTTAAGCAGCAACGAAGAAGGCATTGCTTTTATAGTGCAGTTGTAATTAGATAAAAAGAACAAATAATAAAAAATAAGTATTCCTGAAATTAAAGATCATTTTTTATCTTTAAAAGTAAATGAGATTTTATACCTCTAAATAAATGTAGCCTATGAACACCAATTTTGAAAAAATTACACCTAAGTTTTTACAAAACGGTGGAGAGATGGCTCAAATTATTGCTGATAAAGACTGGACAGCGCACCCATTAGGAAATCCCGAAACATGGCCAATAGCGCTAAAATTGACTTTGGGTAACATGCTCAAAAATTCATTTCCAAACTTTTTGTTATGGGGCGCCGATTTTTATAATTTTTATAACGACGGGTATCGCCCAAGCTTAGGCAACAATGGTAAGCATCCTTTTATTATAGGTCAAAAATTCAAAGATGCTTGGCCAGAACTCAAGAGCACATTGAGCCTTGTAGCTGATCAAGTTTTTAAAACGGGAAAACCAGCTTGGTATGAAAATCAATTGGTGCCCATTTACCGCAATGGCAAAATAGAAGATGTTTATTGGACCTTTAGTTACAGTGCCATTTTAGCAGATACTATGGAAACCAATGGGGTTTTAGTAACTTGTATGGAAACGACTAATGCGGTTATTAATTTAGCGCGTTTAGAAGAAAGCGAGAACGAACTTAAATTTGCCATTGAAGCGTCAGATTTGGGTACTTGGGATTATGATCCGGTAAACGATAAATTAAAGACTAACAATCGACTGAAGGACTGGTTTGGATTACCTGTTACGGTAGATATCAGGTTAGATCAAGCGACTAATGCCATCATTGAAAGCGATAGAATTGGCGTTAACGAAGCTATTCAAAAAGCATTTGATGTTGACTCAGGTGGTAAGTATGATATTATTTACACGATACGCAATAAGCAAAGTGGACAAGAGCGGATTGTGAGAGCCTTAGGGCGTACCTGGTTTAACGAGGATGAAGTCGCCTACCGTTTTAATGGTATCCTCCAAGATGTAACGGACCGTCAAAAAAGTATAAATACCTTAACATTAAATGAAGAGCGTTTTCGGAAACTGATGAAAGAAATACCGGTGGGAATAGCTATTTTAAGTGTTGAGAATTATATAATTAATGTTGTAAATGATATGGCCTTGTTTATCTGGCACAAAACTTTAGAGGAAGCCCATAACAAGCCATTGTTTGAAGTGTTAACAGAAATTAAAGAAGCTATTTTGCCAATTTTTGAAGATATTATTAAAACAAAAAAACCTAGGAAAGGAGTAGAGCACCCCTTTGTTTTGGAACGCAATGGTATTAAAGAAACGGGATATTTTAATTTCATTTTTAAGCCTATCCTGATAAATGATAAAGTTGTTGAAATAATTTTGGTTGCCTTCGAAGTAACCGAAACCGTCAAGGCACGTTTTGAATTGGAGCAATCAGAAAAGCAGTTTAAAAACTTTGTAATGCAATCCCCGATTGCTATGGGTATTCTAAGAGGAGAGAACCTCGAAGTGGAAATGGCAAATACTACTTTACTCGATATTTTTTGGCGTAAAAAAAGAAAAGAAGTTATAGGGAGAGGCTTGGTTGATATTTTTCCAAATTTAGCCGATTCAAAATATCCAGAGGTCATGCGCAGTATTTTAAAAACGGGTATTCCTGCTTCCGAAAAAGAATCGTACGCCTTGCTGCAAGACGATGATGCATTTTGGGAATTTTACGTGGACTACGATTATCTCCCATTAAAAGAATTAGACGGCACTGTTTCTGGCGTTATGGTAACCACGACCGATGTCACTGAAAGAGTTAAAGTCCGTAAAAAATTAGAACTATTTTCAAAGGAGCTTGAAAAAGAAGTGGATTTACGCACCAAACAATTGAGAGTTGCCAATGATAGACTGCAATTATCCATAAATAGCATTGAAAATAGAAATGAAGAACTAGAAGCTTTTGCGTATGTTTCTAGCCACGATTTACAAGAACCTTTGCGTAAAATTCAAATGTTTATTTCTCGAATTAAAGAAAAAGAACAAGAAGGTTTAACAGAAAAAGGAAAAAACTATTTTGATAAGATTATTATTTCTGCCAGCCGGATGCGGACTTTAATAGATGATTTATTGTCTTTTTCAAGATCTAATAAAAAGGACAATACCTTTGAAACGGTAAATTTGAATTTAATTTTGACTGAAGTTTTGGAGAATTTATCAGGTGCAATTGATACTTCTCAGGCGGATATTAAAAGCACTACTTTACCTTATATAGAGGCAATTCCTTTTCAAATGAAGCAAGTGTTTACTAATATCTTAGGGAACGCGATAAAATTTTCAAAGAAGAATACTGTTCCTCAAATATTAATTGCCTCAAAGATGGCTACTGAGCATGAAATTCATACACTGAATCTCAGTGATAATGCAAAATTTCATAAAATAACCATAACAGACAACGGTATAGGACTTCTTGAAGATATCGAAGAAAAAATATTTGAAGTTTTCCAAAGAGCTCACAGCAAAGAAGAATATGAAGGTACTGGAATTGGTTTGGCGATTGTGAAAAAAATTGTGGGCAACCATAGCGGGGCCATCTATGCCAAAGGTAAAGAAGGCCAAGGAACTACATTTACAATTATATTACCGGAAGAAAAGGTTTAAAAAATACAAGTCTCAGTGCAATGAATCACTAATAAAATATAGTTTTATTTTTGTATTTTATAACTTTAATTGAATGGCGTAAAAGGCAATTGAAAGTTATGCCAAAAATTTACTTAGCGGATGACTATATTAGATATTGAGAAATCAAATTAGATTTGTAATCTAAAGCACTATAGCCATAAAGTGTTTTTATAATACCTGCATGCTACGAAGTATTTTTTTGTCGATTTAAGCTTTCATGAGTTTAGTTTAATTTCATTTTTTTAGATAAAAACTAGCTATTGCTACATTGTATTTTCATGGCGCTGAAAAAAATGTAATCCCCTAAAACACGTAGATTTAAGTTAATTAGTAGTATTTATCTGTATTTCTTGTTTTGTCAATTTTTTTTTATACTTTAGTTTTACTAAATCTTACAAATAATTACTAAAGCTGTAGATTTTTTGTTCATGGGCACTCAAAAAATAAAAATCATACTTGTAGATGACGATGAGGATGATCGTCAATTTTTTGCTGAAGCATTCGAAGAATTACAGCTAGACGCCAGTATTTTGTTGTTTGAAGATGGTTTAAAACTGCTTGATTATATTTCACAGGCAGACCATTATTTTGGAACTCATATATTTTTAGATTTAAACATGCCAATACTTTCTGGCATGGACTGTTTAAAAAAATTGCGAGAATTTACGGGAACTAACAATCCGTTTGTAACTATCTATTCTACCTCATCGCTTCCGTCTGATATAAAAGAAGCTTATAAAAATGGAGCCAACGGTTATCTTCCAAAGCCAAGTTCTTTTACAAAACTAAAGGAGTTATTGCATAAAGCCATCTTAGCAGGAATTACGAATAACAACCCTGTTTATTGAGCCAACTATTATTTGCCTGAGGTTTAATGTGTTTTAGCACGTTAACGGATGCTGTTTACTATTCTTTATACAAACTTATTAATCAATAAAAGCTTCATCATTAGGTAGTTAACATCGTATTTCCAAACGTCAATAATTACTAAATAGTGAACAAATTATGTTCTATTTAATCACAAAAATAATTTTAACTTTATCAAAGTAGGACACGCATCAAAAAGATTTAAAAGAGTTCAACGAATACCTTTAGAGTTAATAGTAGCTTAAATTTTCAGCTTGGTTATATTGTATTAAAGTCCTTGTTCATTGAAGAGCTAAAATTTATCTAAAAATGAACACAAGCGTTTTTGATTAATTTAAATGTTGAAGGCGGTCAATAAAACTTGGGGTAGTTTTATTACCCTCAACATAAACTACTCCCTTAACCGCCAACAACAAATGTTATAATATAAATACCCAGAAGCGGAGTTTTTAAACCAAAAAATAGCCAAATAAATTTTCAGAAAAATACTATTCTTTTTTTGGTATAGTAACTTAAAGATCTAAATTACAGTATTTTGTAGCTTTAATAAAGGTTTTGATTTATTGCATTAATCATTTTTGTTTTTGAGTTATAATTTGATATTTAATTATGCTTATTTAGTTCAAAATAAATAAAAAATGAAAATTGCCATCTACAGTTGTCGGTCTTTTGAAATGAAATATTTAAAGGAAGCGAACACCCAAAATCATGAAACGCTATTGATAGAAAAACCTTTGAATAAAGAATCCGTTAAGAAAGCTAAGGGTTGCACTGCTGTTAGCGTATTCTCATCTGATAAAATAGACAAAGAAATACTACAGCAGTTGGCTGATTTAGATATTGGGCTTATTACTACTCGTTCTGCGGGAATAAATCATATCGATTTAAAAGCTGCTGATAAATTGGGCATTAAAATTACCAACGTGCCAGAATATTCACCCCACGCCATTGCTGAGCATTGTATTGCCTTAACCTTAGCTATTTTCCGAAAACTTAAGCGTTCTTTTGACAGGATAAAAGATTATAATTTTGATTTAAGTGGACAAGTGGGCTTGGAAATACATGATAAAAAAGTAGGTATCTGCGGTACTGGCGACATAGGCGAGGTGCTAGCCAATCTATTTCAAGGTTTCGGCGCGAGTATATATTTATTTGATGTTGAAAAAAATCCTGAGCTTAGTAACAGATCATGGGCGAACTATGTAGATAAAAAAACACTCTTAAAGGAATGCGATATCATATCACTTAATCTTCCTCTAAACAAAGAAACTCATCATTTTATTACTGAAGAAGATTTAAATTACATGAAAAAATCAGCCATATTGATCAACACAGGTCGCGGCGGTTTGGTTAATACAAAACAGGTTTTTAAAGCGCTACAAGAGAAAAAAATAGCTGGTTTTGGCATGGATGTTTATGAAAACGAAGGAGAAATGTTTTACGAAGACCATTCTAAAGACGAAGATAAAGATGAATTGTTGATCGCACTTATAGCCATGGATAATGTGGTGGTTACTGCGCATCAAGCTTTTTTAACCAAAACAGCCTTAGAAAATATGATGAGAACCACTTTTGAGAATTTGGAGGCTTTTAATGAAGGTAAAGATCTTGAAAATAAGGTTTCTGTTTAGATTTTGATAAAAAAAAGGTTTTTCTAGTTTCAATTCCTTTAGGACAGCTATCTAAATAGGAATGAGAATTAAAGATTTTGAAAGTCCTCTATCCTTTTAATTTTTGACAAATGTTTTTTAATAAATCCAAAGAAAAACGATTCTAAGTTTTTTTTGGATTAAAATATATTTTGATGAAGTGCTAGCCAGCAACGAAATACATCTAATTTAGAATATTAAAATAAAATAAAAATGGCTTGATGTAGTAACTAAAAATAAAAAAATACCTCAAAATGAAAATCATGGGCAATAAACCAATTTGTATTTATCTCGTGGATGACGATAGGGAAGATTAAGACCTTATCATAAAGCTCAAAAATAAAGAATATTAATTGATAACGTCCATTAAATTAATTACAAATAACATTATGTTATTTAAAAATAACACACTGTTATAATTTTTAGTATATTTGTAAAGTCAATAAAGCAAAATAATGAAAGCCATAAATAAGCTGAATAATAAACGGCAATAATATATAAGGCTAAAACAGAAGTTATGACGACAAAAACGAAAATTAAACAAACAGCCTTTAGATTCGATGAAGAACTATTGGCACTAGTAAAAGAAAAGGCGGATGCCCAAAAAAGAACTCTCAATAATTACATTGAAATTCTATTATTAAAAGATGTGGGTAAAATTCCGAATGAAGAAACTAAACTAGCCATAGCAGAGGTTATGAGTGGTAAAAAACTTGAAGAAATAATAGATATTGATTCTTTTATGGATTCACTATGATAAATAAAAATGTACAAACTTGTAATCACTACGAAGTTCAAAAAAGATTTAAAGAAAATAGTAAAAACACCTAGTGATAAAGAGCTTACCACAGCCGTTTTGAAGTTGTTAAAAGAAAAAGGTGTTTTAGGTATCCCTAAAGAAATGAAGCCCCATAAATTAAAGGGCAACTACAAAAACAATTGGGAGTGCCACGTAAGACCAGATTTATTAATAATATGGTATCAAGTTGAAGCTCCAAACATTATCACATTAATCAGAATAGGCTCACATTCAGAGCTATTCAGGTAGAAAAATTAAAGTCTAAGCCATCGATAAATTTAAAATTATGAAATATGACGAAAGTATTAATCAGTTGATGTCTAAATATAATATCACAAAAGATGGTATTATTGATGTTGAAAAGAATTTGCTTAGAGATTTATAAGAAAAGGGATTCTTAACAAATTGGAGTGGAGTTCCAAATGGATGTGATTCCTTAATATGTATTGCGAATCAAAGTTGTAAAAAGATGCGATATGGAAATTGCTATTTCGTTAACGATTAAGTTTTAGATAATATTGAAGTCTAAATAAACCATGGAATTATTAGACCGTTTAAGCCTGTTAAATTTAAATCCCAATAAACCTGATGCGATATTTTTGGATTTGTACATTCCCTAAATGGATGGGAAAGAGTGCTTGATAAATATTAGAAAAAATATAGAATTTGAAAATATTCCTGTAATCATCTATTCTACGGAGTTCGATCTAGACCGAATTGAAAAATTACTTAGCTTAGGCGCCAATCGGTATTTACGAAAATCAGATTGTTATAAGTCGCTAGTAGAGGCTTTAATAAAAACAGTGGCCTCTATAAAACAAAATGTACTTGCCGGCACAGCGGTGATCAATATTATTGTTTAATTGAAATTTTGGGGTGCTTACATTGTAAAAAAAATATCGCAGAATGTTAAAGTTCATCATTTTTGATGCGTATAACTTTTGAGTTTTGTTAAATTATGGCTGCTAAAAATGGACTATTGTAGATTTTCGATTGTAAAGCCTTAAAGTTTCAAAACTATAAACTATAAATTTCGTAGCATTTAAATTTCGGTCTCATAGCCAACCGTACCCAACTACAAACAAGCCGCTTCCGCGCAACGTTCGCCGTCCATAGCAGCAGAAACGATACCACCAGCGTAGCCACCACCTTCTCCACAAGGGAAAAGTCCTGCTATTTCTGGGTGCTCAAGACTTTCATTTCTCGGGAT
>JBGSQM010000017.1:0-9877 GCA_041738035.1 Cellulophaga sp.
AAATATAAGCAAACACTAGTGTTTACTACTCTATTTTTTTGCCTTGGGTAGTAAAAGAAAGGCCTTGTGAGCCGGAAGTAGAAATCATTACGCCTTCAAAAAGGGGTTCAGGAGTATTTTTTTTGGTTTTCCAATCAAAAACAAAATTAGCGCCGGTACCGCCTTCTTTATCTTTTTCATTGATGACGATAGCTGCTGTTTCTAAAGGTTTTAAATAAATAGTTTTATCGATATAATTTTTGATAAAATCTCCTTTGGTATTAAAATAATCGGCGCCGGTAATAAAGATAGTATCTGTTCTGCTCGTATTTCTGACGCTGATGGTTGCCGTTAAATCATGTGTTACATGCTCGGTTTCACTATAAATTTGCGAATAAACAGACAAATAAGAACTGCCATTGAGTAAGCTATCTGGTAGTTTCTGGGTAATTACATTATTTTTCCAGTTAAGAATATCCAAAGAGCCTTCTGCTTTCTTTTTTTTGCAAGAAGAAAATAGAATTACAGTAGCTAAAAATAGTAAATTCACAGTATCCTTCATTGTATTTGATGATAATTAAACCAGTTGATGGCATAAAAATAAACAATATTATTTGTTTACGAGATTTATAACTAAAATTACCAATCAGGCTTATTCCGATTTACTTTTTTCTCTGCGGCCTTCTTTTTCCCTTTTAAACGTTTTTCGATGGCGGATTTAGTCGGTTTTGTGGCTTTGCGTTTTTTGGGCTCTTTTAGGGCATATTCAATAAATTTTAGAAATCGTTTTATGGCAAGCTCTTTATTTTTAAACTGACTCCTACTTTCATCACATTGCAATAACAAAACCCGATCTTTGGTAAGTCTATTTTTTAATTTTAAATATACTTTTTCTTTCTCAGCGCCGTCTAAACTTTTGGAATTACAAACATCAAAAACAAGTTCTATTTTCGTGGAAACTTTATTTACATGTTGACCACCTGCACCGCTGCTGCGTACTGCTTTGAATTGCAGTTCTTGAATGATGTTATCTTTGTTCATTTTCGCTACTGCTTAATTCTATTATTTATAATTTCTAAGGCAACGTTTAAATAAACTACATCATCAAGTTCAAAAGGTTTTTCTGAATTAAAAAGGATGGTTTCCCTATCATTTATATGTGCTTCAATTAAATAATATGCACCTTTAAAATATGATTTTTTCACGATCACTTTAAGTCCGTTTTTCTTAGAAATTTCAAATTCAGAGGGATATATTAAAACAGATTTTTCAATGGTAGCGTAAGATTTCAGTTGGGCAATAGGAATTTCATTAACATCCCCAAATAGCGAAGCAACATACTTACTTTTGGGAAAATGATATAAATTTTCAGGAGTTCCTTTGGCAACAATATTTTGATTTTTTAGGACAATAATTTCATCGGCAAAAGATAAAATATCATTCGTGTCATGGGAAGCAACAATACAAGTGATATTTTCTTTTTTAAGGTAGTTGAAAAGGTTTCTTCTTAAATTGTTTTTCCGGGCATTATCAATGTGGCTAAAAGGTTCATCTAATAGCAATAATTCAGGTTTCTGCGCTAAAACTCTTGCTAAAGCCACTCTTTGTTGTTGTCCACCGCTTAAATATTTTACTTTGGTTTGGGCAAATTCCGTCATTTGTATCATTTCTAAGAGCTCGTCGGTTCGCTCTTTTAGTTCTTCAGGATAAAAAACAGATAAAAACTGACTTACATTTTCTGCTACCGAAATAAAGGGCATCAAATCAAAATCCTGAGATAAATATTTTAAAAATGATTCTCCAGGTACCAATTTAAAATCTGGTCCTAAAATTTTATGTTCTTCCCAAAAAATGTCACCAGCATTGGGTTGAAGAATTCCGTAGAATAATTTTAACAAGGTACTTTTACCACAACCACTTTCACCAATAATAGAAATATGTGCTCCTTTTTCTGCCTTAAAATTGATATTAGAAAGAATAGGAGAAGTATCGTAAGAAAAAGAAAGGTCTGAAACGTGTAACATCTATACCGCAATAAGAGCTGTAAAGTTAGCATAAAAAAATCCGTTTCTCAACGAAACGGATTTTTGATTAAAATAAGTATTACTTGTAAACTTTTATTCTTTAAACTCTTTTAAAACTGCTTGGTTTGGCAATGCCTTATAACCCATATTAAATAGGGTAAATGCCATAACATCTACTTGTTCATTAATCATCGCTTCGGTTGATTTTCCGGCACCATGACCAGCATTTACATCAATTCTGATAAGGGTTGGGTTGTCTCCTGTTTGTTTTTCCTGAAGCGCCGCAGCAAATTTAAAACTATGTGCGGGCACCACTCTATCATCGTGATCACCTGTGGTAACCATAGTTGCTGGATACGCCACGCCTTCTTTTATATTATGCACAGGCGAATAAGCTTTTATGTACTCGAACATTTCTTTACTGTCTTCCGCCGTTCCGTAATCGTAAGCCCAACCAGCGCCAGCGGTAAAGGTATGGTAACGTAACATGTCTAAAACGCCCACCGCAGGTAAGGCCACTTTCATTAAATCTGGGCGTTGGGTCATTGTTGCACCCACCAATAAGCCACCGTTTGAACCACCCTTAATCGCTAAATGATCAGAGGAAGTATATTTTTCTTTGATAAGATATTCCGCAGCCGCAATAAAATCATCAAATACATTTTGTTTTTGCATTTTGGTACCTGCGTCATGCCATTTTTTACCATATTCACCACCACCACGAAGGTTAGGAACGGCATAAATGCCGCCTTGTTCCATCCAAATAGCGTTAGTAATACTAAAAGAAGGTGTTAAGCTGATATTGAAACCACCGTAACCATATAAAATAGTTGGATTTTTACCGTTAAGCTCCATACCTTTTTTGTAAGTAATAATCATAGGAACTTTAGTGCCATCTTTTGAGGTATAAAACACTTGTTTAGATTCGTAATCAGCTGAATTAAAATCTATTTCTGGTTTCCAATATTGCACATACTCCCCAGTTTCTACATTGTATTTGTACGATGAACCAGGCGTATTATAATTGGTAAATGAAAAATAAAATTCTTTATCTTCTTTTTTACCACCAAAACCACCAGCAGATCCAACGCCAGGTAGTTTTACTTCGCGCACCAATTTTCCATTATAATCATACTGAAAAACTTTAGAAATAGCATCTACCATATATTCAGCGAAAAAATAGCCGCCGCCGGCACCAATGGAAAGTACGTTCTCAGTTTCTGGAATAAAATCGACCCAATTTTCAGGAGTGGGATTTTCGGCATCAACGGTTACCACTTTTTGGTTAGGGGCATTTTTATTGGTCATGATAAACAGCTTGGACCCAACGTTGTCAATGACATTACTATCTGTTGAGGTATCATCTAAAATGGTGACGAAAAGTGCATTTGGATCGGTTAAATCTCTTATTAAAAGTTTATTTCCTGAGGTAGAAGTACTCATAGACAAGATTAAATAACGGCCGTCTTCGGTGACGCCACCCATAACATAACGGTGTTTTTCGGCAGCTATACCTCCGTAGATTAATTCGTCATTTTTTTGAGAAGTACCCAGTTTATGGTAGTAAAGTTTATGCTGGTCTGTTTTAGCAGAAAGCTCGCTACCTTTTGGTTTGTCATAGCTAGAATAGTAAAATCCATCAATATCTTTCCATGAAACCCCAGAAAATTTTACATCCACAAGGGTATCTTCCATAATTTCATTGGTAACAGCATTTAAAACAATCACTTTTCGCCAGTCGCTCCCACCTTCAGAAATTGAATAGGCAGCCATGGAACCATCTTTAGAAAAACTTAATCCTGCTAAAGAAGTGGTGCCATCTTTTGAAAATGTATTCGGATCAAGGAAAGTTTCCGCAGTACCCTCATCGCCTTTTTTACGATAGATTACAGATTGATTTTGAAGTCCATCGTTTTTAGAAAAATAAGTAAAATCACCTTCTTTATAGGGCGAACCTAATTTTTCATAATTCCATAATTTTTCGAGTCTTTTTTTAAGGTCGGCTCTAAAGGGAATATTATCCAGATAGCCGTAAGTAACCTTATTTTGTGCTTTTACCCAAGCCTCAGTTTCTAGGCTTCTATCGTCTTCAAGCCAACGAAAAGGATCATTTACTTTGGTGTTAAAATAGGTGTCAATGGTATCAACCTTTGTAGTAATGGGATAATTCACAGCGATTTTTTCATTTTTCGGAGTTGTTTCACAGCTTGCAATGGTAAGTGCTGCAAGTGACATAATTGTTAGTTTTTTCATTTTAAGGGTTTTAGTCGCTCTAAAAATACAAGAAAAAACCTTTATAATATGGTTATTACAAAGGTTTTAACAGGTTTCAAGAAATTTCTTCTTAATTTTTTTAAACTAGCTTATTGGCGATTAAATATTCTCCAATTTGTATGGCGTTAGTGGCAGCGCCTTTTCTGAGATTATCTGCAACAATCCACATATTTAACGTATTTCTTTGGGTTTCATCTCTACGAATACGACCAACAAAAACATCATCTTTATCGTGCGCATAAATAGGCATAGGATAAGTGTTTGTAAGCGTGTTATCCTGAACAACAACACCAGGTGCTTCGTTTAAAAGTTTCCGAACATCAGCTAAATCAAAGTCATATTCAAACTCCACATTGACCGATTCGGAATGCCCACCAGAAGTCGGAATGCGAACGGCAGTAGCGGTAATTGAAAAAGTGCTATCATCAAATATCTTTTGTGGCTCGCGTGCCAGCTTCATTTCTTCTTTGGTGTAGCCATTTTCTAAAAAAATATCGCAATGGGGTATAGCGTTTCTACTAATAGGGTAATTGTACGCCATTTCGCCTTGAATGCCTGCAATTTCATTCTCTAATTGTTGAACCGCTTTTAATCCAGTGCCAGAAACAGATTGGTAGGTAGAAACTACCACCCTTTTCATTTTATATTTTTTGTGTAGTGGTGCTAACACCAATACCATTTGGATAGTAGAACAATTTGGATTTGCAATAATTTTATCGTCTTTTGTTAAAATATGGGCGTTAATTTCAGGAACAATTAATTTTTTGGTAGCATCCATGCGCCATGCCGATGAATTATCGATAACTGTTGTGCCTGCTTCCGCAAATTTTGGCGCCCATTCCGTTGAGGTATCGCCGCCCGCTGAAAAAATCGCTATTTCTGGTTTTGCTGCTACAGCATCTGCTAAGCCTATCACGGTATATTCCTGATCTTTATATATCATTTTTTTACCTACAGAACGTTCTGAGGCTACCAATATTAATTCTGTAATGGGGAAATTACGTTCTGCCAATACTTTAAGCATCACTTCGCCCACCATACCTGTTGCACCTACCACTGCTACTTTCATATTTTATAAATTTGAACTACAAATGTACTGGAATGGTATTTATATACCAAGAGAACCAAGTGTGAATAATTAAAATATAACAAAATGTTATATTTATAACATAAAAAATAATCAATATTATTTTAAATATGCTTACTATTGTGGGTAATAATCATACAAATGCAGCACAAGATTTATATTATAGATGATGATTTGGTTTCACAATTTGCCACGTTATACGCCATTAAAAAAATAAATATTGCCTTTGATGTTATTACTTTTGATAATGCAACGGACGCTTTAGAAGCCATAAAAAATGATATAAATTCTAAAAAATTTCAGATGACCATAGTGCTAGATTTGGTAATGCCAGAGGTTGATGGATGGGGTTTTCTGGAGAAACTAAAAAACTATCTTCAGCCAGAAGTTTGTATTAAAATCTATGTTCTTTCCGCCTTCAGGAATAGTAGTGATCGCGAAAAGGCTAAAAGTCATTCTTTAATTCAAGATTTTTTTGACAAACCTCTTTCTCAGCTTAATGCCCAAAAAATTTTAACAGATTTGGAATAGTAGTTTATCTGCATGTTCAGTTAGAGCTAGCTATCGTGTCATAGTATTTAATGCTTTTCAAAGCTAAGTTTCTAATTCGAGATTTTTTCATGATATTCCCCTTGGGCGTGGTTACCGAAACCATGAGTTTTGTCCGCGCAATGCTTCTTTGTCCAAATTGGATTTCACTAAAAAAACCGTCAAGAACACAGCGAAATGTCGTTGACGGCTTTAAAATGAATACTGCAGTGCAGCGGTTTTATTCTCATTTTGAGAATAGAAATACTTTTATTTTTTTAACAAATCTCTGATTTCAGCTAAAAGTTCTTCTTGTGAAGGTCCTGCAGGTGCAGTTGGTGCTTCTGGTCTTTTAAGATTATTTACTGCTTTAATAATCATAAACATAACAAAGGCTACAATAACAAAATCGATAATATTAGTTAAAAAGTCACCATATAGAATAGCTACTTCCCCTATTATTTCGCCTGTATCACTTATAGTTCCAGATTCAATGATATATTTTAAATCCTTAAAGTCCGCTTTAAAGAGCAAACCAATTAAAGGCGATACTATTCCTCCTGTAAATGACGCTACTACTTTATTAAAGGCGGCACCCATGACGAAAGCTACGGCAATGTCAACGAGACTGCCTTTTACTGCAAATTCTTTAAATTCTTTTAACATGATTTAGTGTTTTTAGTTATGGTTTTTCCGCCACAATGTAGAAAAAAAAGGATTCATATTAAAATACTATTAATTTTTTTTCTTAGTCAATAAAAATTCTTTTAACCCTTTGAGATATGCTTGTAATTAATTCATACGAGATAGTGTTAGCCTGCTCTGCAAAGATATTTGCCTTTGCATCTGGTCCAAAAACAATTACTTCATCGCCTTCTTGGCAATCAATCCCTGAAATATCAACCATAATCATATCCATACAAGTATTGCCTATAATGGGAGCAGGTTTATCATGAATATGAACAATACCTTTTCCGTTTCCATAAATTCTACTAATACCATCTGCATGGCCAAGCGGTAAGGTTGCCGTAATTATATTTTTTTCTGCTTTGTAGGCTCTGTTATAACCTACACTTTGGTTGGCTTCAATATGGTGAATTTGAGAAATATTGGTCTTTAAGGTGGCAATTGGTATTAGTTTATCATCGTATTGTGCTTCGTTTCCAAAGCCGTATAAACCTATTCCACTCCTGACCAAATCAAAATGGGCTTCTGGGTAATTTAAAATTCCTGAGGTATTTGCAAGATGTTTAAAAGGAGTATAACTTAAATTTTCGTCAACTTTTTGTGCTATTCTAGTAAAACTATCGATTTGATTTTTTGTAAATTCTCTTTCATTCAAATCTTCGGAAGCAGCCAAATGCGAAAATATGGAGGCGATTTTTATAGCATCAGTTTCTTTGATGATTTTCAAGACTTCTTCTACATCATTTTCATTGAAACCCAATCTATTTAAACCGGTATTAAATTTTAAATGAATAGGATAATTTTTTTGATGGTGTTTTTTAGCCGTGGCAATAAACTCAGTCAAAATTCTTTTGGAATAGATACTGGGTTCTAAACAACGTTCAATAATCGTATCAAAACTTACCACTTGGGAATGTAAGACCAAAATGGGGACTTTAATTCCCGCATTTCGAAGGGCAACTCCTTCTTCGGCGTAGGCAATCGTTAAATAATCGATACCTAAACTAGCCAATTTCTTCGATATTTTAACAGCATCGCTTCCATAAGCAAATGCTTTTACCACTCCCATAAATTTAGTTTCGGGCTTTAATTTGCTTCGTAAATACTGGTAATTGTGTGCTAAAGCATTTAAATTAATCTCTAGGACAGTTTCTTTTGCTTTAGGCATTTGTATCTTTTTTTTGGCCATTTACCTGTTCAGCTGCTACCTCGATTTCTTTAACTTTTTCTCGAAGCATAGCCTTATAAAAAGATCCTCTGCTTAAAGGTTCGTAAGCTTCAGTTTCTCCTAAAAGCACCAATTGATCGCTGGCAGACTTTCTAAAACTATAGTTGGCTAGGTTTCCAGAGCGCGTGCAAATAGCGTGAACTTTAGTTACATATTCGGCGGTTGCCATTAATGCTGGCATAGGCCCAAAGGGATTCCCTTTAAAATCCATATCTAAGCCCGCAACCAAAACACGAATACCTTTATTAGCCAAATCATTGCAAACAGCCACAATTTCATCATCAAAAAATTGGGCTTCATCAATACCTACTACATCACAACCTTCTGCTAATAATCTAATGCTTGCAGCAGTAGGCACAGGTGTTGAACGTATTTCATTAGCATCATGCGAGACCACCATTTCTTCATTATAACGTTTGTCGATCTGAGGTTTAAAAATTTCCACTTTTTGCTTGGCGAACTGCGCTCTTTTGAGCCGTCTGATCAGTTCCTCCGTTTTACCAGAAAACATGGAGCCGCAGATAACTTCGATCCAGCCAAATTGTTCTTTAGGGTTAACAGTATTTTCGAGAAACATTTTGTATTTTTAGACGAAAGTAATACGTTTTTCGTTTTGATTAAATAAAAGCATTAAAATTACGAAAGAATGATGGTCTTTAATAAGGTAAAAAGTAATTATTTTTATCATTAATGTTGAAAACAAAAGGTATTTTAAATATTGCAAGAGATGAAAAAAGAATTAAAAAAGAAACTCATTAAAATTGCCACAAAGATTATAACTGCTGACGATATGAACGAGATTACTCAGTTATATGACGCCTCAAGAGAGTTGTATGAAAAATTGGCCGTATTAAAATTTATCGAAGAAGAGCTAAGCGATTTAGAAGTTGATGTATCAAAAAACGCTATTGCCGCCAAATTTGAGGAATTGGCAAATGCGGTTATGAATGAAAATAAAAAGGTACCAGAAAGTAATCCGCACGAAGAAGATATCATTATTCCTGGAATGGATACTATAAAAGATATGGTATCTGAAATGCCCTTTATGGAAGACTCCGATGATGTTTTTGCGGATTTTTTGGCAAAGCCTGCTTTAATAAAGAATGATAAAGATTTGTTTATGCCTGTAGATAAGGCTAAAATTAATTCTTCGGAAATAAAAAAATCAATCAATGAAAATTTTCAAAAAGAATTTAGAGTAGGTTTAAACGATAAATTAGCTTTCGTGAAGCATTTGTTCAATAACAACATGGAAGATTATAATCGGGTAATTTCTCAGTTAAGCACTATTAACACGGAGGAACGTTCAGTTGCTTTTATCGTAAATATGGTAAAACCGGATTATAAAAACTGGGCAGGTAAAGAAGAATATGAAACAAGGTTTATAGAACTTATTGCTCGTAAGTTTTCTTAAATTGAGCGAATAAATTGATAGTTTTGCCAGAAGTAATTAAACATACTTCTGGCATTTTTAATGAGACTCTATTTTGGTAAGCATTTTTTATGCTCAGCCAAATTAGTAGGTTTAATTAACCCTGCTTTTTTGCGGGGTTTGCTTCTTAACCTATCGATTAATTATAAAACGAAGTTTGTATAGTAAGTTTAATAAATGGGTAAATTATATATTGTTCCGACACCGATAGGCAATCTTGAAGACATTACGCTTAGGGCTATTCGCGTTTTAAAAGAAGTAGATTTAATTCTTGCGGAAGATACCCGAACCAGTGGCAAACTTTTACAACATCTTGAGGTAAGCACCCACATGCAAAGTCACCACATGCACAATGAGCATAAAACCGTAGATAATATTATAAAACGATTACTTGCAGGCGAAACCATCGCTTTAATTTCCGATGCCGGTACGCCAGCTATTTCCGATCCAGGATTTTTATTGACTCGTGCCTGTGTTGAAAATAAGATAGAAGTTGACTGTTTGCCGGGTGCAACGGCTTTTGTGCCAGCTTTGGTCAATAGTGGTTTGCCCAACGATAAGTTTGTTTTTGAAGGTTTTCTACCTATAAAAAAAGGGCGTCAAACCAGATTAATGTTTTTAGCCGAAGAAACAAGAAC